>NZ_JAAVJS010000002.1:0-296049 GCF_012037625.1 Tamlana crocina
AATCCCTGGGCAATAAATCACCCAGGGAATATAAACCTCGATTCGGGGAAGAATTCTTCCCCGAATCGAATGATATTAATGAAAATTTATTGAATTTAGCTGTGTCTTAAATTGGGTAAGGCTACATCTTAGCGACTTTGCGCCATTAATTTTCAAGGAAAATAGATGCCTTAAGCACTCTTTTTAGAATATTTAAGTAGTAAGTACCTTAGCTTTTCGTCCTCGATAGGTTTGGCCAAAAAGTCGTCTATCCCAGCAAGTTTAGCGTTATTGATATCCTCTTCAAAAGCACTGGCCGACACCGCAATAATGGGCGTTCGCCTAGCATCGTACTTTTCGGTTTCCTTAATGGATTTTGTGGCCTGGTAACCGTCCATATCGGGCATATAGATATCCATAAACACCATGTCGAAGTCCAATATTTTATAAAGCTCAACGGCTTCCAATCCGTTTTTGGCAAACGTGCAATCAGCGCCATGGCGTTCCAACAAAAACTTAATCACCTTTTGGTTTGTGCGGTTATCCTCAGCCACCAAAACATTCAGTTTTTCCAACAAAATAGGCTGACTAGTTTCCTCCTCTAGCTTTAGATTGAGCGTTTTTTTAAGCTGAAGGCTGAAATAGAAAGTAGAACCTTCATTTTCTTTACTTTCCAGTTTAAGCTGTCCGCCCATCATTTTCACCAATTTATTGGAAATAGCCAAACCAATACCCCGCCCTCTGTAATCTTTTAAAGTGGGCTCGTTGACAGACTGTTTGTTATGGCCTAAAATTTGTTTAGCCACATGCGGCCGTATGCCTATTCCGGTGTCCTTAATATAAAAGGCTATAATTTGCTCGCCTTGAATGCCCACCGATTGATCTACAATTACAGACACTTTCCCAAAATGGGTAAACTTAATGGCATTGTTTATTAAATTAATGAGTATTTGCTGGATGCGTGCCGAATCACCAATAAGCAAAAACTTATCGTTGTCTTTTGGCAAAAAGGTATATTCAAATTCCAAGCCTTTTTCCCAAGCTTGGTACTCGAACACCTTGAACAGTTTGGTAAGGTCTGAACGCAAATCCATCGTCGTTAAATTCAACGATACGCCTTCATTTTCCACTTCCGAATTATCGGTAATCATATTTACCAATTGCAGCAAATGCTGTGAAGAATATTCGGCAATCTCCACCTGCGCCCGTTGGTCGGCCGTCAAATCGGTTTGTTTCAACATGTTCATCATGCCCAAAACGGTACTGAGTGGCGTGCGCACCTCGTAACTCATATTCGCCAAATACACCGATTTTTCACTTGCCAAATTATCAGCCACTTCAACCTCTTCCCTAAGCTCCTTAATGCGGTGTTTTAAATTGGTTTTAACCACATCGTTTTTCAACTGGTTTTTAAAGAAAAATTGCAAAACCAAAACTTGCCCCGCAGCGATAATGAATAAAATAGCGGCCGCCGTATTCTCATAAATCTTATCCTCCAAAACGGCATAACCCACCACCAAAATAGCCGCAATAAATATAAAAATGAAAAAAGACTGCTTCTTTTTCACCTTTACGGATTTCATAAATTTTGAAAGGAAATTCATTAGATTGGCGCTTTTAACAAACTTATTTATAAATATGTAAAATTACAAAACTATTATACGTAAACCCCTATAAAAATATTTTTAATTTAACTACATTTAAGCATCAATCCCTTCACTTAACTTTCATAAAAATGCGCATAGAATACGATATAAAACTGGGCTTTAAAGATGTTATGATCAGGCCGAAACGCTCTACTTTAAAAAGCCGATCGGAAGTTAGCCTTAATCGGGAATTTAAGTTTTTGCACAGCCCAATTTCATGGGAAGGTATCCCGATTATGGCAGCCAATATGGACACGGTGGGCACTTTTGAAATGGCCAAAGCACTGTCCAGCAACAAACTATTTACCGCCATACACAAGCACTACTCCATTAACGATTGGAGCCTGTTTTTGGCACAGTTGCCCAAAGGCGCTGAAAACTATATAGCCGTAAGCACGGGCATTGGTAAAAACGATTCGGCAAAACTGGCCCAAATTTTTAAAACGCATCCGCAATTGCAATTCATTTGCATTGATGTGGCCAATGGCTACTCCGAACATTTTGTGCATTTTGTAAAACGTACGCGAGAACAGTACCCCAAAAAAGTGATTATTGCCGGCAATGTGGTAACGGGCGAAATGGTGGAAGAACTCCTTTTGGCCGGTGCCGATATTATAAAAGTGGGCATTGGCCCCGGTTCGGTGTGTACCACGCGCGTAAAAACCGGTGTGGGCTACCCACAGCTTTCGGCTATTATTGAGTGTGCCGACGCTGCGCATGGTTTGGGCGGACAAATCATTAGCGATGGGGGTTGCGCCTCGCCCGGCGATATTGCCAAAGCCTTTGGTGCCGGAGCCGATTTTGTAATGCTGGGCGGTATGCTGGCCGGGCACGACGAAAGCGGTGGCGAAATCATTGAAAAAAATGGTAAACCTTTCCGAAAATTTTACGGTATGAGCTCATCCACAGCCATGGAAAAACACGTGGGCGGTGTGGCCGAATACCGTGCCAGCGAAGGCAAAACCGTTGAGGTGCCTTATAAAGGCTCGGTTGAAACCACCCTACAGGATATTTTGGGTGGCCTGCGCAGCACCTGTACCTATGTGGGCGCCTCAAGGCTAAAAGAATTGACCAAACGTACTACCTTTATTCGCGTAAACGAGCAAGAAAACCAAGTGTATAGTTCTTGATATTTTTGGAAAGCTTAGTAAAACAGTTACTCTTTTGTAGATGATTACTTATATTTAGCACTGAATATAATGTGGGTAAACGCGATTGTGTTTAACCGCCTGTTGGCAAACATTTTGACAGAACTCTCATTTGAAAGAAATTAATCCACATAATACAAAAGAATTAAAAGATTATCTAGCCAGTCTTCCACCAGAATATGTGGAAAAGAAAAACCAAGAGCAAATTGAGGAAAACAAAAAAATGTTCGCGGAATTTAAAGATGCTTTTTCAAAATCTTGTTGTTTTTTATGCGGTAATAAATTAGAAACTTTCTACCCTGACGAACCTTGTTTTCATTGGTTTTTAAGACCAAACGGAATTAGAAAGAAAGATTTTAAAAACTATCTGTCCGAACCAATTGGTTTTTTCAAACTAGAAAGTTATTTGCGTTGGGTTGCGACAACTGAAAACTTCATCAAGAATATAAATGATTTGGAAAGTGAAACTTCCAAAAGCAAATTAAGAGAAGTAACCATAAAATATAAAAACATTGAGTGGTCATTACATTATGGTAAGACGGATTTAGAAGGTCATAGTAATTCAAAAAATGGGGACTTTCCTCATTTTCACATTCAAATACTAATAGATGAAAAACCATTCATAAGATTTAATGACTTTCATATTCCTTTTTCAAAATATGATCTACTAGACATTAAGTTAATGGACGAAGCTAGTGATATGATACAATTCGGACACGGTCAAGCATCAGGAATGTCAGTTTTAGAGGATGAAGAATTACTTAAAGAAATGGACGAATTAATGATTGCTTCCGAAAATATGGAGACAGCAACCTTTAATACTCAAACTATGGCATCAATGCCAGAAGGAATGACAATGGACGGAGAAAAATTGCAGGCAATGTTCAAGGAAAATAAAGAGACAAAAGTTCCATTGAGACATTTAATGAAAAAATATTTTCCAGAAGTCAATCTTGTTACTAGCACAGAACCAGCGGATGGATTTCCTGATAAAAAAACAAGAAATAAAAGATAAAAACCGAAATTAATGGCATTAATAAATTGCAAAGAGTGTAAACAAGAGATAAGCAGTAATGCTGACAAATGTCCTTATTGCGGAAATAATATGAAAAAAGGTGGATTTGGTTGCGGAACTTTAATCTTAATTGGTATTGGAATTCTAATCGTCCTATACATTATCGGTTCGAATTCAGAAAGTGGCGGAATAATAACAGACGAGCAAACATACAGTAAAAGTTGGAGGTCACCACAAGGTTCTGAATTTAGAGATATTGGTAGAATAATAGTCGCAAATGGAATAAAGGTTTGCGGAGAATATTACGTAAAAGAAATTGAATCGAGCGAATATGTAATTGCGTGTAGTGCTGACGGCACAACTTGGGATTATTTTGTTGTTTATACAAGTCTAGACAAGATTTACCGAGCGAATGAAGAAATGGAATCTAAATTGAATCCACCAAGATAGAATTAGAATAAAAAAAACGATTTGCCAACAATGGTAACCGTTGCGCAAGCCCATAGTTTTGCAAAAACATGATATAAAAACGCCCATTTTAAGAGCGTTTTTTTTGTCTCCCTGCCAACCTGACATTTTTAAAATCCACTCTATTTTTTCATAATGCCTTGGTATATTTTTTGCTACATAATTATCAACCATTAATTTAGATTCTCGTTTTCACGGGAATAATAATTTCAACGGAACTACGACGCAAAACGTCGTAGAATTTTTAATTTAAAATGTAAGCACTATGAAGACACTTAAAATTATTCCGATGTTATTTTTACTCTTGTTTTTCAATTGTTCGGGTCAGGAAAAACAAGGCAGCACTGCACAAAACGATATGAAGCCCGACGAAAACATTACCGTAAACAAAGAGTACGACGAGCATGGCAACCTGATAAAATACGACTCCATTTACTCGTACAGCTACTCTTCAAACGGCAAACTTAACGACAGTCTGCGTATGCAGTTCGAAAACCATTTTAAACAGAACTCCATTTTTAGCGACTCGTTTTTCGATGATTTTTTTGGTAGCGATTCTGACGGTACGTTCAACCCACGAAATTTTTTCCAACGCGGATTTATCAATCAGGACGAGCATATTAAAGGCATGATGAAGCGCATGGACTCCATTCAGCAGTTATTCTTCGAGCAGCATGCACGCCCCATTATTCCCGCCGAACCGCAAGAACCAAGCCCCGACACTGAAAAAATGAGCTATAACCAAATTTAAAAATCGATGAATGGTTTTACCCTATGGTGGTTATGTGAAAGTAAAATGCAGTTTAAAACTACTTAAAAAATGACCAAGGTATTGAGCGCGTAGTACAAAATGTTAATAAAAAATTTAATTCATCGGGCTGATGCGTTCCAATTTTTCCTTGTTTTTTTCATAGGCATCTGGAAACACACCTTGCACAAACAGCAACACTCCAAAGCCTAGAATGACTATAGCTATTATTTTTTTGGTTTTAAAAATGAGCCGTGGGGTGAGTTTAGCTTTCAGTTTTTTAGCAATCAATATTTTAACGATATCGCAAACAAAATAAGAAAGCAACATCACTAAAATAAAAACCAAACTGCCGTTTTCAGAACTGGTAAGCGAATCGCCCAACACAATAAATCCCAGCCAACCCAACAACACCCCGATATTTATAAAATTGAGTAGAAAACCTTTTATAAACAGTTTGCCGTAGCCTTTTTTGAGTTCAACTTTATGGAATTCCTTTACAATGGCACGAAAGGATTTTGAGGTTTTTATAAACGAAATGACCCCGTAAACCATCAATAGCACGCCACCAAAAATGAGAAAATTAGGATCGTTGCTTATTTTTCCACGGAGATTGTTAGTACTGTAAAAAGCAATGGTAATAAATATGATATCGGCCAAAATAACGCCCAAATCGAAAATTAAAGCACTCCTAAACCCTTTGGTAGCACTAGTTTCCAAGAGCACAAAAAACACCGGCCCGATGGTAAATGCAAGAATAATTCCGAATGGCACGGCCGTTAAAATATCGTCAATCATATTTATTGAGAGGGTTTCAATACAAAGTAAAGAAATATTTTAAACTTCATTATTCGTTTTTGGTTATAAACACAAAAAAACCGTACCTAAGTACAGCCAATATCAACACCAATTTTTTTTACATTTTAGTAATATTACCCCCTAACATTTTGCTTTCGCTAATTTCTACGGGATCGCCATAAATATAGATGTTACCTCCTGCCCGTACTTTGGCTTCAACTTTTTTGGAGGCGTTCACATAGGCTTCGCCAGCGGCGCTAATAGATACATCGGTGTTTTGGGTTTCCAAAGATTGACCATTGTAAATACCGCCTGTTAATAACGATACATTTTGCTTTTTGGAAGATCCCGTTGCCGTTACTGAACCACCTGTAACCGCACGAATGTTGGCATATTTTACATTGATGGGAACATGGATGCTTCCGCCTTCCTGCGCCTTTAAATCGATTTCAAACTGCTCAATGGTATCGCTAGATTCCACTTTCGAGCCTTCGTTAACGTCAATAATATCAATTTGAGTGTAATACAGTACTACTTTGGTTTCATCTCCATCAAAAGCTTCACCCAACTTCATTTTAATTTTCAGTTTGCCATCGTTATTAACTATAACCACATCTTCTTTGTTTTCACCAGAAATAACAGCTTTGTTTTCCTTGGATTTTTTGAGTTCCACTTGTATTAAATCGTATACCTTGAGTTCGGTAAATTCACCAACTTCCTGTTCTATAGTGTTTTGGGAAAAAAGCGTTGTGGTTATAAACAGTACAAAAAATTTAACTAGTGTTTTCATTTGTTTTTCGCGTTTGATTTTTAGTTAACAACGCAAAGCTATCAACAATTATTCCACAGCATTTTATTTTATGAAAATTTTAATGAATATGCGGGATTGTTGATTGGTTTTGAAAGACACCCTGAACTGTCACGCTGAACGGAGTCGAATCGAAATTCAATATTTAACTAAAAACTCAAGACACCTTTACCGCTGTACCGGTAGTAGAAACCAAAATATAGGTGGTATTGGGCTCAGTTTCAAAATCTATGCTCATGCCCACCACTGCATTGGCGCCAATTTTATGGCATTCTTCCGCAGCTTTTGAAAGGCATCTTCTTTCACCTCTTCAATGCTGTTTTCCAGCGTTTGCAGAAACTTCTCTATTTTAAAAGAAAATGAGGTTTTACACGTATTGACCAACGCCCGAAACCACCCCTAAATAATCGGTTATTTTTAAGTCTTCAAGGCTGTTTATGGTTGTTAACATCATGGTTTTTAGTTTTTTATACAGGTATTTATTAAGGCTTTAAAGTTACACATATATGAAACAAAATTTGACTATATAAAAAATTTCGACCACTTTAGTTAACGACTGATATAAGTCATTAAAACGACCTTATATCATTAAAATTAACCACCCCAAATCCTCAACTTTCCCCACCAAATTAAAACCCAAGTGTTTTTAACTTTTACGATCACTTCGTCGCACAATTGGCACATGGTTTTGGATTTTCTCCCCACCATGACGTATTGGTCTTGACCGAAAGCGTAATGAATAATGTAGATTCTCTTTAGCTGCTATCTTTTAGGCAACAATCAGACTTTATGATTCCCGCGAACTATAAAAACAAACCTTTTCAAATGTTCATATGTAACGAGCTCCAAAAAACAATATAAAAAACACATTCCTATTTCCATAGAGATCTGTTACCCCAACCATCCTTCGCGATCTAAACTGCGATACTGAATGGCCTCACTGATATGCGAATCGTTTACGTTTTCGCTGGCTTCCAAATCTGCAATAGTGCGCGCTACTTTCAAAATACGGTCGTACGCACGGGCCGACAAACTCAATCGCTCCATCGCGGTTTTCAACAAATCTTTTGAACCATCGTCCAGCACACAATATTTACGAATTTGCTTGGTGTTCATTTGGGCGTTGTAATGTACATTCTCGGATTCTTTAAAACGCTCCGTTTGAATTTGGCGTGCCGCGGTTACCCGTTTCCGGATATCAACGGACGATTCGCTTTTTCGGTCTTCCGAGAGTTTTTCAAAAGGCACCGGCGTCACTTCAATATGGATATCAATACGATCCAACAACGGCCCGGAAATTTTACTTAAATACCGCTGCATTTCAGCAGGGCTTGAGGTTACCGGTGCATTAGGGTCGTTAAAATAGCCGCCCGGACTCGGGTTCATACTCGCCACCAACATAAACGACGACGGATAAGTAACCGTAAATTTTGCTCGTGAAATGGTGACTTCGCGGTCTTCCAAAGGTTGGCGCAGCACCTCCAACACATCGCGTTTAAATTCAGGCAGTTCATCCAAAAACAACACGCCATTGTGCGACAGTGAAATTTCGCCCGGCTGTGGAAAACTACCGCCACCAACCAGTGCTACATTTGAAATGGTGTGATGCGGACTCCGAAAAGGCCGTTGTGCCATCAAGCCTGTATCTCTTACGCGCCCCACTACAGAATGGATTTTTGTGGTTTCCAAAGCTTCGTGCAAAGTCATGGGTGGCAAAATACTGGGCAAACGCTTGGCCAACATGGTTTTTCCCGCTCCCGGAGGGCCGATTAAAATAATGTTATGTCCGCCTGCCGCGGCAATTTCCATACAGCGCTTTATCCCTTCCTGACCTTTTACATCGCTAAAATCGAATTCCGGGAAATCGAGGCTTTTGGCAAATTCCTCGCGGGTATTGATGATGGTTTGTTCCAAAGCTTCACCTTTATCAAAATAATTGATAACCTGCTTAATGTTATCGACACCATAAACCTCTAAATCGTTTACTATGGCTGCTTCTTTGGCATTCATACTTGGGAGAATAAAGCCTTTAAAACCTTCCTCGCGCGCTTTTACCGCAATGGGCAAAGCGCCTTTTATGGGCTGCAAACTACCATCGAGCGAGAGTTCGCCCATAATTAAATACTTTTCTAAATTTTCGGCTTGTATTTGTTTTGAGGCTGCCAAAATACCAATGGCCAAAGTTAAATCGTAGGCACTACCTTCTTTGCGCAAGTCGGCTGGTGCCATATTGATCGTGATTTTCTTTCCGGGAATTTTATAGCCATTATTTTGAAGCGCAGCCGCTATACGGTAGTTACTTTCCTTAATCGCATTATCGGGCAAGCCCACTAAATGATAACCAATACCACCATCAACATTTACCTCAACGGTAATAGTGGTTGCCTCTACGCCAAAAACGGCGCTTCCAAAAACTTTTTTGAGCATAATTGTTGTTTACAGCTTAAATGTAAGAAATGTATTTGAAAAGTTACTAATCTAAAAAGTACAGATGTGAAATAATTCGCCTTTTCATAAAAAAAGAATCCCGCCGAAAGCGGGATTCATATAAATTGGAAACATCAAACTAATCTACATTTTTAAATGAAAATTATTTTCCAATTATTATATATAGATAGTATTATTCAGTTTGGTTTAGTTTAAAAATTTTGGTTTAATCACCAACATTGCCCATGCCCAGTTTTGCATATCGGCTGCGGCAGCTTCGCTAACACCTTTCAGCTCGTACATGCCATCGCTTGGAAACAATTGCGAATAGCCCATTACCAAAGCATAGCCATTGAATGCTTTTTTGAATACCAAATCCAATTCCGTACCCAAAGATTTTTCTCCGCTTGGCAACGCCTCGGCTCCACTAAAGTTTAAAGCTTTAACCAATAAGCTTGACTTTTCACCCAATTTAAAGTTGGCACTTACGTGAACATCAACCAAGCCGATGTTATTGGCATGGTTCCCTACGTAGAAATAATCCATAAAACCATTGAATTTGTGGTTGGTTCCGTAAAGCGGAAAGAACGCTTCGGTATCTGCCGTTGTACCATCGTTTCCACTGATGATTTCAATCCCAGCACCAAGTCCTACTTTTTCTGAAGCTTTATATGTTAAATCCAATGACGCCAAATAGGCCCCATCTACGTTATCGCCCATTTGTAAAAAAGCGTTGGCCGCTGCACCAAAACTTCCTTTTGAATAATTTAAATGCGTACCAATGGTTTGCACACTGTTTACACCATCTGGGGCATTGCTGGTATCGAATTTTTGAAATCCAGTATTTAGAGCTAAGAAACTACCTGTGAAATTTTCCCAAGCCTGCTTTAAGTACACATATTGCATGGTTTTATAAGAGAAAAAACCAGAAGTATTGTAAGCCGTGTTCATCGACTGAAACCCTGTTGGGTTTGAGTAATCTTGGTTGAAAGCCAAACCAACATCCATTAAAAACTTGCCCTTGCTGTACTTTAACAGCGCGGCATCGTGGTTACGCCCTTGCTGTGCCCAATCCAATCCACCAAAAATTCTTTGGTCGTCATAAGAAATCACTTGGCGACCCAATTTTGTTGACCAACCTTTGCCCAGAGCAATTTCGGCCCAAGCTTGGAAAATGGCAAACGAGTTATTTTGGTCGTAAGGTAAAATCTGCCTGTTTTCACCCCAAACCATCACGTCCTGCAAGCTTAAATAGAATTTGTAGGCTTCTGTATTGTAGCCAGCATTTAATCGTGCTCTGGTTGAAATACCAAAACCGGGATCGGCAGCATCAGGGATGATACTTCCAAAACCGTTGCGGTATTCAGTTCGTGGTCTAAACTCGCCATCTAAGGTAAACTGCGCTTGTGCAAACTGTAAACACCCTAGTAAAAGTCCAATGATAAGATATTGTTTCTTCATGTTTTCTTGTTTTTAAGTGGTTTGTTATTGAGTTATATTTAAAATTTGATTGTTTTTTTGTTTGATTTTTCAGCAAATTTAAGAGTGTTGTATCCCTAGGGCTATGACATTTCTCATGTTTCACAACCTTAATAACCCGCTAAATTTGATTTGTTTTTTTTTTTGAGATTCCCGTTTTCACGGGAATGACAATTTCAAAAGACACCTCGAGGAATTTATTTTCAATTAATGCTCTAAGAAGTCAATTAAATGTTTTCTGTACTTGTAGTAATCGTCGTGTTCTAAAACCGCTTTTCTGGTTCTAGGTCTTTCAAAATCGATTTCCAGAACATCACCAATTTTGGCTCGCGGCCCGCTGGTCATCATCACCACGCGATCGGCCAAAAAGATGGCTTCATCCACATCGTGGGTAATCATAACAGCGGTAATTTTTTCTTTATTCCAAATTTCAATGAGAATATCCTGAAGCTCCCCACGGGTTAAAGAATCCAACATCCCAAAAGGCTCATCCAACAACAGCACCTTTGGTTTAATAGCAAATGCTCTGGCTATTCCCACACGCTGTTGCATCCCTTGTGATAATTCGGATGCTCTTTTATGGAAGGCATCTTCCAGTCCTACTTTTTGCAAGTAGTACTTGGCAATATCGTTACGTTGCGCTTTAGTAGCATCGGGAAATACCTGATTTACACCTAACAGTACATTTTGAAGCGACGTCATCCAAGGCATTAAACTGGGCGCTTGAAAAATAACACCGCGGTCTGGCCCCGGACCTTTAATATGTTTTCCCAATACCGAAATGTTTCCTCCAGAAATCTCGTTTAATCCGGCAATCATGCTCAACATGGTCGTTTTTCCGCAACCGGAGTGCCCGATAATGGTAACAAATTCTTCCTTTTTTATTTGAAGGTTCAAGTTTTCCAAAACCGTATAATCACCTTTTGGAGTGGGGTACACTTTTTTAAGGTTTTTTAAATCCAACATCACATCTGATGCGGGAAACAACCCATTATCAGTAAAATTTCCTGTTTTATTTGCTGTTAAAGTACTCATCTTTTGTGTGTTTAAAATTGATTAACAAAATCCTTTGGTGCTAAATCAGGCAGTTCGTAAACGGCCTGTGCTTCCGATTTTCGTTCGTTTCCTATATCCATCAAATACTCGATAATGGCATTTCGGGTTTCCTTAAAATTAGCATTATCGTTCATTTCGGTTTTATCCCTTGGGCGCTCGATATCAATTTTGAATTCTGGCCCCAATGTAGCTTTTGGCCCCGGACGCAACGGAATAATGCGATCGGCCATGTAAATACCTTCATCCACATCGTTGGTAATCAACAGCGCCGTGCGCTTATCTTTTCCCCAAATTCTTAAAATTTCATCCTGAAGATTTCCCCGTGTTAAGGCATCTAATGCACCTAAGGGTTCGTCCATAATAATCATTTCGGGCTTCATAGCTAATGCTCTGGCTACGGCCACACGCTGACGCATCCCTCCCGACAATTCTTTTGGACGCTTGTTAATGGCGGGTGTTAAATTCACCATTTCCACATAATTGACAACAATGTCATTCAGCTCTTTTTTACTTTTCTTCGGAAAAGCTTCCTTCACCGCCATAAATACATTTTGCCCTACCGTTAGCCAAGGAAGCAACGAGTAGTTTTGAAAAATTACGCCTCGCTCGTGGCTGGTTCCGGTTACGGGTTCGCCCTTAAACAGTACCTCGCCTCTTGTGGGCTGCAATAAGCCGTTAATTAAGTTAACCAAAGTGGTTTTTCCACTCCCTGTAAAACCTACGATGGCCACAAACTCACCTTCTTCAATCGATAGGTTGATGTTTGAAAGGACCTCGGTGGCATTATCACCCTGTCCGTAAGTTTTATAAACGTTATTTAATTCTAAATATGCCATATCTCTTTGTTTAACTGTTGATTTATTGATTCGGTGATTTCTATTTTGAATCCTTCAACATGTATTAAATCGCATCGGTTTTATCAAACGATACTGTATTTTGAATGGTTAGCATCAAGCGGTCTAAAAGGAAACCAATGATACCGATAACGAACATCGCTACAATAATTTTTGCGTTGGAATCATTGGCACCATTTTGAAATTCTTCCCAAACAAACAACCCTAAACCTGGGCTTTGCGCCAATAACTCGATAGCGATCAATACCATCCAAGCTACCGATAAGGTGATTTTCAATCCCGTAAAAATCAACGGTAAAGACGATGGCAACACCACTTTGAATATTTTTTGGAAGGGGCCCAACTTCAATACTTTAGCTACATTGATATAATCTTTATCAACCGATGATACGCCCATAGCTGTATTTACTAAAGTAGCCCACATAGAGCATAACCCCACACTGATGAATGAAATGGTGAATGAGCTGTCTTCGTTGGAATCTATCAACACCGTTTTTACAATCATAAAAACCAACAAGTACCAAACTACGGGCGATACAGGCTTAAATATTTGAATGAACCAGTTGAAAGAACTCTTTAAAGTAGGACTCAACCCGATGAATATTCCAAGTGGCACGGCAATAACCAATGCCAATAAAAATCCTGCGAATACTGTTTTTAAACTTCTGAAAATTTGGTCAACGAATGACGGTCTTCCTGTATAAGTAATCGGGTCTTTCCCTTCAGCTATTCGCTTTTCATTTAAGGCTGCTGTTTTTTCAATAAAGGCTTCTTTATCAGCAGCAATAATATTATGGTCTCTCAATAAAGATTGAAACGACTCCCATACTTTGGCTGGCGACGGCAAGGTGTTGGGTTGGCAGCTTACATCTCCCGATGCTATACATTCGCGCATAGCATCGGCAGCTGCCGGACCTTGGTCGTTTAGTGCTTTTTCAATTTTAAACTCGGCCTCTGTGTTGTAAAGAGACTTGGCTCCTAAGTGCCACAGACCTAAAAATAATAGCACGGAAGCAAACGGTACGACTACTTTACGCAAGATACCTTTAAAATCTTCCTTCCCTAGTTTCCCTGTGAATAGGTCTTTTATTGAGGTTAAAAATCCCAGTCCTACAAATCTGGTTACTCTATCTAATGTTATACTTTGCTTCATGACTTATTATTTTAGTACTCTGTTTTTTATTGTACAGCTTTTTCTTTGTTTCCTATTTTAAAGCTGTTGATGTATGCTATTGGATCTTTGGCATCGTAAGTTGTGCCGTCTATAAAATCGGATGTTGGTGCTTTATACCCATCTGTAGTTGGGATGTCTTTTTGAGGAATGTGCCCTTCTTCAACTAAAAGCTTGGCTGCTTTTGTCCAGATATCCGGTCTGTAAATATCTTTGATGGTTTCTGCATACCACTCCGCTGGTTTCGACTCTGGAATTTGTCCCCATCTTCTCATTTGTGTTAAGAACCAAATACCATCTGAATAGAATGGATAAGTAGCATTGTACTTGTAGAATACATTGAAATCGGGCATTTCTCTTTTATCACCTTTTTCGAATTCGAAAGTTCCCGTCATCGAGTTGGCCAACACCGCTTCATCAGCACCTACGTATTGAGACATCGATAATATTTTTACCGCCTCTGCTCTATTTTCTGGCTCATCCAACCATTTTCCGGCTCTAATCAACGCTTTGGTAACGGCTACGGCAGTATTTGGATAATCTTCAACAAACTTTTTAGTCATTACGAATACTTTCTCGGGGTTGTTTTTCCAGATATCGTAGTTAGTGGTTACTGGCACACCAATCCCCTTAAATACAGCTTGTTGATTCCAAGGCTCACCCACACAGTAACCGTAAATAGTACCTGCTTCAAGCGTTGCTGGCATTTGTGGCGGAGGTGTTACCGATAAAAGAACCTCTGCATCAATTTGCCCTTGCACATTATCTGCAGTGTACATTCCTGGGTGGATACCTGCAGCAGCTAACCAATATCTAATTTCGTAGTTATGCGTTGATACTGGGAACACCATACCCATTTTGAAGGCTTTACCACTGTTTTTATACTCTTGAATTACAGGTTTTAAAGCATCTGCTTTTATAGGATGAATAGGCTTTCCATCTTCGTCGGCTGGCACATTAGGCTTCATTTTAGACCAAACATCGTTTGAAACTGTAATACCGTTACCATTTAAATCCATTGAAAACGGTGTTACCAATTGTGCTTGGCGACCAAAACCAGCTCCAGCAGCGATAGGCTGACCGGCCAACATATGCGAACCGTCCAACTGACCATCAATAACACGGTCTAAAACATTTTTCCAGTTGGATTGTGCTTCAACCGAAACAAACAAACCTTCATCTTCAAAAAATCCTTTTTCTTTTGCAATGGCCAAAGGCGCCATATCGGTTAATTTGATAAAACCAAAGGTTAACTGTGGCTTTTCAATATCCAATGTTTTGGTGTTTGAAGTTTCGGCCACCACGTTTTCGGCAACAGCTTTCTTTTTTTCCTTTCCACCGCAAGCAAAAAGTAAGGCTGCTACGGGTAAAATCCAAGTTGTTCTTTTAAGTAGAGATTTCATATTTATCGTTTTTAGTTTCAATTAAGTAGTAATACTTATTTTTTGACAAAGATATACGTAGAACAACTTCTATTATATGGTAATACCCATATACACACCTCTTTTTAAACATATTAAAACCTGTGAAAACACATAAAAATCACCTAAAGAACTGACAAACAACACGCTATACACCCTAAAAACAAAAAAACCATACGTATTACTACGTATGGTTCAAAAGAAAAATTAACTTAAAAAAGAAGTTTAAGCGAACTAACTATCTAAAAAGAAGTTATGCTCACTAATTTCATTCTTAAGAAGTTGAATGTCGTTAATACCTATTTTTTTTCCTTTTGTTACAATGAGCTTTTCCTTTTTCAGTGCCGAAAACACCCTGATAACTTGCTCTTCGGTTGTTCCGGCATATTCTGCATATTCTCGTCTACTCAACGATACATCTAAAAAGCCCTTATTGCTACCAAATTTTCTATTGATGTACAATAGAGTATCAATAACACGCTCGCGTACCGCCATTTGAGAAATTGACTTTACTTTTGATTCGCTCTTGTTCAATTCGTTAGCATAAAATAGCATTAAATCGTAAGCGAATTTAGGGTTGCTTTGAAGGGTATTTTGAAGATAAACCTTCGAGAAATAGCACAATACGCTATCTTCTAACGCCACAGCCCCAATAGAGTAGTATTCTTCGGTTCCGAAACCACGATGCCCAATTATTTCACCTTCTTTAGCAAAACGAACAATCTGCTCCCTACCATTTATTCCTGTTCTAAACACTTTAACCTTACCCTTAAGCACAAAGAACAGACCATTTACAGGAGCACCTTCAATAATGAACTGCTGTCCCTTTTTGCAACGCAAATTGTTTTTTTCCACATCCAAACCGCTTTCTTCCAACGAAACCAAATTCCTCTTTATTAAGCAGTTGCTATTTTCGCAAACATCACAAGTCACCTCAAAAGAATTGCGCTTTCGGGTGGCAGAAGAAACAGTATTTAAACGGGTTGCTTGCAATTAAAGAATGATTACTTAGAGCAAATATAAGTATTAATACTTATTAAATTGAACTCAATACTTATTTTTAAGGATTACATAAAAAGAGGGGGTTCATTTTCAGAGTAGCTAAAAAATGCTTTTAAAAATTCAGAAATACACAACAGAATTATTTACAATACAAGCAAATAATACTATTCGGCTAAAGTTTCCGTTCGCTTACGCTCTCTAAAAAAAGCCAAAATAGCTATCAAAACCATAAAAACCACCAACACATACACAAATGAGGGTATTGGCAATGGGTCTCCGGCGGCATAACTGTGCAAACCAGCCAAATAATAATTTACACCAAATGAGGTCATGATAATGGACCAAAACGCAAACATACTGGCCACATTGAGCACATAAACGTTGTTCAATTTTGGCACAAACCGCAAGTGCAGCACAATGGCATAAACAATTATGCTAATGAGCGCCCAGGTTTCTTTGGGATCCCAGGCCCAGTATCGTCCCCAAGATTCGTTGGCCCAAACGCCTCCTAAAAAAGTACCAACCGCTAAAACGAATAAACCTATAGTCATTGCCATTTCGTTGATATAGCTAAGCTCTTTGATTTTTATTTCGATAATAGTTTTGGTTTTTGAAGTTTTAAAAATCATTAACAGCAAGGCCATAATCCCTAAAACTGCCGATAAAGCCAATGGCGCGTAACTGCTAACAATCGTGGCCACATGAATTTTTAACCAATACGATTTTAACACCGGCATTAAGTTTGTAATTTCTGGGCTTAGCCAATCCAAATAGCTTACAAACAGCAGCGCTCCCGAAAACAAAGTGGCCAATGGCAACGAAAAATCGGATTTTCTAAAAGTTAGCAACCCACAAAAAACCAATACCCAAGCTACAAAAACCAGCATTTCGTAACCGTTGCTCCACGGTGCATGTTGGGCCACATACCAGCGCAATAAAATGTTGCCCGTAAAGCACAAAAAAGCAATGAGCACCAACAGAATAAAAATATTGTTAAGCAAAGTAAGCCACTTTTTTTTCGAGAACATTTTTAAAATGGCCAACACCAACAAACCAAAACCGAGCGTAAAAAACACCTGAAACATCCAAAAGTTAACATTAGCTTTATTATACCAAATTTCGGCTTCAATACGCTCTGGTTCGGGAATGACCTCTGCCCCCAAAACATCCTGGTATTTTTTGATATACATCAGTTTATCGTGCGCGGCTTCATAATTTCCTGTTGAAACATCTTTAAAATAGGCCGGAATGATGGTTTTTGCAAACAGCCCATCTTCTTCGGGAAAATCTGAAAAATGGTGCGTGTAACTGAACCATGTGTTATTGTCGTCATTTTTATTCGGAAATATTTTTAGATAGTTGCCAATAAAAACATTGTAAAGAATATTGAAGCGTTCATCGATTTTGAGAACTTCTTTGTCAAATTCGTTGCGTTCTGCCGGTTTCTTTTGGTTGGCAGTTTCAGCCTGTTGGGCCAACACATAATTTCCCGATTTGTCCATTAAATCGCTAAAGGCCAAAAGGCCGTTAATCCCAAGTTCAACATCGTCTAACAAGGTTCCTGTTTTTTTTAAATCGACTTTGATTATGGGTACCCGCTGCCACACCTGAGGAAGCATATGCAAGGCCAAAAACGTTTGATTGGCGTTGAACGACAAATCGTTATAAGTAAACTTTGTTTTTCTTGAAATTTTCCTCAAAAACTCTGATGCCAGCGTATTTATTGGTTTTATGCGACCATCTAAATCCTGCACCAAAAGCCTTCCAAAAAAATCGGCATGCAACTCATCTATTTGCTGACTTTTCAGTGCCTTTTCAATATTGATGCCTAATGAATCTGCCGGTTTATTTGCAAAAACGGAATTGGGAATCGCAAAAAGAAATAAACACGATGCCACTACGGCACCACTTTTTAGTTTTTTTAATTTTTTATTGATGAATTGAAAACGCGATGTTTTTCCGAAGAGCGAAAAAAACATCCCCAGCATCATCAATAAATAGCCCAGATAAGTTACCAAGGTGCCCACTCTATCGTAGCTCACGGAAAGCACCGTTCCTTTTTCGTCGGTATCGTAACTCGCCTGAAAAAAACGGTAGCCTTTATAATCTAAAACATTGTTCATAAAAATGCGGTACGGCATGTTTTCACCGTCGTCTAAAATGGCGACTTCACTGGCATATGACGACGGACTTGATGAGCCCGGATAACGTTCCAATTGAAAATCATTAAGTTTTATGGCGAACGGCGTTTGTATGGCACCAGCACCGTAGGAAAGGGTCAACTGAAGATTGTCCATTCCGAGATGGTGATGCGTTGGCAAAAAACCTTGTCGGTATAAAATATTCAAAGGCTTTTCATGCCCGTCCACATTCACATTAACAATCAAGGCATCGTCTTTAGTTTCTTCATTGTCTTTTGGTTTTTCCGAACCGCTTACCAATTGAAATATACCTTTTTCATGATACACCAACGGCACAAACGACATATCGCCGTCGCGGTACAATGTTCTTAAAGTAACGGCCTGTAAACTGTCTTTTTTTACTTTTCCGGCTTGTTGGGTTGACATCACAAAAAACTCAAGGTTTCTGGGTGATTCCATAAAAAACGTGCCATCTTTTTCAGAAATATTTATGATGTCTTTTTTATCAGATTCAAAACCAATTTCATGCTGGTGGCCTACCATACTTTCTACTTCACCCTTTTTTAAAAAAATACTGTTTCTGCCGTTGCCGTGCGTTATCACCATTTCTAAAATAGGCTCACCATTAGCTTCATCATTAACAACTTCCGGTACGGCATCTGCAATAAAATCGTTATACGATACTTCTATATTTTTTCCGTTGAATTCCGTTTCGATTGAAAAATCATTGTTGCCAATTGGCGCAAACGATAGTTTCTGTTTTATGGTTTTACTTTGTGAACCATCGCTGATATGAAGCGTTAAAAAATTAGTATCGGAAATAATTACGTTTGACGAAGCGCCTTCGCGAATGCGCATCACGCCGCCGTAAGACGCATATCGTGTAATGGCCGCACCTAAAACAATAACGATAAATGCCAAATGGAACAATAAAACAGCCCATTTTTCTTTTCGCAACAGTTTGTATTTGAAAATATTGGCGAAGAACGCGATGGCCAATCCCAGCATAACCAATTCGAACCACCAAGCATCGTAAATAACGGCCCAGGCGGTCGCTGTTCCAAAATCGTTTTCAACAAATGTGGCCACGGCCATGGCAACTGCAAAAACTAAAAGCAGCAACAGCGCTAAACT
Source organism: Tamlana crocina (assembly GCF_012037625.1). Taxonomy (NCBI): domain Bacteria; kingdom Pseudomonadati; phylum Bacteroidota; class Flavobacteriia; order Flavobacteriales; family Flavobacteriaceae; genus Tamlana; species Tamlana crocina. The sequence continues at coordinate 19,296 of NZ_JAAVJS010000002.1, forward strand.
TGAGGACGAAAAGAATCTATATAATTTCTGCATAGGGCATAAAGAAGAAGATAACACGAAAAGTGTTGTAACTTTACGTGTTATCTTTTAGTTTTAACTTGGCAAAAGTTTAATTGACCATGGACACTTTTTTGCTGCTGTAATCAGCCTCGCGGTTTTTGGCTTCTTCTAGCCATTTAGGCACCAGTTTTTTCTTAAATTCTTCTTTTTCTGATTTTAATTTTTCAACATCGAGGCCAATATATTCCTGCGCTTTTTCTTTAGTTGAAATATCGGGCATTTCAACGGGAGCATTATGCCCCAGCTCGGCCAAGAGTCTGGCCAATTTTAAACGTCCTTCCTGAATAATGGTTAAGGCACCGCCCATAACGCGAGCCGTTTCAACAGGCGAATGGAAAGAAGCGCCATGTGCAGCAGCCGAATAATCCCAACGCCATTGCGCATGGCGGATATCGGTTAAAATATCTTTCATTTGTGCTTCGGTGGCGCCTAAATCCCAAGCTTTTTTAGCCTCGATATGTGCCTTCACCAAAAAGTCTTCCAACTTCAAGCGGTTTTCTGTGGCTTTACGTTGGCGTTCGTATACATTTAGTTTCAGTTTCTCTGCATCCTCGCGATGGCAAACTTGGCAGGCGTTGGCTACATTGTTGAGAGGCGACTGAATGTGATGGTCGGTAAATTTTTGCCCACCCTCACTTTTATAAGGCATGTGGCAATCGGCACAAGACACGCCCCTGTCGGCATGTACACCCGTTAAATACGTTTCGTAACCCGGGTGCTGTGCCTTTAACATTGGGGCACGACTTAACTGATGGGTCCAATCACTGAACTCTATCTCATCGTAATATTCTTCCATGGCTTCAGCCGTCATTCCATTTTTCCATGGAAATTTTAAATAAGGCACCCCTTCTTTTCCGGGTAATTTTTTATCAAAATAGTACTCTACGTGGCACTGTGCACAAACCAACGAACGCATTTCTTGGTGCGTTGCTTGATTGATATCTTTGCCCATTTCTTGAAACGCCTCAACCAAAGCCGGTCTGGTAATGGTGAGTTTCATGGTTTTTGAATCGTGGCAATCTGCACAGCCAATGGGGTTAACCACTTCTGCCCCTTTATCGGCCCATTTACCGGAATAAAATTCGGCAATGCCATTTTCGTTCATTAAACGCGGTACATCTGGGCTTTTACAGGTCCAGCAAGTGGCCGGCATTGGGCCATCGCCTTTCCCCTCGGGCGCACCAGTTCTCAAGGTATTGTGTATATCTTCAATGGCGTAATAATGCCCTCTACCCTGACTATAATCTTTTGAAAATCCATAGCCTGCCCATAGCACTACCAAACGTGAATCTTCATGCAGTACGTCGCGCATGGCAGAACCGCCCTGCATGGATGCAAAACTGGTATCGGCAGTCTGTAAGTACGATTGATATTCGGCAGGAAAGTTTTTGCCCCATTCTTCGTTACGGGGTTCGTTTTCCCCAAGCTCAACTTTGGGAACGTACTTGTATTTAGCCTCATTTTTTCGGTTAACAATACTAGATGCTAACATTCCTAATAGAAACACTACTACTGCGGTAACGATAAATAATACTTTGTTTTTCATTTTTTAAAAAATTATTGGTCTGCTATTTGGTCTTCCAGCCATTCTGGAATTACGGCTTCTTCGGTATCGGTGGGTAAGGGCGCTATGTTGTTTTTTATGGTTGAAATACCATGAACACTTCCATGAGGGACTTCTTGGTGGCAACTCCAACACTGCCTTTCTGTTCTATTTTCCTTATGGTCGTCAATCCAATTTGCATATTTGGTCTGGGTAACTTGCTGTACGTGGCACCTGATGCAATTATTCTGAACCACTTCTGCCGAAGCTTCTCGCATAAACATCACTTCGGGCTCGGCCCTTAACGTAAAAACGGAAGCGTGGAACAGACCATCTTTCGCCTTAAAATAATATTTATTGAACACATTGTTATGCGGCACATGGCAGTCGTTACAATTGGCCCATTCGCGGTGCGAGCTGTGCATCCAACTATTATAAACGGGTGTCATAACGTGGCAGTTTACGCAGGCTTGCGGATTATCGGACATATACGACACCAATTCGGCTTCTTTTGCCATAAAAAAACCTAATCCTGTAATAACAGCTATTAAAAAAACCGCTATGGTCCTCCATCTTGATGCCTTGTCCGGAAGGATGTTTTTTCGAAGGTTCACAATTGTTAAGTATTAATGTTTTTTTATTAGTTGCACTATTTTATGGCTTGGGCACGAACAAAACTCCCATATTTTTTCCTTAAAAAAACTGACTTTTATCATTGTAAAGATAAAAAAATCACTTCTTACTCAATGTTATGAACACATTAATTTTTATTATTTTTCCTATATTTTATATTCCCCAATTCAATCCCAATAGCCGTTTTAGCCAAAATGGTAAAAACAAAAGCGCCAAGGGCCCAAATACCCAAAGTCACACCAATTTCGATGCCCGTGGGTGTGTATTCGGCAATTTTACCGTAAGGTCCGGGGATAAACCCGGGAACAATCAATCCGAAGCCTTTTTCAATCCAAATGGCCACAAATAAAATAAAACAAGAAAAGAACAGCACCTTAAAATTATTGCGCAATTTATGGAAAGTCAACAGCACGGTAGCCAATACATTTAATGGAATGGCCGTCCAAATCCATGGCAATAAAGCATCTTTACCATGCAGACCAAAAAACAAATAGTAAGCGCTCTCGCTGTGGTGGGTGGGCGCATAAAACTCTTTGAATAATTCCGAAATCAACATAATTAAGTTGATTTGTGCAGCTACAGTGACCACCATCGCAATTTTCTTGATGGTTTTATCTTCAATTTTAAACGCGGTAAAGTTTCTAATAATGGCCAAGACCAAAATGATCAACGCCGGACCCGCCGCAAAAGCCGATGCCAAAAATCGAGGTCCCAAAAGGGCATTGTTCCAGAATGGACGGGCCTGTAAACCCTGATACAAAAACGCTGTAACCAAATGAATACCTACCGCCCAAAACACCGACAAAATGGCTCCGGGCACATATACGCTCGATTTGGCTTCCTTGCCTTGATAGTGCCTAAACAAAATATAAAACGGAATGGTTATATTTAAGAACAAGTAGCCATTAAGTACAATAACGTCCCACGTCAGCATTGAATTCGGAAAATTAAACACCCCAATCCCCGGAATCATGTGCCATAGCACCGACGGGCCTCCCATATCGGCCACCACAAAGGCCAAGCACATAATCAATGCCGCCACAGCCAAGCCTTCCCCAATCAACACGGCCTGCTTAAAGTCAATATCTTTAAGTACATAGGTTGGCATAACCAACATAACGGCTGCCGCTGCCACACCCACCAAAAACGTAAAATTGGAAATATACAAGCCCCAACTCACCCTATCGGTCATGCCCGTTACACTAAGGCCTTCCTCCAACTGAATGGAATAGCAGTACATCCCCACCAACATGATAAAAGTGAGCACCCCCATCCAAATATGGTACTTAATAGACCCACGCGTAATGGTGTCCAAACTATCTTTTACCAAACTTTTAAAAACCTTCAATTGTTTCATCTGTTCATTTTAATTATTCTGTAAAGGCCACATGTAACACCCATTTAATCATTTCTTTTAAATCGAAATTTCAGTTATGCAGGTTTCATCAAAAAAGCTTATCATTTACATTATTTTTGGGCGTTACCCTGAAAAAGGGTCGGGCTTTCACTTCTCGCTGCCTCTCCCGATAACTATCTGGATCGGCGAGCTCAAACATACCGTTCAATCCCTAACGCAAAGCCAACGTTAATCCATAAAATACCAGAATTTGGGCTCGGTACCCAAATCTTCTTTCAGCCTAAACACTTTTTTATTTTCAAGCACCCATCTTATGGTACTGTTGGGGTCCAATAAATTGCCAAAAATGCGTGCGCCCGTGGGGCAAGCCTCAACACAAGCTGGGTTTTTCCCCGCCCGGGAACGCTGCACGCAAAAGGTGCATTTTTCCATCACCCCTTTTTTACGCATACGGTTTCCCAAATAATGTTGATTTTTATTGATTTCTTCCTCTGGCACTTCGGGCTTGCTCCAGTTAAACCGTCGGCCATCATAAGGGCAAGCGGCCATACAATAGCGGCAGCCCACGCACCAATCGTAATCTACCACTACCAAACCGTCATCTTCGCGCCAAGTGGCCTGCACGGGGCAAACCTCTACGCAAGGCGGATTATCGCAATGGAAACACTGCGTACCCATATAAAAATGCCCTTCGGCAGGTACTTCATGGTAATAATTATCGTCGGCCTCATTAAAATTAAAGCCTTGTCCGTCCTTCATTTCATGTATGCGGATGTATTGCATTTGCGAATTTCTATCCTGGTTGTTCTCCTCAACACAAGCGCTCACGCAATCCATATAGCCTTGGCATTTTGAAATATTAAAGGCGTAACCGTACAACACATCGTCCTCTGCATTTTTGGACGACATGCTAATGTTTTTACCCGTACGCAACTCATACGAACGCATCAGCCGTTCTACCGTAGCCTTTTTTTCGTCATCGTTCATCAGTTTATAGTTGCCCTTAAACTGCTCTTCCCAATCAATTTGGGCTTTTTCCTTGGTATCGTCGCCAGCCATCATGCTGCAAGAAGTGCTTACCGCGCCAGCCCCTACCAACAAACTGGCGGTAAGTTTTTTAAAAGCTGAGCGCCTGCTCATTTTAACATCAAAAACCTGATCAAAACCATCCTTTACCCGCTCCTCTCCAATAGAAGCATTGATGGCGGCCTCGTTAAATGCTTCTTCTGTCATTTGATGGTCAACAGCATTTGAGCCGCAACCTTCAGAAGTTTTTCCGCAACCGCAAGACGAATGCGGCTCTGCTTTCTTCCTTCCGAGGTTCAACGAAAACCATTTTTTTCTTTCACTGCTCATACCTAAATTATTGCTTTTAATCATTCCCTCGAAAGAGGGAACCTCTCTAATAGTTTCTATTCTCTTTCTTTTACTTTTTGCGTATTGAAACGCGCTGGCCAGCGCGACTCAAAATGAGGCTCGTGTGGGTTATGGCAATTTACGCACGTCATTGATGCCCTTGGCGGTGCCCATCCTCCTATACGCTTTCCGTGCGCTCCGCCTTTCCAATCTTCAAACTGTTGGGCATGGCACTGGTTGCACAAATTGTAACTGTTATTAAAATCGATGTGGTTGCCCGTTAAGCTTTTTAAGCCGTCCATATTATATGGATTGTGGCAGGTCACACAATTCATGGTATTTTGGTTGGCGTGATCCAACTTAATATCCCAATGGGCCTTTTTAAAATCACTGCTCTGCATTTGCTCCAGGGGTTGTGTATGGCATTCGGTACAAGCAAACATCTTTATTTCACCCTTACGTTCGGGAATTAAAAACGTGTGGTCACCCTCGGTGATTTCAATCATGTTGATGTCTTCAAAATATGGTTCGGAGGACAAGGATGTTCCATGGTAGTTTTCTCCTTCAGCTTCAATCTTATCCATTATGCCATGATACTCCCCCTCGCCATGCTTGCACGAGAAGCCCCCTAAAACCATAAAAAGGCATACTATTTTTATTGTAAAATATTTGTTACTGCACATAATCACTTACCCTTTTAAAAGTTCCAATATCAGTGGTTTCTTTGTTGTTTGGCACATGGCATTGCCTACAATTTACCCTTTCGGGGTGGGTTACCCTAATTTCTTTTGGCGCACTGGGACCGGCATGGCACGACAAACAATTTTCGTGCATTTGTATTTGGTGCGGAACTACCGGTGGGCTGCCCAACATGGCATTATTAACCCCAACTTCGGGTGCTTTTATCTTTTCAAAATTAGTCCCTTTGAATAACCCCTTTCCCACTTGTGCCACATGGCACTGACGGCAATTTATCATTTCGGGATGTGGTGTTACTGGGGCATAGGCATCGAACTTGGCCACAAAACCTCCATTTTGATGGCATTTTAAGCACACATCCTCGCCCATGCTTCGCTCATTGGCCACAGGATGTGGAATACTTGGAGGCGCCCCATGGAAAGCCCGATTACCATAATAGGTTTTTAAACTGCGCTGATGGGTTTCATCAATAGGCATATTGGCATAATCCAACGCATAGCTGGAACGCTCGAAAACGCCACTTTCAGAAGGCATCAACGTTATTGGGTTTTCGCTTTCAATAGGAATGTAAGCTTCCTCCTTTCCTGCTTGGTAGCTAATATTCCAAACCACAATAAAGGCTATAAACAAAATGATAAATAAGGAAATAATACCGAACCGCTTCATGGTTATGCCTTTTCTACTTTAACTGCACATTTTTTATAATCGGGTTGTTTCGAAATAGGACAAAAAGCATCAAGGGTTACATCGTTAATTAACATATTTTCGTCAAAAAACGGTACAAAAACCTGATTTCTTTCTGGAACTCCTCTTTCGTTTACCGATGCCGGCAAAATAATTTCGCCACGTCTTGAAGAAATTTTCACCCTATCGCCCGTTTTTATTTGCATTTCCTTGGCCTGCCCAGGGTTAAGCTCTACATAAGCATGTGGCATGGCTTTATGCAGTACAGGAATTCTTCGCGTCATGGAGCCCGTATGCCAGTGCTCCACCACACGACCTGTGCATAACCAGAATGGATATTCGGTATCTGGCTCTTCGGGAGCGGGTTCGTAGGGGCGTTGCCATATTACAGCCTTACCGTCTGGTTTACCATAAAAATGGAATTTTTCACCATTGCTACACGCCGGATCATATTCCGCATTAAAACGCCATTGGGTAGATTTGCCATCAACGTACGGCCATTGTGCCCCAGGCTGCGACTTTAATACATCTAAAGGTGCCATGGCGTGTTTTTTGCCTTCGTGGTGCCTTCTGTATTCGTTATAAATTTCCTCGATATGGGTTTCTTCTTTATAATGGAATTGTTTCTCGAAGCCCAAACGCTTGGCTACCTCAACAAGCTGCCAAGTATCGCTCATAGCCTCACCTGATGGTTCTATCATTTTTTCAAAATATTGGGTGCGTCGTTCGGAATTTCCATACATACCTTCACGTTCTATCCACATGGCCGATGGCAAAATAACATCGGCAATATCGGTAGTGGGCGTTGGATAAACATCTGACACCACGATAAAGCGTCCTTCTTTTTTGGTGGCATCGCGGTAGCGCTTCAATTTGGGCATGGTTACCATAGGGTTGGTCACCTGAATCCACATAAACCGGATGTCCCCACGATCTAAAGCTCGGAACATTTCAACGGTATGATATGTGGGTTTTGATGGAATATTTTCAACGGGTACGTTCCAAATTTCGGCCGCATGCTTACGATGTTCTTCGTTCATTACCACACCATGAGGCAGTTTGTGGGTTAGCGTACCCACTTCCCTAACCGTTCCACAAGCACTGGGTTGCCCCGTTAATGAAAACGGACTGTTACCCGGTGTTGAAATTTTTCCGGTGAGTAAATGAATGTTATAAATAAGGTTGTTCATCCATGTACCACGAGTGTGCTGATTGGGGCCCATACACCACAACGACATCACTTTGGTATTGGGATTGCCGTAATGCGCGGCCATATATTTAATATCCTTGGCGGAAACTCCTGAAATTTTTTCTACTTTTTCAGGTGTGTAATCGTTTAGAAAACCCTTAAAATCTTCAAAGGAAATATTTTCAGGCTTATCGTTAAACTGATAATTGTCTTCCATACCGTACCCCATTTCAGTCAGCCCCTTACTAAAATTGCAATGCTTTTCAACAAAAGCCTTATTCACCCATCCGTTTTTTATAATTTCGTAGCAAATGGCGTTAGCAACGGCCAAATCGGTTTGTGGTTTAAAGATGATAGACTTATCGGCTGCCATACTGGTGCGGGTAGTTCGGGTGGCAAAATCTATAATTTTTACACCTCTCTTTAGTCGTTGGTCCAACAATCTTGAAAAAAGCACGGGGTGCATTTCGGCCATATTATTTCCCCACAGCACAAAAACATTGGCGTAATCGATATCTTCATAGCACCCCATAGGTTCATCGATTCCAAATGAGGTCATAAACCCTGTCACAGCACTCGCCATGCACAATCGGGCATTGGCTTCTATATTGTTTGTACCTATACATCCCTTAAATAATTTTGAAGCCACATATCCATCAGGGATGGTCCACTGACCGGAACCATAAATGGAAACCGCATCTTTACCATAATCGGCAATGGTTTCTTTCATTTTGGAAGCAATCAAATCTAAAGCTTCCTTCATAGAGGTTTCCACATACCTGCCGTTCTTTTTAATCAGCGGTTTCGTTAATCGGTCTTTGCCATATAGCGCTATTACCGAATGGTACCCCTTTACACAGCAAAGTCCTTTGTTTACCGGTGAATTTGGATCACCTTTTACTGCCACGGCCTTACCGTTTTCAATTCCCACTAAAACGCCACAGCCCACACCACAGAATCGGCATGGTGTTTTTTTCCAATCTAAATTACCGCCTTTCGGAAGGTTTTTTTCCTGTTCGTCGGCAAACAATATACCCGGAAACATGGTAGCCGCAGCGGTCATGGCCGACATAATGGCCATCTTTTTTATAAAGCTTCTTCTGTTGGTCAATGAAGTGTACATGGTTAATTGTCTTTTGTTGCATAAAACCCAGAAACCATAGCCAATAGCTTTAAATCTTCAAGACTTTCTATGGTCTGTTTTAATTTATCTTCTTGTTCTTGATTATCGGTTTCTGTAACTACGATAAGGAGGTTTTCGTTCTCCGCAGGTATGACTTCACAATTAGGCAAAGCGCTTAAAGCCTCGATAAGGCTCTCTTTTTTACCACTATGTGGATGTGCCAAATAGCTTTTTATAGGCATAAAAATTAATTTATCATTTAAAAGGATAAAACTCCCCTAATTTAATAAAATAAAAACTGACAATTGTCATATTCGCATTATTTACAATTATTTTAAACAAATTAAAATTCAATACTGAGCATATTCTTTTTTGAAAATCGAAATCGCTATATTTGCAAAGACATAACGATAAATCAACTCATGATTTCCATTGAAAAAGCCATACAACTGGTAAAACAACACGTAAAACCACTTTTAAAAACAACCCATAAACCTGTTGAAAAAGCTGGGGGCTACGAGTTATCGCAAGATATACACTCACCTATTAACATGCCTCCGTTTAGGCAATCGGCCATGGATGGTTATGCTTTGAACCTTCACGATAGTTTAGAATACCGCTTAATTGGAGAAATAAAAGCAGGCGATGGCCAACAACCTGTTTTAAAACCCGGCGAAGCTGTGCGGATATTTACCGGAGCTGCCGTGCCCGATACCGCCAATGCTGTGATGATGCAGGAAAAAGTGGGCATTAACGGCAATTCAATTACAATACAACATCCTATTGAAAAAGAAACCAATATCCGTCCGTTGGGCGAGCAAGTAAAACAAGGCGCATTGGCATTAAAAAAAGGTACCAAATTAACGCCAGCCGCTATTGGCTACTTATCCTCGCTGGGCATTCAGGACGTTTCGGTTTTTCAAAAACCATCCATAGCACTTATTTCAACAGGCAACGAACTGGTTGAACCGGGTACCGATTTATCTCATGGTAAAATTTACGAAAGCAACTCAAAAATGCTTTTAAGTGCCCTTTACAGCCTAAAATTTTATGATGTCTCTATTGATAAAGTGGAAGACGATTACACCAAAACCTTAACCAAACTAAAAACCATTATTGAGCAAAATGATTTGGTGCTGATAACCGGTGGTATTTCGGTTGGTGATTATGATTATGTGGGTAAAGCCTTGAATGAACTCGGCGTTGAGGAAGTGTTTTACAAGGTGAAGCAAAAACCGGGCAAACCGTTATTCTTCGGAAAAAAAGAGAACACCTCCATTTTTGCCTTACCAGGAAACCCTGCCGCTGCACTCACCTGTTTTTATGTTTATGTGTATATCGCGTTGCAAAACCTCATGGGGCGCGACAACAACCAATTGCCTTACGTTGAAGCAAAATCGCTTTCAGCTTTTCAAAAGAAAGGCGACCGACCACAATTTTTAAAAGCGATTTATAACAATGGAACTGTAGAAATATTGGAAGGCCAAAGTTCGGCCATGCAACAAACCTTTGCCCTATCGAACGCTTTGGTTTTTGCTACAGAAACCACCACACAAATCGATATTAACGACAGCGTTGAAACCATTTTATTACCCGTATAGCATGGATTACAAAATAAAAAGCAGAATATGGATTGAGTCGGAAAACAATGTGCTTTTAGGCGAGGGCCGTGTTAAATTATTGAAAGCCATTGAGGAAACGGGCTCGCTTTCAAAAGCCGCCAAATCACTAAATCTGTCTTATAAAAAAGCCTGGCACTTAATCGATTCGGTGAACAAAACAGCCAAAAAACCAGTAACCATAAACAGTATTGGCGGTAAAGGTGGCGGCGGTGCCGAACTGACCGATTATGGCAAATCGCTCATTACAGCATTCGACGATATTAACAAAAACTGTTGGAATTTTTTGGACCAGCAATTGGATAAAATAAAGGCTCTTTAATATGCTCCAAACCGAAAACATATACAGTTTTTTGTTCCTGCTGCCCATCGTGGCCTTTTTATATTCCAGCGTGGGGCATGGCGGCGCCAGTGGTTATTTGGCATTAATGGCCTTATTTTCATTTGCACCAGAAACCATGAAACCCACGGCTTTATTGCTCAATCTTTTTGTTGCAGGCATTTCGTTTTATTATTATTATCGAGGCGGATTTTTCAACAAAAAACTGTTTATTTCGTTTGCCATAGCTTCCATTCCTCTGGCATTTATTGGTGGTACTTTAGAAATTGACGCCTCACTTTACAAGAAAATATTAGCTGTACTATTGGTGTTCGCCATACTAAAAATGCTTAACGTTTTTGGCAAGGAACGCCACACCATAAAAGAAGTAATATTGTGGCAAGGATTGGTTGTTGGTGGCATTATTGGTTTTTTATCAGGACTTATCGGTATTGGTGGCGGCATTATTTTAACGCCCATAATTTTATTGCTGCACTGGGGAAAAATGAAGGAAGCCGCAGCCGTTTCGGCCTTGTTTATTTGGGTGAATTCAGCTGCCGGACTTATTGGGCAAATTAGTAGTGGCGTTCGTTTAGAGACAGCATCGTTCCTTTTGGTGGCCATCGCCCTAATTGGAGGCGTTTTGGGCGGCTATTTGGGAAGCAAAAAAATAAACAACCAAAGTTTAAGATACATTTTGGCATTTGTGCTGATTATCGCTTCGGTAAAATTGTTTTTCACTTAAAATGATTGAAAAAAATAACATAACAGGCATTATTTTGGCGGGCGGAAAAAGCTCCCGAATGGGTACAGACAAAGGATTGTTGCTGTTTAATGACAAACCATTTGTTCAGCAAAGTATCGATGCGTTGTCGCCTTTAGTTTCTGAAATTATTATTGTTTCAGACCGCACAGATTACGACCGCTTTGGTTTTAAACGCATAAAGGACGAGGTAAAAGATGCCGGCCCCGTATCGGGAATTCACTCCGGATTAAAAGCCTCTACCACAACATTCAATTTAGTTTTAAGTTGTGATATCCCATTGATTACGACTAAAATTTTAAGAAAACTGATTGAACATGCCGATGGCAAATCGGAAATCATTCAAATTGAAAGCAACGGAAAATCCATGCCGCTCATTGCGCTGTACAAACGGGATGTAAAAGACAAATTCCAAAAGCTGCTGCAGCAAGACGAACGCCGATTGCGGGTGGCCGTACAATCCTGTATTGTTAAAAATGTGGTTTTGGAAGACGATTTAAACCGTGCCACCACAAATGTGAATACGAAAGAAGAATTAAAACAGCTTAACAGTGAATATAACCATTAAATATTTCGGACAAATTGCCGAAGTCACCCAAAAGGAATCGGAGCAATTGGATTTTTCCGAAGGTTCAATTGCAGAGGTTTTAGATGTGCTTTATTCTAAATACGGCACATTAAAGAATAAAGAATTTAAAATAGCTCAAAACCAAGAGTTAGTTTCGGAAAACGAAAAATTAACAGGCGCGGAAATTGCGTTGTTGCCACCGTTTTCGGGAGGGTGAAGAAACATTAGTATCTAATGTCATTACGAGGAGGAAACGACGAAGTAATCTTTCAAAAAATTGGATATAAAAATAATAAGATTGCTTCACTTCGCTCGCAATGACGAAAATTTACAGGAATGAACAGATACAACAGACATATTATTTTACCAGAAATTGGGCAAACGGGCCAAGATAAAATAAACAACGCCAAAGTGCTGGTTATTGGTGCCGGCGGATTGGGTTGCCCTATTTTACAATATTTGGCCGCTGCCGGTGTGGGCTCTTTGGGCATTATTGATTTTGATGTGGTTGAAGCCTCAAATTTGCAACGCCAAGTGTTATTCGGCAATTCTACTTTAGGCCAAAATAAAGCCATGGCAGCCAAACAGCGCTTGGAGGATTTAAACCCCGAAATTTCCATTAGCGCTTACGCAGAACAATTAACCTACCAAAATGCCATCGAGCTTTTTGAAAAATACGATGTGGTTGTTGATGGCTCCGATAATTTCGAAACCCGTTATTTGGTAAACGATGCTTGTGTTATCACCAACACGCCATTGGTTTTTGGGGCGATTTTTAAATTTGAAGGACAGGTTTCGGTGTTTAATTACAACAATGGTCCCAGTTATCGTTGTTTGTTCCCCAGCGCGCCAGAAAAAGGCAGCGTGCCCAACTGTTCAGAAATTGGTGTTTTGGGTGTTTTACCGGGTATTATCGGAACCATGCAAGCTAACGAAGCTTTAAAAATCATTTTGGGAATTGGCACTACCCTTTCCGGAAAATTACTTTGCTACAACGCATTGACCGCACAATCGCATATTTTAAAAATCAGCAAATCGGAAAATGAAATTTCAAAAGTCTTGAATGAAAAGCACCTTTTCAGCCAAAAAGAAATGGAAGCAAATTGTGCCATTCCAAACGCAGCTATTTCAATTGAAAACATTTTGAAAAAAGAAAACATTCAATTGATAGACGTTCGCGAACCGCACGAACTTCCCAAAGTTGAAGATTTGGAGGTTACATATATTCCGTTAAGTCAGTTGAAAAACAATTTAGAAAAAATCGATTCAAAGAAAGAAAAGTTCATTTTTTGCCAGTCGGGTATCCGCAGCAAAAAGGCCGTTTCTTTTTTATTTGAATTAGGTTTTTCAAATTGCTCCAGTATCAAGGAAGGTGCTCCAGAAATCAATAATTATTTAGAAACACAACAAAAAGCAACGACAGATGTCAGATAAAAAACCAAAAAACGTATTTAAAGAAGGGGCTATTTCTTCAGCATTTATTGGAGAATCTATTGCCAAACACCAAACCAAAACCAGTATTGGCGCGCACAACATATTTTTAGGGCAAGTACGTGCCGATGTGATTAACGGAAAAACCGTTTCAGCTATAGAATACACTGCCTATGAAGATATGGCCAACAAGAAATTCCACGAAATAAGAGAGTCGGCTTTTGAAAAATTCGATATGACCTGCATGCATATTTACCACAGTTTAGGAACTGTTAAAGCGGGTGAAATTTGCCTATTTGTTTTTGTATCATCGCCCCGACGCAAAGTGGTTTTTGATGCTTTAGAGTACATCGTTGAAGAAATTAAAGCCCACGTTCCTGTTTTCGGCAAGGAGATTTTTGAGGACGAAACACATCAATGGAAAGTTAATAGTTAAGAAAATGGTCGACATCACACATAAAAACACCACGCTTAGAACCGCCATTGCGCAGGCAGTCATTAAAGTGAGTAAGCCCGAAACCATCGAAGCTATAAAAAACGACACCGTACCCAAAGGCAATGTGTTTGCCATGAGCAAGGCCGCCGGACTTTTGGGCGTAAAACGTACCCCGGACATTCTACCCGACTGCCACCCCTTGCCTATCGAGTTTACGGGTGTGGAATATGAAATAAACGGACTGGAAATTACCGTGCTATTCACTGTAAAAACCATTTATAAAACAGGCGTTGAAGTAGAAGCCATGCATGGCGCCAGTGTGGTTGCGCTGAATATGTACGATATGTTGAAACCTATCGACAAAGGCATTGAAATTCACCATATAAAATTATTGAACAAAAAAGGTGGAAAATCCAGTTTCAAAAACCGTTTTAGAACCGATTTAACCGCTGCAGTTATTGTATGTAGCGATACCATTTCGGCAGGCGAAAAAGAAGATAAAGCAGGTAAAGCCATCATTAAAAAACTGGAAGCTTCCAATGTTAAGGTAAACGAATATATCGTCATTCCCGATGAACACAAAACCATCCAAAATAAAGCAAAAACTTACCAAGAAAAAGGCATCGATTTAATTATTTACACCGGAGGAACAGGGCTTTCAAGTCGCGATGTTACTCCCGAAGCTTTAATCCCGTTATTGGACAGACGCATTCCTGGTATTGAAGAAGCCATTCGTAATTACGGACAGGACCGAACACCTTATGCGATGCTTTCGCGCAGTGTGGCCGGCACCATCGGGAACACTTTGGTATTGGCATTACCGGGCTCTACCAATGGCGCTAAAGAATCTATGGATGCCATATTTCCATCGGTACTGCACATTTTTGGGGTTTTACGAGGCGCAAGACATGATTAAAGCCCCTCCCAGAATTGCAAAAAAGCAATTCTGACCTCCCAAAAAGGGAAGTAAAAAAGAATAAAGAAATGACTACAGATAAAAACATATTACAGGATAATTTTGGCAGAGCGCATACCTATTTACGCATTTCGCTGATAGAACGTTGCAATTTAAGATGCACGTACTGCATGCCCGAAGAAGGCGTACAGCTCTCTCCAAAAAGTAGTTTAATGACGTATGAGGAAATTTTTAGCATTGCCCAAACCTTTGTAAAACACGGTGTTTCTAAAATCAGATTGACGGGTGGCGAACCATTAATAAGGAAGGACATTCCTGTTATTTTGGAAAAATTGGCCACACTTCCTGTGGAATTATCCATTACCACCAACGCCGTTATTATTGATAAATTTATTGATGTGCTAAAATCTAACGGCGTAAATAAAATCAATGTGAGCTTGGATTCATTGGATGAAAAAAAATTTAAGCACATTACCCGACGCCACGAGTTTAAAAAAGTTTATAACAATATTTTGCTTTTGGTAAAAGAAGGTTTTATCGTGAAAGTGAACGCCGTTTTAATGAAAGGTTTTAATGATAACGAAATTATTGACTTTATCAATTTCACTAAAGACTTGCCTATTTCAGTACGTTTTATTGAGTTTATGCCCTTTGATGGCAATAAGTGGGATATGAGCAAAATGGTAAGTTACGCCGAAGTGATGGAATATGTTAACGCTTCTTTTCCCAAAGATGATATTATTCGCTTAAAAGATGCACCCAACGATACTTCAAAAAACTATAAAATAAAAGGTTACCGAGGCAGCTTTGCTATTATCAGCTCGGTAACCAATCCGTTTTGCGATTCGTGCAACAGGCTACGGTTGACCGCCAATGGCCAATTGAAAAATTGTTTATTTTCATCCTCCGAATCCGATTTATTGACCCCCCTTCGGGCAGGACATTCTATTGAACCTGTTATACAACAAGCTGTGCAAGCTAAATTTAAAGTGCGTGGCGGTATGGATACCTTAAAAAAATTGCAAGAACCCAAACTACACAACAACAACCGCAGTATGATTACAATTGGCGGCTAACCAATTTTAGAAAAGGATTCTAAATATTCGAGAAATTCCACATTTCTACAAATCAACCCCTTAGATCAATTCTTAAAATTAAATGAAATTTTAATTAGGATAAATTTGTCCTTTATTGTATTGTAACTTATTTTTGCAATCAAAATTTAATCTCACACACCAAAAGAGGACAAATTTATCTTTTAAAAATTAATAACATAAACACTACAAAATGAAAAAAACATGGATTACATTTATTAGCGTTGTGGTACTATCGTTCATAACGTTAATATGGATTGGAACCGAGGTTTACCAAACCCAACCGCCGTTACCCGAAACGGTGGTTGTAAAAGAAACTCAGGAGGTTCTGTACACAAAAGCTGACATCCAAATTGGGCAAAACGTTTGGGAATCCATCGGTGGTATGGAAGTCGGTTCTATTTGGGGCCACGGAAGTTATGTGGCACCAGATTGGACGGCCGACTGGATCCACAAAGAAGCCGTTTTTATGCTTGATGCCTGGGCAAAATCCGATTTCAATACAACTTACGAAAACTTAAATGTAGAACAAAAGGCAGCCATAAAAGCACGGTTAATTCAAGACGTAAAAACAAACACTTACAACGAAACAGACCAGAGCATTACCATTTCAGAAAGTAGGTTGGCGGCCATTAAAGAAAACATAAAATATTATTCTTCTATTTTTTCTGAAGGCCATGAGGAGTATGCCATCCCGAAAGGTGCATTAGTAGATCCCGTAAAATTAGAGCAACTTAATGCCTTTTTATTCTGGACATCGTGGGCAGCAACCACCTATCGCCCGGGGCAGGATTACACTTACACCTCCAACTGGCCACACGAACCGCTTATTGATAATACTATTACAAAAGGCTCTTTGGTTTGGTCTGGGCTTTCAGTCGTTTTATTGCTTTTATTTATTGGAATCCTTACCTACTATTATTTGGTAAATCACGAAAAAGGCGAGCTGCTTGAAAAGCCAAATACAGATCCTTTAACAAACCTGAAACTGTATCCTTCACAAAAGGCCATTTTAAAGTACTTTGTGGTGATTTCTTTATTGATTGCCTTACAAGTTATTTTGGGAGCAGCAACGGTTCATTACACCGTTGAAGGCCAATCGTTTTTTGGGTTCGACCTATCGCAATACCTTCCGTATTCGGTAACTAGAACATGGCATACGCAATTGGCCGTATTTTGGATTGCCGCTACTTGGCTGGCCACAGGTTTATTTTTAGCGCCTATGATCTCTGGAAAAGAAATGAAATTCCAACGTTTTGGTATTAACTTTCTTTTTGGAGCACTTTTAGTTATCGTTTTAGGTTCAATGTTTGGCGAATGGTTGGGCATACACCAATTTTTCGATTTAACTACCAACTTTTTCTTCGGTCATCAAGGCTACGAATACATGGACTTGGGTCGTTTTTGGCAAATTTTCTTAGGTATTGGCTTAGTACTTTGGGTGATTATGGTGAGTCGTCATATTTTGTTTGCCATTCGCAAAAATGATGCTTCAAAACATCTTTTAACCATTCTTTTAATATCGGTAATGGCCATTGGCATGTTTTTCTTTTCAGGGCTAATGTACGGCGAAAATAGTACACTACCCGTTATCAACTATTGGCGATGGTGGTTGGTACACCTATGGGTTGAAGGCTTCTTCGAGGTATTCGCAACCGTAATTATTGCTTACATTTTTTCTCAAATGAAAATTATTTCGGCCAAAACCGCCGGACGTGTTTCCATCGCTTCGGCTTCTATATTTTTAGCTGGTGGAATTATTGGTACCCTGCACCATTTATATTATTCTGGCACTCCAGTACAGGCTATTGCGTTAGGGGCTACTTTCAGTGCTTTAGAAGTAGTGCCGCTAACCCTTATGGGCTTCGAAATTAGAGAAAACTGGAACTTACTGAAAAGCAGACCATGGATGCAAAAGTACAAATGGCCCATCTTTTTCTTTATTGCTGTGGCGTTTTGGAACTTTATAGGTGCCGGAGTATTTGGGTTCTTGATTAACCCGCCAATTGCATTGTATTACATTCAAGGTTTAAACACCACTGCAGTTCATGCGCATACGGCTCTGTTTGGAGTTTATGGTATGCTGGGCATGGGCTTTATTTTAATCTGTTTGCGTTTTTATTCTAACCGCTCTTGGAACAACACCAAACTAAAAAGAGCCTTTTGGTTTTTAAACATTGGGTTAGTGGCCATGGTGGTTTTAAGCCTGTTGCCTATTGGAATTATTCAGGCTTACACCTCAATTACAAATGGCTACTCGTTTGCTAGAGAAGCTGATTTACTCTATTCTCCCACCGTGCAAACCCTAAAATGGATGCGTGTAATTGGCGATGTTATATTTTCAATTGGAATATTCTATTTCTGTTGGTTTACTATCGATGAAACTATATATAATTTTAAAAGGAAGAAAGCTTTGAATCATTCACCTTCTGAAATTAACGGTGAAAAAGTAAAAGAACCTGCTGCCGAAAAAGCGGAAGTTTCTATTCTTTAATTAAAAATTAAAATATAAAAAGCTGAATTCTAAAAAAGATAGAATTCAGCTTTTTTTTCATGTTAAAAAAAACAGAGCAAACAATGCTTTTTAAGCTACACTTAAATGGCCTTCTTTGCGTTTATTTCTTGATGTTTTTCCCCTATACACCCAAGCAATTTGAGCCAGTTGCATTACAATTTTTATGGAATCTTTCATGGATAATTTAGAGCCATCGGCATGAATCCAGCGTTTTAAAGGCTGCTCGCAAAGCAGGGCTTTCGCTTTTTTGAGTCCGAAGTGCTGACTCATCCGTTTAAAAATTTCAACATCAAAAATCCACTGCGTTACAAACTTATCGTTGAACGCGATTCCGATAACATCCTTACTGAAAATCTTCGCACCACATTGAGTGTCTTTAAAATCCATTTTCAATATTTTTCGGATGATGTAGTTGATGGTTAAACTGATAATTTTCCGGGCAGATTCTTTAGTGATATTAGCTCCCATTCTTGAAATTCTGGAACCACTCACTATTTTAAATTTAGAGGTTTCAATGGTTTTTACCAAATCGTCGAAATCCAATAAATCGGTAGACAAATCGGCATCTAAAAATCCAATATAATCCAAATCATCCTTCTGGGCCATAAACAACATGCCTTGTCGCACCGCTTCAGCTTTTCCGCCATTTTTTTCGCAATCGTAAACTGTAATGAAGTCTTCCCTCCCTTTTTGTAGATTCTTTAAAACTTGCAAGGTATTATCCTTGCTACCATCATTTACAAAACACAAATGGTAGCCCGAATTTTTATCGATATAACTTAAAAATTCTTTGCTCAACAATCGTTCTTCTTCATTGTAACAAGGAATAACTACGCCCACGCAACTCTGCTGAATTAACACTTCACTTTTTGAGATAACACTAGTTCCTTTCGGAACGCCAATCAAACGTTTTACGCGGGCGCAGATTTCATTTAAACTTAATGGTTTTTTCATGTAATCGTTAATCCCCAATTCGAATCCTTCTGTAATGGTAACATCTTGTGTATCGCCAGACAAAACCATAATAGGGATTTGTGATTTGTGTGTTAACCGAATATGTTCGACCACTTCCAGGCCAGAAACCCGTGGCATATTTATATCTACAATAACTAAATCGGGTTTAAAAGATTCAAACAGTTCCAGTCCCTTTTGGGCATCAGTTTCGATTTTTACATCGTATCCTAATTCTGTTAATCGTTTTTGAAGAGGAAGTAAAACTAACTGCTGGTCGTCTATCGCTAAAACTTTCATAATAAGTTGGTTTTTGAGTTTATGGGGTGCATCAAAAATATTACGAATGACGCTTTTAAAATCCTAATTTAGTTAAGCTAAAATTAAGTGTCGATGAATGACAAATTACTGTAGATGATTAAAAAAAAACAGCTGCTTAATTTATTTATCTTTACACCACTAACAGTAATGAAAGAAACCTCAAACAAATACTTAATATCTGCCCTACTTTTAGGTTTGGCGTTTCATGGTAGCTCGATATTTTTCACATTGGAGACTACTTATGATGCTTTAATCCATTTATTTTTTGCCGACCATTACGCAAACAGCTGGTTTGAACCTTGGAACTACGAGTGGTACACAGGGTTTACCGTACAGAGTTATCCGCCGCTGGTTCATCAATCTATTGCTTTGCTCTCGTTAGTCGGCGGACTCAAATTTGGAATGTTTAGTGTGGCGCTCATAGCCATTGTTCTTTTCATTACTGGTTCATATCGGTTTTCATTATTAATCACCTCAAACAAAACCGTGGCGGGTTACGCTTCTCTTCTGGCTGTGTTTTCATCATCATTTGTTGAAACCTTACATATTTTTGGACAATTGCCTAGTATTGTTGGTATTTCGGTGTTAATGCATGCCCTTCCCGAAATTTATTTATGGTTGAAAACGGGCAAAAAATGGTATTTGGCCACTTGCCTATCTTTAATTTCGGTTACCGTAACCTCGCACCACGTTACCCCTATTTTCGGGATGGTATTTTTTATCTTCCCATTGATTGGAATGGTGATTATGGACGTATCGCGAGAGCAGGTAAATTCCATGAAAGAAGTAACCTTTAAAGTCTTTTTAAATAGCTTTTTTAAACTTTTTAAACGCATTGTTACCTTCGGTTTATGTTCACTGGTTTTAATTGTGGGCTGCATTTTGCCTTATTGGATAAACTCTAAAGCCAACCCTATTACACAAGTCCCTATTCCTCATGGCTCGCGTGATAACTTTTTTGAAATCACCTCATCTGGCTTAGTGTTTTTTTTAATCCCTTGGGGTGTTTTACTTATTTTGTTGCCCTATATTTTTTATCGGTATTACAGTAAACGGTATTTGTTTTTCGGACTTTCAATCACCATTTTAACCATTTTAGGAACCGGAGGCACAACGCCCATTCCGCATAAAGTTTTGGGCGAAACGGCCTTTAATATTTTAACTCTAGACCGCTTTACCCTTTGGGCTTCTATCATGTCTATTCCCATGATGGGTGAGTTTGCATTTCGTTTTGTTGAAGGCGACTTAAAAACATTAATTCAAACCAAATTAGGAGCGGTTTACCATCGCATTATTGGCGGATTACTTGCGGGACTATTCGTGTTTATGGTCATTTTCACAATGAGTTTAGGCTATTTCAGGCCATCGCAGCCACAAAAAATAAAAATGCTACCCATCGTGAATTTCCTAAACCAAGACGACCATGATAAATGGCGGTTTTTAACTTTAGGATTTGGCGACCAAATGGCCTGGTTAAGCGCCCAAACCAATGCTATGACGGTTGACGGCAATTACCATTCTGCCAGGCGTTTACCCGAATTAACCACACGCCCCATAGAGCGTTTGGAAAATTCAAAATTTAAAGGTGTTGCCGGAATTGGTTCGCTGCAGCAGTTTTTAACCACCCCCGAAAAATACAACCTCA
The DNA here is from genome assembly GCF_012037625.1 of Tamlana crocina. Taxonomy (NCBI): domain Bacteria; kingdom Pseudomonadati; phylum Bacteroidota; class Flavobacteriia; order Flavobacteriales; family Flavobacteriaceae; genus Tamlana; species Tamlana crocina. The sequence goes on from NZ_JAAVJS010000002.1 coordinate 40,518, forward strand.
AATATATTTTCTCCAACGATAAATTTTACGACCCCATTCTGTATTTCTGTGGATGGCAACGCTTGCGCCAATTAGAAAACGGAATTATGGTTTGGGAACGGCTAAACATTCCACCTGTACCCTCTATTTTGCCTAAGGAAGATGTGGCCAAGTGGCTTAAAGTACATTGGGGCGTCATGCCATTTTTAACGGTTTTGCTCGCCTTTGTTCTTAATATTCAAATGCTTTGGGTCAACATGCTTAAAACCAGGTTCAAACCTGTGCCCGATTTTTTAAAACACACTCTCCCCTATAATAAATTCAACCGAAATGTTTTAAGAATCACGCATGTTTGGTCGTTAATTTTGGCCATCATTGTTTTTTATGGTATTTATCTATTCTACTTAAAAAACGATTCGCAACGCAGTCCCGAAAACGCGATTATTGCCTATTACGATGCCCTCGATTTTAAGGAGTTTGAAAAAGCCCATAGCCTTATCGACCCCAGGATTAATATCCCCATTGCCCAATACATGCTCGAAATTTCGGTCACCGATGGCTTGCTGAGTAGCTATGCTAAAATGGATGCTATAAAAACTGAAATCACTAAACATAACGACAGCACCGTATCGGCAAAAGTGACCACCCAATGGATAACTCCTCTGGAAAAAATTGAAAAAGTAGATTATAAATCGCTTTCAAAAATTAAAGGCAAATGGTATTTGCAACCCGACGATTTAAATAACGATTTGCCGCCAGACCAGCTATATTCTAACAATGTCACAAAATATTACAACCAAGGGCGACGTCGCGTCACCACCGAACAAACCTATCACGAAGATGTATTGAAACAACCTGTTTTGGAAGTAGTAACAGCAAAACTGGTTAAATATCGTGGTAGTTATGCCATTATTGGCGAAGTTCAAAATATTGATAACGTACCGGCCGATGTTATTTTGAAAGGCACACTCTACAACGAGAACAACAAACAACTAGCTACCTACAACGCCAAATACCACGTAAAGCATAAATTAATGCCCAAAGAATCGAGCAGTTTCCGAATTAATTTTGAAGGCATAGCGTGGTCTAAAACCGAAGATTCCATTCCCGACACCTTCAACCCCGATGAATTCACTCCGGTGGAGTTTGAAGAACAACCCACCAAATTCAATTTGCAAGTGGCAGGAAATGTGGCTGGTTCCGATTTATACAAAAATGTGGTGCTTAGCGAAATAAACATCAAAGACCAAATTGTAACCGGAAACTTGTTTAATAGCGGCATTCAGGAAGTCACAGTACCCCAACTGCTTATCACCTATTACAACGAAAACAGAAAGATGGTTTGGGTAGACCACCTGTTTTTAAAAAATGGCATCAGGCAACAACGAAAACAAAATTTTGAATATCTTATTCCAAAAGATGGTTCCGTTTCGGTTATAAATGAAAGCATGAAAAACATTTTTATTAACGGATTGCCCAATGAAAGCATTTCGAATAAAATTGTACCCAATAGAATTAAAAACCACACCAATGGCCAATTACAACCCATTGATCATCCAGATTTTAAGTATTTAAAAATTGAAATTAACAGTTATATTGGAAGTCCGTTTTAATGAGCTTTAAACACTTTTACATATTCGTTTTTTGTTTGTTGTTTGTATCACCTATTATAATGGCACAGCAGAAAGATACCGGCACGAAAATTATTCTGCTGACCAACATTCATAATTACCAAGCAGGTGAGCCTGTTGTTTTAAAATTTTCGACATCTCTCAATAATACGCCGCCATTGTATTGTTCCAACAGTTATGGTTCTACCTTAATTCTACCCAAATTGGAAAACCAAGTTTTAGAATATGAATTACCCCATAGTTTCACAAAAAAAATTGGGATAATTAATTGGACTTTGCTTCAAAATGAATCCTCAATTTCAGGAACTATAATTGTCAAACCTAAAGCCGAAGTTGCTATTATGGAAACCTATTTAGGTCCCACGAGCATTGAAGCTGGCGAAGTAGATTACAGCATGTTGGTGGTTATTCCAACGGATTCGTTGGACAATCCCGTGCCCTCAAATACTTTGGTCAACATAAATCATCAATTTTTAAATTCGGAAAACAGCGAAAGCGTATTCACGAAAAATTTAATCGCCCATAAAAACATTCATTCAAAAAAAGAAAGCGGCCGAATGTTGGTATCTTCCGAAAGTTTGGGAACCAGTTCAAAAGAATTTACCGTAATTGTTTCCGCAGCCATACCCACTGGTTTCACTATTTCATCTAGCCGTCCGCACCAATATGCCGATGGCAATCAAATCACAACTTTTTCAACTTCAGTCATAAAAGACAAACACAACAATATTGTTAGCGATGGTACTTTTGTTACATTTTTTATTACCAATTCCAAAGACAATATTTTAAAAACATCGGGCACTACTATTGACGGCGTGGCTTCCGCAAAAATCATCCATCCAGATTATGCCGATGATTGGACCATTAAAGCCTTTGTTGAAGGTATTTCTGAAAGCAATGAAATAAGCATCAGCTTCAAACAGGTTATTGAAGATTTTACCGTTTCATTTTCTGAAAGAAATCGAATTATTTCCGTGGGGCCGTTGCAGAGCTTCATGAAACAACTGATTCCTGACGGCTTGCAAGTAAAGTTGATTATTTACCACGACAATAAATTAATTGACACAATAATCAAAACGGCTTTCAACGGCTTTGTAAATTTCAATTTAAAACCAGAAGTTTATAAAAATGGCAACTATAATTTCACCATTGAAACCGCTGGATTGACTAAAGAATTCAAATCACAAAAACTATGGTAGGTCTTAATAAAAACATAATGCGTACCATTTTAATAGCTTCCTACATTATGCTTGTAGCCTTAATCATTTCGGGCGTTAGCGCCATTTTTAGTTACCTCAACACCGGTGCCGACCGCAGCAGCATGCTACATACCGAAATTAAAAAAGTTGAACAGTATCTCCCAAAAATGGATTGGGCACCTTTACAAAACGAAGGTCGCCCCATGGACGACGAAAACCTCAAATCTATTGAAAACGATTATTTAGATGCCTGGTACGTAAGGCATGTGGCCTATAAAAGCAATAAAATAGCAGGTATAAAAGATTATTACACCGAAAGTGCCCGAGAAAACCTGTTTAACATTATTGAGCGGAATAAAACTGAAAATATCACTATTGAATCTACCTCATTAGAACATCATCCAACCTTAGAGTTTTTTAGTGAAGATGGGCAATTAGCCGTGATTACCGACAAAAACGTAATTGAATACAAACGTATTTTTAAAGCCGAAAAACTGGTTTTGGAAACCACCGAAACAGCCACTTATAAAATAGTTCTACTTTTAGAAGATGGCTTTTGGCGTATTAGGCATATGGTTAAAGAAAATTCTGAAACTAGAAGTGAAAGCAACCAAACGGCCTCGGTTGACGGACTTCACATTAAAGGCATTAATTATTATCCGCAGGCAAGTCCGTGGGATATGTTTGGTGAAAAATTTCATAAAGACACCATTTCAAAAGACTTTAAAATTATTAAGGATGCGGGGTTAAACTCGGTGCGCATTTTTGTGCAATACGATGACTTTGGAAAGGCAGCCGTAAAACCCGAAAAACTTGAAAAGCTAAAACAAACCTTAGATGCTGCCGAGGAGAATAAGCTCAAAGTGGTTTTGACGCTCTTTGATTTTTATGGTGATTATTCGGTGCTGAATTGGACACTCAACCAACGGCATGCCGAAACCATTGTTAATGCAGTAAAAAATCACGGCGCTTTATTGGCTTACGATATTAAGAACGAACCCAACTTGGATTTTGAGTCTAGAGGTCAGGATAACGTAATGGCTTGGCTAGAGCATATGATAGATTTAGTAAAATCGGTTGATAGCCGTCACCCCGTTACCATTGGTTGGTCGAATACCGAAAGCGCCACGCTTTTAAAAGACAAAGTAGATTTTGTATCCTTTCATTATTACGATGATTTAAGCGCTTTGGATGGTGCTGTGAAAGCATTAAAAACCGAAATACCCAATAAAGCTATCGTGCTTCAAGAGTTTGGGCTATCATCGTATCGAGGTTTTTGGAAACCTTTTGGAAGCACGGAAGAAGACCAGGCCAATTACCATAAAAAAGCCCAAGAAATAATTGCAAACCATGATTTACAATTTATGTCTTGGACTTTATACGATTTTGCTGAAATACCAAAGGAAGTCGTAGGACGACTCCCTTGGCGTAAACGGGTTCAAGGGTATTTTGGTTTTATAAACCAAAATGGAGAGACTAAACCCGCCTTCAGGTACATAGCTAAAAAATAGCTTCCTTCGTAATGGCTCCGCTCAATTTTGATTGTTTCACAATAATATCGTAGAATGTATTTAAATACATTTCAGTAATTTTTTCCATAGGATAAGCGGTTGCAGCTTTATAGTTGGCTTGTCCCAATTGTATTCTATAGGTTTCGTTGGTTACAATGGCTTCAATAGCATGGGCTAAACTATCCACCGAAGTAGGCTCGAAAAATTCACCGTGATAGCCTTCATCTTTCACCAATAGGGCTAAATCGCCTAAATCTGGCATCACTACCGCTTTACCATAACTTCCTGCTTGGTGTAGCACACCAGAGCTTCCTGTAGTGGATGTATATGGAAACACCACCACCGCACTTTCATTAAACAATTTAGGAACGTCGCTTTCTTCAACGTAACCCGTAAACCTAACCTGTGGTACATGTTTATAATCTTCTTGAACCTGGGCTAAATAGCCTGGTACGTTAGGATTATCGGTTCCGGCGATGACCACCTCCAAATCTAAACCAGTACGTTTACGCACTTGTTCTACAGCTTCAATCATGCCTTCAACTTTTTTGTAAGTTCCAAACTTACCGAAAGTCATGATTTGCATTGGTGATGTCGCAATTTGGTAATTGGGTTCTTTGGCAATTTCAAAAGTGCCATGAGGAATTAATTTTACATTGTCGGCGTTATACTTCTTTTTTAGAATGTCGACATACTTCTGCATGGTTACAGCAACGGTATCAGCCTGAAGAATGAGTCGTGTTAACGAGCTACCAATAAAACCGTATACTTTCTGCATTAATTTATTGTTGGTAAAACCGGCACTCCCTAAATCCACTTCTTCCAAAATATTGTGCAGCAAAACCACATTAGGGATTCGTTTTATTTTACAAACCAAAGGCAACATCAATCCAAGTGCCGCAGCGACTTTTTTATCGCCAAACTTCATAAACTGCAAATTGAACAAAACCGCATCAGGCTTTGTTCTTCTAATGGCTTTGCTTACGCTAAGAATATTGGCATAGCTATTAAACTTCCAGCATTCCTTAACTGTAATTTTACAACCATCTTCGGTAAATTGTATATCTTTTGCTTCTTCAGTTTTATCAGTCAATAAAACTAATTCGCTAACAGCTTGTTGTTGTCTAAACTGTTTTACTAGATGGTAGGCATACTCATTTAAAGTAACTTTACTTGGGGGGTATGCGGTTACGATAGCCAGTTTCATAATTGTAGGTTTTGTATTAATACAAATTTGGAATATATAAATTCAAGAAATGGTTGTAAATAGCTAGTTCGCTTTTAAGTGTAGACGAATGGCTGTTTTCCTTAGACGAGCTCTTTTTTCGCCTTTTGCGCCACATTCCATCTAAAGAAAATAACCTGAATGCCAAGCAGCAACACCATGGCTATAATCTGCATATGGACCACCTCCTCTAAACTATCGTGGAAAAACACTACCAAGCCCATTTGCAACATACCAAACACGCCAGAAATGATTACCGGCACGTATTGATCTAAAGATAAGTAGTAGTATGCAAAAATATTGGAAACGGCGAACATACCAGTTGCCAGAGCATATTTCCAAAGTAAAGGCGCCATGGCCAGGTAGCTGTCGCCGAACAAAAGTGTTATCGCCGTTTCTGGGAACAAAGCGCACCCAATTATAATCAGGGTGGCAATGCCCGCAATGTAGCCCACATATTTAAACAAAATGGGAGCCGTTTCTTTGCCTTCCTTTTCAAGTTGCACCACAGTAGGCAATAGCAACATTACGAACATCCAAGCAATAAAGTAAACAATCCGCCCAATTAACGCCAACGAAGCGTATAAACCCGCTTCGTAAGATTCAAAATAATGCTTAACCAATAAAATGTCGCTATTGTTAATAATAATTTGCGTTAATTCATAAAAGGCGGTCAGTACAAAAAAGTTCCTGATTTGTTTACTTTGTGCTTTATCTAAGACTGTTTTTTTCAATGAAATGTGTTCTGCTTTAAACGGTACGAGTCCGAAAGCAAACGAAATTAAAATACCGAAAGCAATAATTACCGAAGACTGCAAATTAAACAGAAAAATCAGGCCTAATGTAATAAATAAGCGGCTTAACATTTCGGCTTGATAAGTGATAGAAAGCTGTTTGAAAGCTTTTTTTCCTTGGAAAGCACCACGGTTGACGCTCAGAATGAAATACAAAGGCACACCAACACCAAAAACCACAAACATGTTTGATGACGAGGTATTGAACACGTTTTGTAAAGTGCCGGAAAACACCACGATCAAAGCACCTAAAATTAGGCCAACAACAATGGCATTTTGGTACACTTTCGATATGAAATTAGAAAACATACTGTTTTCAAAAATCACCGAAAACTTCGCTGTAACCAGTTGAAAAGTCATTGCTACAAACGACAGTACCAACAAAAAAGTAATCAACACGGCGGCATCGGCAAACTGCGCTGGCCCAAGTACACGTCCTAAAATAAGATTGTACAAGTAGTTTCCGCCGTTAACGGTCAATACGCTGAGCATAAAAAGCTGCTCGGGCGTTATTTTTTTCGATTTTAAAGAGGCTATCAATTGCATGATTTCACAGCTTGGTTATGCGGCATCATCCACTTGAATGTCATCGTAAATTTCCTTGCAGCCATAACCTATAATGGTAAATGGTTTTTTGTAGGTTAAAGCCATTTTATGCAGGGCTTCAATAGCCTTCATGCCCTCTTTATCGATGGCTGTAACGGCATCAATATTTATGGTTAAGACTTTAGAATAAATAATAAGGAATTCTAAATGGTTTTTAAATTGCTTAACCGTATCGGAGCTTATGGTGCCTTCCACCATAAAAACATCTTTTATTTGTTTAATTTTTAATGCCATAACTTTAAATTTTGGTTAACATTACTTGGGGTTACAGACACAAATATGCCTTAAGAATCAATGTAATACCATTCAATTTCGGTGAGTGGCACGTTACTGTAGATGAATGATTACAGTTGAATGCTTAACTTGCAAAAAGAATAAACCCCGAATCATGACCGTCAAATCCATTGCCCTATTTTCACTATTTCTATTGGTTAATTTGGCCTTTGCGCAAAACATGCAAGAAGGCTTTAACTATTTGGAAAAAGGTAATTATGCCGAAGCTGAAAGCTATTTCGAAAACATCTTAAACGACTACCCTGAAAATAAAACGGCCCGATTGTGTTATGGCCGCGCCGTGGGTTTAAACGGCAATGCGCAACAGGCAGAACAGCTTTTTGTTGATTTACTGAAAGACTCCCCCAATGATTTTGAGGTAAAATTGAATTACGGCGAATCCTTGCTTTGGAACAAAAAATACCCGCAAGCGAAAACCTATTTTAAAGGTTTAATTGAAGAAAACCCTAAAAGTTTTCCGGCACTTTTAAGCTACGCCAATACGCTATCCAATTTAAAAGAATATCAAGATGCCCTTGTTTTTGTTGACAAGGCTTTGGAAGTATCACCCGGAAACCTCAATGCACTCACATCAAAAAAGTATATTTATTTGGGATATGCTTACCAAAAGCAACAGGCTCAACAATACGATGAAGCTGAAACTCTTTTGAAAGAAAATTTGAAGCTTTTTGATAATGACAAAGACACTTTAATCAACTTGGCTAACTTATATTTAATCGCCAACCGGTTGGAAGATGCCGAAGCCACTTACAATATTTTGGCTCAAACTCCTGAAAACAAATTGCTTTCTTTAAACGGTTTAGCACTCGTAGCCCATTTAAACGGTAAAGAAAAAACAGCTTTACAGTTCAGTGAGGAAGCATTTTTAAGTTTGACTGAAGACACCGACCAGAATTTAATAAAAGTCACCACCGAGCGCTACGCACAAGCTCTAATTTGGAATAAAAAGTTTAAACAGGGCAACCAACTCATCTCTCAATTAATTGAAAAACATCCCAACAAAAATTGGGTATTGGCATTACGCGCCACTTTAAACATCTACAAAAGTGATTTTAAAAAAAGTGTGGCCGACTACAACCAAATTTTAATAAACGACAGCACCTCGTTTGATGGGAACCTAGGGAAAGCCAATACCTTAAAAGCCCTCGGCATGTACGATGGCGCATACCAATCGGCCAAAAACACCCTAAAGTTTTACGACAATCAAAAAGATGCCTCGCAGTTCATAAAAGACCTAAACACCAATTTCACACCGTTTTACGAAGCCAAAGCCAGTTACAGTTTTGACAACGGTAACAACGAAGCTGTTTCGGTTAGAAATTCGGTCGAACTCCCCATGTCCATGAAATTTAAAATGATGGGCAGCTATAATTACAGAACCACCAACAATACGGTAACAAACAACAAAGCCACCTCTAATAATTTGTCGTTGGGCCTCGCCTATCAACTGTTGCCCAATGTAATTTTTAAAGGAACGGCCGGACTTTCTTCAGCAAAAGCAGCAACCGAAGATTATACGCAACTTTTGGCCGATGTGTCATTAAACATAAAACCGTTAAAGCTTCAAATTTTGGACGTGGGATTTAAACGTGAAATACAAAGTTTTAATGCCGAACTATTGGATCGGGAGATTGTAATGAACAACATTTACGCGAATTACAACCTCAGCACCAACTTCAATTTGGGCTGGTTTACGCAATATTTTTATACCTGGCAGAATGATGACAATAGTCGTAATTTGCTATTCACCTCGCTATACTATAATATTTTGAGCAAACCGGCGCTAAAAGCCGGACTGAACTACCAATACATTACGTTTAAAAACCAAGTGCCGAGCGTGTATTTTTCTCCTGAGAAATTCAATGCTGGTGAGATATTTATTAACCTGATCAAAAACGAAGTGGTCACCAAACCCAAAGCCTGGTTTTATGAATTAACAGCAGCCACCGGTTTACAATATATTGAAGACGACAGTAGCCAAAGTACCTACCGCGTACAGAGCAAACTGGGTTATAAATTTTCAAATCGCTGTATGGCCAACCTGTTTGGTACACGAAGTAATATTGCCTCAGCCACGGCTGCCGGGTTTACCTATACCGAAGTTGGTTTCCGTTTTAAATGGTATTTGTTTGATACGCCTGTTTTCAGGAAATAATGAACGCTTTAAAATGGGGTTTTGGATTCTGGTTTTTACCTCAGCTCTTTATTTCGTACAAGCTATTTTTCAAAGCCTATTTCTCCTGCGAAACGAAGTATTTCATATGTGTTTTTTAAATGTATAGAATCCATTTCTTTAGTAGGCATTAAACTATCGAATATTTCTAGAATTTTACTCTCATTATCTAAATATGATTCTTTAGATGATTTTATTATTTCTGGTGTCCAAGATATTAACAACTCATAAATAGGGTGTTCCCTCATAGAATCGTCTTTTAGCCCAAACTCTATATGATAATTTTTTAAGTTTAACGGTTGAGATTTATTTAATTTCTCCTTGATTTCTTGAACACTTTCATTTGGTATCATTTGAAATCTTGAAACAAAAATTTCTCTCTCTTCTAACTTTAATGGAAATCCAGCGATATATTCAGATTCGGTAATTGTTACGCTTTTATAATCTTTATCAGAGTACTTATTTAAAACCTCGGACAAATATTCAGGTACTTTGCCTTTATATTCTTTTCCAGGAATTAAGTCAAATAGTTTATTTTGAATTAATTTATTTCTGACATTTCCTTTTTCAAAACTATCCCAATCCATAGGAACGCTATATAATCCAATAAAAGGGTCAAACATTGGCGTTGTTATAGCCAATAATTGTTCTTCTTTATTTTCTTCAATTATTCTTATTGTTAATTCATTTTTAAAAAGTATTTCTTGTAGCCGTTCAATTTCTTCTGTTTTACAGCTCCATAAAACTAATTGACCTTTAATGTTATTGTCGTGAATTTGGTCTATTTTTTTTATTGTTGGTGTAATTTCAAAAGAGCCAAACAGTTGGATTGCAACATCTTTTGTCGGATTAACGTGATGCAAATATTCCCAACTTCTCGCACGTCTACTAACTTGTCTTAAAAAGTTATTTGGTATTTCAAAACAATAATCATAATCATCTATTATAGTGTTATTTAATTTTGAATAAGAATTCCAAAATGTTATTTCATTTGACCAAGTTGATTTATTTGATTCTATTTTTATTGGACTAACTATAAAAGAAATCCACTCATTATTTTTTAAGTTGTATTTAAATGAGTTTATTTTCTTTTTGAGATTTGTTAGAAAAACGTCTATTTCTGTATTGTTGGATTTTAACTTTATTGATGTTAAAATACTAGTTGGGTCTATTCTTTTTAAAACTGACATCCAACTTGGCAAAAGTTCAATATAATCCCCTGATATTTCTGGTGATAGTCCTGTGCTTTCAGAAATGAAACTTGAATAGTGGTGAAATGGAATAATGCGATAATTTGGCATTAGAATTGGGACTATTTTACATTCAATTACAGATTCATCTAAGCGTTGAATTTTTCGGTAAAAACTTTTTACTTCTTTAAGAATTGTTTCTTTTGACGATAAATTAAAAATATTCTTTTTTGGTACTTGTATTGAAGGTTTTTCCTTTTCAAGTTTTGAAGGATTTTTAAGTATCTGTTCTATTGGATTACACCAATAACATAAATCTGATTGTTCTTCGTAAATTATTAAAAATACTGGGAAATATGATGTTAACCAAGCTTTAAGTGTACTAGAGGCGATGGAAACGCTATAATTTCCATTTTTTAACAGTTTGACATATTCGCTATCCTTTGTAGTTGATTTTACTTGGCATCTCAAATGATAATTTGTTCTAGAATTGTCAATAAAAATATTAGAATCTATATCTTCTCCAAAATCACTTTTTATAATGTCAGCAGTCCACTTAAATTTCTTTAATATCAACTGAACTGTAGTTTCTCCAATATCTCCTAGATTTTGTGAATCGGTTTGAATTGGTGTACTATTTTTCATTGTTGATTTTAAAATGAACTAACTAAGATATAAGAATAAATATACCCCATTATTTTTTCATAACGAAATATACTACAAATTAAAACAAAGAAGGCAAAAGAATAACTCTTTTGCCTCTCTTCTCTGAAAAATAAAAACTTGCTATTAATTATTCTCAGTTCTACCCAGTTATTTCATGAGTAATTTTATTGTTCTGGATTGGTTATTTGTGCCTTTTAGGTGACACAAATACATACCCGCACTTAAGTTGTCTCGGCCTATAGTAATGTTATTTTTACCGGCCACAGCTTTTATATTATGTTGCTTTACCAAGATGCCCAACGGGTTATAAACCATTAGCGAAATATCCTGGTTGTTTTGTACCGTAAACTCAACCGTTGTTTTGCTGTGCATTGGGTTGGGCGTGGCTTTGGCATCATTTAGGAACACTTGGTTCGATTCCTCAACCGACAGGGAGCTGCTTTCGGCAAAACGCATTTGCTTTAAATACAGTTCTTTTGTTTCCGTGACACCGCTATCGGCAATCATGGTAAACACTAAAGAAGTAACATCATTGGGCGAAATACTCTGTCCTTCGTTGTTTTTGAAATCTTCTAAAGCAATATCAAATTCGGTAAAGTTTTCCGTAAGCGCGATTGAGGTCTTATATTGTGCTTCCCAATTGCTAACACTTTCCTTTACCAACCTAATAATTAATGTTCCGGTACCTTTGGCTTTAAATTTTAAGCTGTGGTAATCAGAAAAATCAATGGGGTTGAATTTTGGTGTCAATGCTCTGTAAGCAGCCACGTATTCGCTTGTTGTGGCTCTTAAATTGATGTTGCGCTCAATTGGGTATTCATTTTCTAAAAAGGTTTCAAGATTTTCATCTACCGAATACTGCGTAACTATCGTGCTTACTGCTGCATCATCGTAGCCCCAAGGACCGTCAGACATAAATAAATCGTCGGGAGTGACAATACCATCGCCAATTCTAAACCCAATATCGAACAGGTTTCCGGCCTCCACTTCAACATTCGAAATATAATTACCGTTAAGCTGAATGGAGGTCGATACATTTTCAACAGCACTGGTTTCTGTGGCTCGTAATCCGCCATCAAATTGTACCGACTCCGTTCTGTTCGTATTTACAATTTGCAACTCCAACTTACCGTTATGGTAGCCGCCTTTTTTAACAAACACGGTTGGAGGTGTTGACGTATTATAGCCCGAAATGGGTTTTTGCACTTCCAATAAACGCACCACTTCTTCTCCTAATGTCAACAGGTCGTCCAGCGAATTGGACCAAATTTGAAAATTGTAGCAGCCTACACCAGTTTCGTACTTGTCGATATTCCAGTGGCTTTCAATCCCGAATGCGGTATTGTTTTCAGTTGGTTTTGCAGATAGGCTCAAAACAAATTCGATGGAACCGTTTGTATTCTTTATTAATGCTTTTATAAAGGAATGCTCCCTAATTTCGATAGTCGATACCGAAAGCAATTCTGCGCCCAACAACCTATCGCAAATCGATTTGGTGTGTTCGTAGGCTCCGTTTTCAGTTTTAAGTAGCAATATGGATGCTACAGCGTTATCGTTTCGGTAATAATCGGCCGAATATACTTCTGTAGCATTGGTTATATCAATCAAATCTGCTGGAGTTGATTCTACCACGTAGTCTTCGTTAATAACAGACAATGGCATAAAATTAGATAACTGCAGCGCCTGTTGCTTTGCTGATACCCTCCCGTAGTTTACAGACTTTTTTAATTTTTTCGCTGCTTTTTGGTCGAACCTATAGTTATTTTTGGCTCTTTTAAAGTTTCGCTTACTGATTTGTTGCGATAAACGGTTATTACTTTCCAATCCGCCTTGGTTCGCGCTCGAAGTTGTTGATAACTCCAAGACTGGGCAAGATGCATAGCCCGAACAAGATGGGTCGTCGCAATCCACTAATCCGTCACCATCATCATCGATACCGTTAATACAATCTTCCTGAGGTACTGGTGCTGTTGGGCAACGGGCACCATCGTTTTGCGAACTGGACGGCCCAAAGGCAAACAGATTAGATTCCATGGCATTAATACCTGTTAAATCCTGTACATTTTGAATAACGTAAATGGTTCCTGTTTGATTTGCCGAAACGTAAAAACGACCATCAGCATCAAAATAAACGGCGCCATAGGTATAATTGAGTCCCGAAAGAATAGGCACCACACCAAGCACAGTAACCTGACTGGTTTCTGGATTGATCCTATAAAGTATATTTGTTTTTTTCTCAACGGTGTATAGATTGCCATCAACAGCATTAAAAGCCCAATCGTGTACATTGATGCTTGATGATAAATTTTCTTCTGAAATGAATTTTGAATAGCTTTCAGATTCTGGGTTCAAATCAATTTTATAATAAGTGGTTCCTCCACCTTTTAGATAGTAAATACCCTCGTCGCTAATATCGCCAACATATCGATTGTTGTCCGGTAGTTCATCGACATAATAGGTTGTGGTTTGAAAATTCTTTCCTATCCTCACAATAGTTCTGGCAGGCGTACTCAAAGAACCCCAAATAAAACCATCAGCCGGATTGTAGGCAGCTGCATTAATATTGCCCTCGGTAACATCGGTTGCTACGCTATACGAATTTCCAGAAGCCAAATCGATGGCATAAACGTCGTTGTACTGAAAAAGATAAGCGTTATAATCACAATTAAAAGGCAAATCTTGTGCCTGAGACAAGCTGCTAAATAAAACAAGTAGGTACAGTAGGGGTAGATTTTTTTTCATGGGATAATAATTTATTCCACGAAGTTAATCTCCACATATCTTTTTCAGGGGGATTTTCGCTCGGCGGGAAATTAGTGTAGACGAATGGTAAAATTGCCGAGTTAAACGTTTAAAGTAAGTTTAAACGCTTCATTAGCTCTGGGCGGTTGGAGCGACTTACCGGTATAACATCCTTTTTTATAAGCACGCTATTATCTTCAATATCCACTATTTTAGTCGTGTTTATAATGAACGAGCGGTGAACTTTCAAGAATAAATCCTCTGGTAATTTCTCTTCAATTTTCTTTAAAGTGGAATGTACCGTGTAGTTTTTATCTTCTGTTTTTACATGGATATAATCGCCCTTGGCCTCTACCAAATAAATACTCGGAATGTCAATTTTAATTAAACGCCTATCTATGTTCACATATAAATCACCAAAAGAAGCACCTTCTAATTTTTCGGAAACTGTATTTTCGGTGCTTGCTACTGTAAATGTTTCGGCTTTCTTTATGGCTTTTTGGAATCGTTCCAAGTGAATAGGTTTGACTAAATAATCAACAATGCATGCATACTCGAATGCCTGGATGGCAAAATTGGCATCAGAAGTTGTCAATATGATTTTTGGTGGATTTTTTAGTGTATCGATAAAATCGAATCCTGTAAAATCGGGCATGTGGATATCCAAAAAAATGAGATCGATTTCATTTTGGTTTAAGTATTTTATGGCCTGAATGGCGTTTGGAAACTCTTCCAGGACATGGATACTTGGTGTATTAGAACACAATTGACTTATGATTGCTCTCGCTGTGGCTTCATCGTCAATAATGATACAATTCATAAAATATAGCTAGGGTTATTGGTCTAAATAATTGGTTATGTTGGTTAAAATAGATTCGAACTCTTCGCTTAGGTCTATATTGCCCTGCAAAAGATTGTTTTCAAAAGCTACTGCTACTTCATAACTCTTTTCAAGCCCTAAAATACTAATTTTATGTTTAAGTTTGTGTACATTTTCTGCTGTTTCTTTAAACTTTTTTTCAGCTAAATTGTTGTAATACGCTTCTTTTTCTTGTGGGAACTCTGTTTTTATAATATTTATAAGCTTTTCTTCGAAGGCCTTATCGCCTCCAGACATGCTTTCTATATAGGTAAGATTAGGTTTTTCCATGTTGTTTTTTTCTTTAATGTAAAATAAAAAGTCGTTCCAACGCCCAAGGTCGACTCCAGCCAAATCTTTCCGCCAAACAATTCAATAATCTTTTTTACTATCGACAGGCCAACCCCAGTGGACTTGGAATCATTTTCCAACTTTTGGAAAATCTTGAATATTTTATCGAAATACGTTTCTTTAATTCCCTTGCCATTATCCTTTACATAAAACTGCCAAAATTTACCTTCGTCTTTTAATCCAATTTCAATAATCCCCTCGGCTTTATCATTATAATTGATGGCGTTAGTAATCAAGTTTTGAAAAAGTTGCTGTAAACGATATTTATCGCCTTTTACTATAGGTAATTTATTCCTTTTTATAATTGAAATATGTGGAGGCACTTCTATCATTTTAATTACATCGTCCACCAATTTATCGGTATCAACGTCATAGAATTCAATCTTGTTTTTGCTTATAGCCGTGTATTCCAATATGCCGCTAATTAGCTTGTCCATTTTCTCAACATGACTTCTAATTTGCTTTATATTGTTTACCCCGTTTACATCCAACGAATCTTTATAATCTTGGTTTAACCATGTTGAAAGGGTATCGATACTCCGTAAAGGCGATTTTAAATCGTGCGACACCACGTGGGCATAATCACTAAGCTCTTCGTTTTGGTGCTCCAACTCACTCATCAAGTTTTCACGCTGCTGATTAATTTTTATAATCTCCTTGGTTTGATTATCTATAAAATTGACCAGCTTTAAGCCGTCTAAATCCGCACTATTATTTGATGCTATATTTTCGGGTAATTCGTAAAATTTAAGCGTTTCAATAACATTCTTCAACTTATCGATAACCTCCTGTTGTGCTTGGGCTTCCTTTTCTAATTTTTTGTTCGCAGTGAACAACTCTTCCGAACTAATCTGCATGGATCGCTGCAACATATTAAACTGTTCGTCATAATTATTATACGAACGGCCTATAGCGTTTAAGAACTGCTCCATATTTTTATCTGAAGCCTGTTCTTCGCTTAAATACTTTCTTATTTGTCGCTTGAGTAAAGAGTTCATTTATTCACTAATGAGCGTTACCGTCATAGTTTGGTTGTGCAACTGGCAGTTGTTTTCGCCATGAAACGGAGCAATTTCACCGTAGGAATAAAACCCCGAAATGGTGGTGTTTGCGCCAACAACGGCTGTCACTTCCTCTATTTCTTCTTCCACACGCTGATCGAGCACTAATTTCCGACCAATGCAGCTTACTAAAAATGCTAATTGTGGTTCATTCTTTCTTGATTCCAAGGCTTGTTTCGCGGCGCGTTCCGAAGCGTTGGCAATATTATCAACATTGGTCATCATCAACTGCACTTTAGAGTTTTCATGAATATCGCCCGCCATAATCATCGTGTTTTCCTTTTCGTCAATGGTTAAAATACTTCTTACAATAGACTGGTGCTCGTCTACCAACTTAACATTCATAGGGTACAACAATGCAGCTCCTGGCAATTCTTTGGATTTTTCCCCCAAGTACTTTTTATACAAATCTAAAGCGGGCTGATTATCCAATTCATACAATACATTGGCTTCCGATTTGGTAACGGTACGTTCTGGCCCAAAAGGCGTCCATCCGCCGTGAATGGACGAAGAAACTTCTAAGGTTTCTCCATAAAAACCAATGGCCACAATTTCGCCCTGTTTCGGATTTTCATTGTAAGAAGCCAAGGTTTTTTCAAAACGGTCATCGTCACCGCACAGCCCGCCCGTTATTAAAACGTCGTGGTTTGTCGCGGCGCTCATGCCCTTCGTTAATTGACTGCCATTTACAAAACTTCCTTCGGAAACCACCAACACATACTTTAAGTCTTCATCTGGAAACTGGTTTATTAAATCGTGTCCCGTTTTAAAACTATCCAATTGAGAATCGACAATATTACAGGTCTTTATTACAAATGTGCTTTTCTCAAACTCAACGGCCGTAATTGTGATGCCTTTATCGGCTACAGCTTGGGAACAGATGTCGCCAGAAGTTGAACCAAAAACAATATGCCCTTCAGGAAATAGTGTTTCCATTTCATTGTATATATTGTTATCCTCCAAAAGATGTCTGTTACCAAACACCAACACCAAAGGGTTTTTAAGCTGTTGTTTAGCTGACAAATACTCCCAATTCCCATCTTTAGTTTTATGCAATTGAACTGTTTTCATCTTTTAAGTTTTTACTTTTTTAAGGTAAAGTAGAAGGTTGTGCCCTCGCCTGGTTCACTCTCTAACCAAATATCGCCCTCATGCAACTCTACAATCTTTTTAACTATACTTAGCCCAACACCTGTGGAGTCTTTGCTTTTGTTTAAGGCATGGAATATTTTGAATATTTTATCGTGGAATTGTTTTTCAATACCCAAGCCATTATCCTTGACCGCAAACTGATAATGGGTTTTTAGGTCTAAACAACTAATCTCAATAAGCCCCTGGGGTTTATCCATAAACTTAACGGCATTACTCAACAAATTTTGAAATACCTGTTGAAGCTTTACTTTGCTGCCTTTTACAACGGGCAACTGATTGTTTATTTTTACCTGTACGTGTTCTGGCACATACAAAATCGCTATTAAATCATTAACCAGAATATTTGTATCTACCCGTTCGGCCTTGGTATCGTCTGCCCCTACACTGGAATATTCCAACACATCGTTAATGAGCTGTTCCATTTTTTCTAAGGTGTCTTCAATATGTCCTATGTTTTGTATACTGGTTTGGTCCAAAACATCTTTGTTGTCTTCCTTTAGCCAACTTACCAAGGCATTTATACTGCGCAATGGCGATTTAAGGTCGTGCGATACCACATGGGCGTACTCGTGGAGTTCGTCGTTACTTTTTTCCAATTTTTTCAGCAAACTTTCCTTTTGGAGTTGCAGGTTTTTTATTTCGGTAATATCAAAATTAACACCAATGGAGCCGACCAATTCTCCATCTAAATTGTAGTTTGGCGTACCGCTTACCAACCAATACTTAATATCGCCCTGTTTGTTTTTTATACGTAACTCATAACTGTTGGTCCTGCCTCTTTTTCGTGCTGCAACAGTTTCATTAACGAGCTGTTGGTCTTCTTCAACAGGTAAATAGTCCTTTCCTTTAGAGCCTACAAGTTCCTTTTCGGAATACCCCGTCATTTCCACAAAACTTTGATTTACCATTAATATCCTATCGTCTGAATCGACTTCCACCAACCCCAGATTCATATTGGAAATAATATTATGGTATTTTTGCCTTTGCGCCTCAAGCGTTTTTCTGTAACGGCGCCTTACGGTAACATCACGGTATTTCCAAAGAAACCCTTTGTGCTTATTATTATAGACAATAGGAACAAAATCGCGCTCTAAAATGGTGCCATTGGCCATAATTATCTCGTCTCCAAGCACCTGCTCTTTATTTTCAAGTATTTGGTTGATGCGCTGTACAAATTGGTCTGGGTTTTTAAACACCGCTTTGCTCTGCTCTGCTATTACGGCCCGGTCTTGCCCTTTTAAATCTTCTGGGGCAGCCCCCAATTGCATATATTCACAAAACTTTTTGTTGGTAAGTACTATTTTTCGATTTTCATCTTCCAGTAGTACGCCACTCTCTAAATTCAAAATTAGGGTGGATAATCTGTTTTCAGATTCTATCAACTGATTTTCGTATGCCTTCTTTTTTGTAATATCCCTTACAATACCTTGGGCGGCCACTGGTACACCATCATCATATATAATGCTGGCATTTACATGTACCAAAAGGTGTTGCTCTTTTCTGGTTATTACTTTAAGATGAAAATCGGTAATGCTTCCGTGGTTATAAAGTGTTTTGAATGCTTCGGCTACTCGATTAGCCTCTTTAGGATGCACTAAATTCATCAAATTAAAATCGTCCTTAACACTATTGAAGCCCAATAAAGAAACGGCCGCATCGTTCATTTTAAGAATGTTGCCAAACAAATCCATAATAACGTAGGCATCCACTATATTCTCAAAAACCCCTTGAAGTTGCGAATCTGTTTTTAACAAAAGAATTTCCAAATCTCTATTGGCTTTGGTAAGTTCTTGATTAGTCTCGTACAGTTGCGCAGCTTTATCCTCTAAAATTTTTTCGGCCTTCTTTCTCGCCAGCTTTTCTCTTTCTAACGCTCTTTTTAATATGTCTATTTCTTTTTGGCTCATGAAATTTTTTGGATTATGAACTTCACCTCGGTGCCATCTTCTTTTATTTTTTCCAACTGAATTTCAGCCGATGAATTAAAATGTTCGAAAGTTTTGTTCATTAACCCTAGCCCAAAGTAGTACATGGCCCTACTGGATTTATACACCATAACCAATAATTCGCCCGATTTTTCAATGATCTGGAATGTTGGCAGTTCGGCGTCGGGGTATATTTTCTTTACTTCTACATGAATGTGGTTTTCAATAGATGATAGCATTTCAATCGGGTCTTTGTAGGCTGAAATAATTCCGGGATAACTATCCACTAAAACTTTGAAAAAATGTTCGGCATAAACCATTAATAAATCATCGATAGAAACTCCAGTGCTCTCACTTAAATGCTGCAACAGCTGTAACATTTCTGAGAATTCGTATGTTCCTACTGCCGTATAGGCGCCTTGTGATTCTAAGTTTGATTTATTGATAATCTTATCTACCATTTCCAGGCCAAATTTGCTTTCAACCAAATTGAGGAACTCTGTAAAAACTATGCCTTTCATTTTTCCTTTTCTATAACTTTTTTAATTCGTTGATACTCCAATATGCCAATAATTTTTCAATTTTTGAAACATATTCCTCATATTTTAAAGGCTTTAACACGTAGCCAGCAATACCAATTTCATAACAAGCCACTAAATCCCTTTGGTTACTTGATGTGGTGAGAATTATGGTTGGCACATACTTTAAAAATTCATCTTTTTTAAGAATACTTAAAAATTCAATACCATTAATTTTTGGCATGTTTAAATCCAAAAGAATGATATCGGGTATATTGTCTTTGTCCTTTAAAAGTTCTAAAGCTTCCTCTCCATTATTGGCCTCTATTATGGTATGTGGAAGGTTATTTGACGATACAACTCTATTGAATTTCATGACTTCAATCACGTCGTCTTCAATAAGTAATATTTTCAGGGTTTTCATTTTTAAAAATTTAAGCTTAAATGTGATTCAGTAAAATTAACCGAAATATCAATCTACAACCGTATAATTAGTCTATTCTTCCCTATGTGTAGATAAATGGCAAAAAAGTATAGACGAATAGTTTTGAGTTTAAATAAAGAATGCTTGAAACGACCTATCCACAAGGCTCTATCTATAGTTGCCACAATCGCTAAAATGACTATTTAAACAGAAAAACCGTGCTATATTTAGACGAATTTTTGACATAAAAAAAGCCAGTTTTTTAACAAAACTGGCCACTTAAAAACGCCTGTATAAAGGCTCCTTTTATAATTGAAAAAAAGCTGACAATTTTCAATCAATTATTTCACTAAAACTTTACGCTCAAAACTACTTTTTGGTGCTTCGCACAACGAGCATTCGTAGTTGGGCGGTAAATTTTCAAACGGGGTATTGGGTTCAATATTTTGGGTAATATCTCCGTAAACTTCATTGTAAACCGTAAGGCATTCCGTGCATTGGTAAACCTCATCCTCAACAGTTTCCTTTAAGGGTTTTATTTGTTCTTCTTCGGTTTTTTCGTTTCCTAATTGTTCAAAGTACAACTGGCTTAATTCCATCAATAAACCGGGAAGTTCCACTTTATCTACATCCTGCACATGCAGAATATATTCTTGGGTATTGGGGTCGAAATCTTTGGCATACAACAAATTGAAAGTATCTCGGATTTTAAAATCTCCAATAGCCTCGGGTTTTTTATTTTTTTCAATAACGATGGACGTGAAATTATAAGTATCGCTATCGTAACTGGTAATGCCGAAAGTTAGTCCGTAAGTACTAATATCGTTTTGGTCGAAATTGGTAACCAGATATTTTTTAAGGTTGAGCGCCTCTTTATCGTTTACCGGAATATGCCAGTTCATCTCCAACATAGAATGGCGCACGTTGATTCCGAATTTGCCCAAAAACTTTTCCCATTGAAGTTTGGAACTCAAAGGGATACCTTTTACGATAAATGATTTCCAAGGCGTAATGGATATTTTTCCAATTTTATTATCGGAACACAAATCGCACATGGCCTTTAAAAACTTTAAATCGTAACGGTTGTTTCGCCAATACAATCCTAACCAATACCTATCTGGACCAATACGGTTCATGCCCTCGTAATACGGAAAGGGATAAAACGGCACATCCAAAGGTTTATCGACCGTGCGGTTATTGGTATCCACCGCATCGCTTACCAACTCAAAAAGGGTTTCAACATTTTCGGGTTCTTCCTGCAGAACATTCTCAATAGCATGTTCAATTTTATCCATGTCCCAACTGTAAATCAATGCTGGGTACATCACCGTTTTTTTCCATTCGGGAAGCCTTACGTAAAGGTACCAATAGTCTTCATGCTCTGAAGCTATAAAATTCACATTCCCAGTAAACAAAGGCACCAAACGCTGCTTGGGGTCGGTAACGTTAATTCGTAGTTTGGGCTTATGCTTAAATTGCTCAATAACGTACAAATATCTATCACTAGTTAACCAAGATGTACTTGGGAGAATTTCGGCCGACACATAAGACGACGAAATATTTTCCACGCCATCGCGCTTAGGTTTTACAAACGTAATTTTATCGAACTCGCTGAACTTGCTCTCATCGATAGCTTCGGGGAAAATGATATCCTGTCGCGAACCAAAAGAAATAGCATCCAATCCCAAGCCCTCTGCGGCTTCACAAATATATTTTAGTTCTCCTGGAGATAGCACACCTCCGTTTATCCGTAATCTATATGGTTCTTCCATTATGCTAATACTTTTGAATTATGAAGTATTTCCCTAACTTCTGTTTTACAACTTCCGCAGCCCAAACCAGCTCCGGTTTTATTGCACAATTCTGTAAAATCGTTACAACCTTTGGCAATGGCTTCCTCTATATTACCTGCACCAACTTGACTGCACGAGCATACTAATTTACCAATAACTGGCTCATTATTGGACGATCCACGAAGTAAAGTGTTTCGTTTTTCGGCCATTTCAATTTTACTTTCAATCATGGTTTTAAATTCAGCAAACTCATTTTTGTCGCCCATTAAAACGGCACCGATCAATAAATCATCCTTTACAATACATTTTTTGTAGTAACGCTTTTTAATATCGGTGAAGATGATTTCCTCATAACTATCATCGTTTTCCGGCACACTAATATCGCCAATACTGCACAGATTCAAATCATTGAATTTCAATATATTCATCAACACCGAACCGTTGTACGCACAGCTGATATCGCCCGCTATGAAGTTGGCTAAAATATTCGCCTGTTCTTCAGCCGCCGATGTAATTCCGAAAAGTTGGTTGTTGAATTCGGCAATTTCGCCAATGGCAAAAATATCGGGGTGCGAGGATTGTAAATGCTGATTTACCTTAACTCCCCTACTACATGCAATACCATTTTCTCGCGCTATTTCAACATTTGGAATGGTTCCAATAGCGTAAACAATAGCGTTGGCGGTTAAAAACTTTCCACTTTTTAAGGTGATATTCAATTCGCCCGTATCCTCATCATCAAACACAGTGCTTACTTCGTTATCGAAGTAAATTTGAATGCCGCGTTCCTGCACATCCAAAGCCAAAAGCTTACTAGAAACTTTATCCAATTGGCGTTCCATTAATCGCGATGCCCGCTGAATTATGGTAATTTTTACATTTTTATGTTTCATGGCCGCGGCCAACTCCAAACCTAATAATCCACCACCAACGATAACGACGTGCTGCTCTTCAGGCGGCAAACCGGTGCCATCCAAGTAGGCCTTAAACTCATCGGCATCCTTTTTGTTTCGCATGGTAAAACGTCCTGGTAAATCAATTTGCACATCTTTCGGGATAAAGGCGCGGCTTCCCGTTGCCAATATTAATTTATCGAAAGTATGCGTTTCGTTATTGCTGTCGGTAACGTTTTTTTCTTCTTTATTGATGTCGGTGATATAAGTTTCAGGATGCAAATGGATATTCAATTTTCCAAGCTCCCTTTCCTTAATTTTTAAAAGCTGCTCCCAACTTAACTCTTCTGTAACATATTCCGGAAGCAATACCCGGTTGTAAAACAGGTTGGGTTCTTTTGAAAATACATGGATTTCGTCATTCTCATTGAATTCCCTGTAGTTTTGTACAAATCTAAAGGCTGCCGCTCCAGCTCCAACAATTATAATTTTTTCAAAAGTCTTTTCGTACCTAGTCACCGAAACTCGGGTGAACTTAAAATCGGGCTCTTTCGAAACCGGGTCAACATGAGTATTAGTGAGGTTGTTGGTACGGTTCAAATCGCTTTGAAGCTGTTTCCCCCAGTGCATGGGCAAAAACACCACGCCACGTTTAATATCGTCGGTTACTTTGGCACGCACACGCACCAATCCGTTTTCACTTTTTATTTCGGTAATGTCGCCATCTTTTAACTTATTGAGATAAGCATCAACGGGGTTGATTTCCAACACTGGCGTTGGGTAATGCGTTTTTAATCGCGACACCTTTCCCGTTTTGGTCATGGTGTGCCATTGGTCGCGGATACGCCCTGTAGTTAATATCAACGGATAATCTTCATTCGGTTGTACCGATGTATTTACCGTATGCGTTGGCAAATTGAATTGTGCCTTTTTTGATGGCGTATAGAATCTTTTATCTTCGAAAAGACGCGCTGTTCCAGTATGTCTATATTCTGGTACCGGCCATTGGAACGTGCCTTCGGTTTTTAATCTTTCGTAATTTAAGAATGATACGTCGATATTCGTGCCTTTGGTCATTGAGGCGTACTCATCGTAAATCTCTTCGGCATTATTAAAGTTGAAGCCTCTGAAGCCCATACGCTGTGCAAAATCACAGAATATTTCAACATCGGGTCTGGCCTCACCGGGCGCATTGATTTCTTTTGGCAAGTATGAAATACGGCGTTCGGAATTCGTCATCGTACCTTCCTTTTCCAACCAAGCCGCAGCTGGCAATACCAAATCGGCGTGTGCCACGGTATCCGATTTATGTGAAATATCTTGAACCACAACAAACTTGGCGTTCTTCATGGCTTTTTCAATACGGTGTGTGTTAGGCATACTCACCAACGGGTTGGTACAAGCAATCCAAACGGCTTTCATTTTTCCGCTTTCAAGCGCATCGAACATTTCGGTGGCTGTTAACCCGGGTTTCGGGTTTATTTTATCCACGCCCCAAAATTGTGCTACTTCTCTACGGTGTTCTTCATTCATTAAGTCTTTATGAACGGCGAGCAAATTGGCCATACCGCCCACTTCACGTCCTCCCATGGCATTGGGCTGTCCTGTTAACGAAAATGGTCCCGAACCGGGTTTCCCCACTTTTCCGGTGATAAGCGATAAATTGAGTAACGACACATTTTTATCAACCCCAACAACACTTTGGTTGAGTCCCATGGCCCACATACTGATAAAGCCTTTTGAAAGCCCAATAATATCGGCCGCTTTTTGGATATCCTTTTCGGGAACACCACAAAGTTTGGATGCCTCTTTTAACGATGTTTTAAAAATTAAATCTTTGTAAGCATCAAAACCTTCAGTGTGGTTATTGATAAAATCTTCGTCAATCAATCCGCGTTTGTACAAGCATCTTCCAATGGCATTGTAAAGCACCACATCAGTTCCAGGCAACAACTGCAAATGCAAATCGGCAAAGTTGGCGGAGTCTGTTTTTCTGGGATCGACCACAATGATTTTCACATCGGGGTTTTCCTCTTTTCTTTTTTCAAGTCTTCGGAATAAAATAGGATGGCACCATGCCGGGTTTGCCCCAGTTATTAAAAAGCAATCGGCCAAATCGATATCTTCATAGGAAATCGGTACACTATCTTCACCAAAGGTCTTTTTATACCCCACCACGGCCGAACTCATGCACAGCCTCGAATTGGTATCAATGTTGTTTGTTCCAAGGAAACCCTTCGTAAGTTTATTGGCTATATAGTATTCTTCAGTTAAACTTTGGCCCGACACGTAAAAACCAACGCTATCCGGACCGTGTTTTTTTATGATGGATTTAAAAACACTTGCAGCCCTATCCAAAGCATCGTCCCAGCTTACGCGCTCACGGGGGTGTGAACGGCTCCATCGCATTTCAGGATATAAAATCCTATCGGAAACATCATTCGCTACATAGTGCAAGTTCATTCCCTTAGAGCAGAGCATGCCCTTATTTACCGGATGGTCTTTATCGCCTTCAACATAAATTTTATCGTTGTTGTCTTTTTTAACAATAATTCCACATCCTACTCCACAATACGAACACGTTGTTTTTACTTCGCTTTTTACCATTTAAATTTACTTTTAAATAAATAAGACACTGCTCCCAACTTCAAATACAAATTGTATTAACCTTCAATTTCCCTTTTCGTAAAATTAAGTATAAATACTTAATTTTCATTCCTTATCCTGATCCATCAAATAAAAAATACAGGATTAATAATTATAGAATACCGATTTTATTGATTTGTTAAAAAAGGCTTGGCTATACTCATGCTTTTATCATTAAAAACAATCTTTTAAGTATAGTACGCTTCAATTCATTAATCGATATTTTTTTCAAATTTATTCACTAACTCAGGCGTTGCCTTATTTACCATGCGCTGTACCACTCTGTGCATCCAAATGAGACAAATGGCCGACAAAACAAGCATTAAAATCCAACAGCTAGACCATAGCCCGGTACCTTCCAAAAGGTACCCGAAAATAATAGGACAGAAGAAACCGCCCAGTCCACCGAGTACGCCGACCATACCTCCTACAACACCAACTTCTTCGGGAAAATAATCGGGAATATGTTTGTAAACGGCAGCCTTGCCAATACCCCAAATAGAACCAATTAAAATGGCTATTATGGCAAATATCCAAAGGTTGGCTTGGAAATAAATATGGGTTTTACCTTCGGCAATTAATTGCTTCTTTTTTACTACATCGCCTTCCTTAACCAAAGCTTGTTGCCAAGATTCCTTGGCTGGTAAGAAATGAAATTCTTCATCGGCTGAAGTCAATTTACCCATCTTTTCATTTAACGGATACTGAACACCTTCCACCTCAATATAAGCATCGGTAACCGCGGTAACCGTACCGGCCGATTTAGCCATAATCCCTTTACCCGCTGCGTAAATATCCATCTTTGGGATAATGAGCGTCGCACTGAACACCAACGAGGTACCGAGTACCCAATACATCACCTTTCGCGCTCCGAATTTATCAGACAACCAGCCTCCAAAAGCCCTAATAACCCCAGATGGCAAACTAAAACAAGAGGCCAAGAAACCCGCTGTGGCCAAATCTAAGGCATAAACGTTGGTGTAATAGGGTACTAACCAACCCGCGAAAGCCACGAAACATCCAAATACCAAAAAGTAGTACAACCCGAATCGCCACACACGCACACTTTTAAGCGGTTCCAACATGCCTTTTAAATTTTTGGTACTTGAAGCTGGTTTTTTATTTTTTGTTGAAAGGAAAAATACAATGGCCATTACCACCAAAAAAGCAGCGTAGATTCTGGGCATATCGCGCCAGCCTTCAAGATTGGTTTTTCCGTCGGTTAATATATCCAATAACTTAGGTCCGATAAGTGTGGTGATAGCGGCACCAGCATTTCCCGCTCCAAATATCCCTAAAGCAATACCCTGCTTTTCTTTTGGAAACCAAATTGAAGAAAATGCTATTCCTACCGCGAAACTAGCTCCCGCAATACCAAAACCTAAACTGCACAATGCAAAAGACCAAAAGCCGTTGGCATAAGACAAAAGGTACATGGGCACGGCACATAATAACAATAGGCCTGCAAATACGGGTTTACCCCCAAACTTATCGGTTAAAATACCTGCCGGCAATCTAAAAATGGCTCCTGTTAAAATAGGAATACCTATTAGCCAACCTATTTCAACAGCGTTCCAATTAAACACCTGATTGTCAACTAAAAAAGTTACTAAAATACCATTCAACAGCCATGCTGCGAAACAAAACGTGAAAGATAACGTATTAATGAACAGCGTTTTATTTGCCCCTTTTGTTACTTTCATTAGATAATTATTTTTAAGGTTTGTAAATTTTAATCCAAGAAACTATGTATTTCCCTAGAACAAAACTAAGTATTTATACTTAATTTTATTTTACAAAGCTTAAGTATTTAAGTATTTATATCAGATTAATAATTTTAGAATATTGTTTTTGAAGAATTAACAATACGATACCAATTATGCCTTAGCTTTTTATAAAACCAAAACAAAAGGGAACAACTATAAATTAAAAAAACGGCACCATGGCCGCTTTAACTACGTATTTTTATAAACAAAGAAGATATTTAAACCAACTCGTACTCTTTGGCTTTATTGGTAAGCTCCATTAAGTTTTTTACCTCCAATTTTTTCATCAAATTAAATCGGTGCACTTCTGCCGTTCGTTTACTAATTTGAAGTTCTTCTGCAATATCCTTATTATTTTTAAGCTGTAATACCAACTCCAAGATTTGCTTTTCACGACGTGTTAACTTAAAAGGCATTTCCTTTGGCTCTTTTTTGGCTTCTGCCGCAGGGGCGGCATTTCCATTTACAAAATTATTCATAATGATGGCCGACACATCTCCGGTGAAATACTTACCGCCCGAGGCCACCTTATTAAGCGCTTTTAAAAACTCCTCTTTACTGGCCCCCTTTAGCAAATACCCATCTGCACCCGCTTGAATGGCTTGCACAACATATTCTTCGGAATCGTGCATGGAAAGCACCAAAGTATTTACATCCTTAAAACGTTTATTAATTTCTCCTACCACCTCGATACCATTCATTTCTGGCATACGAATATCCACGATTAAAACGTGTGGTCGGTTCTTTTCAACAATCTCTACGGCTTCTTTTCCGTTTGAAGCCTCATCTATAACCACAACACCCGTTTGGTCTTCTAAAAGCGCTCGAATACCATCCCTAACCAAAATATGGTCGTCTGCCAAAACAACATTAATAACGTCTTCCATAATAATTTATAAATTTCTATCCGCTATACTTAATAGCAAAATTCTATTACAAAAATAAGTATTTTTAGCAATACTACGTATTACTCACCCAACGGAATATTAAGGGTAACACGAGTGCCTTTGCCAATTTCTGAATTTAAAAACAACCTGCCACCTATGTAATTTATACGTTCGCGCATAAACGTCATGCCCATACCACCGTCCCCTTCTTTTATCTTTTTCACTTTTGACGGCTCAAAACCTTTGCCATTATCGTCAATAACAATACTTAGGATATTCCTACTGTGTGATAACGACACCAAAATATGTGTGGATTCCGCATATTTAATAGCATTGTTAATCGCTTCCTGTACTATTCTATATATATTAATTTCAGTAAGCGAATCGAGCCTTTGGTTAAAATCGGTTTTATTAAAAACCACAATTTGTTTTCCCGTAAGTTTGGACAGCTCTTGTGATAATTTAGCAATGGCCGGCACAATACCGTGATCTGTCAACTCAGGTGGCGTTAAATTAAAGGTTGCCGTTCGCACCCCTTTAATAATACTTGTAGTGAGCTCCTTTAAATGCTCAATTTTAGCAGTGGCTTTTTCAACATCTTTGGTATCGATACTTTCCAAATTATACTTTAAGCCCGTTAACATTTGTCCGATGCCATCGTGAACATCTTTTGCGATTCGGTTTTGTTCCTTTTCTTGGTTTTCAATAATCTTACTTGAGATTATTTTTTGATGACTCATTTTTTCCTCGAAACTCTGCTTGGTAAGTCGCTCGATTTCGAGTTGGGCAACTTTTCGAGCTGTAATTTCGGAAGCAATAATGAGCAATTCCGATTTATCTTCAGTAGGACTAAACGGTATAATAGCCATTTCCAACCAAATATCGTCACCGTCTTTAGTGGTGGCCTTTACCTCGCCTTGCCATCCTGTTTTTTTATGTTTAGTGATAATTTCCTCGACTGCAAATTGTTCACTTTCTACCTTCGATAAAACATTCCAAATGAGTGCACTTTTCCCAAATTTTGAAAATTTGAACAACCTTGAAAATTTATTGCCCATATGCACCACTTGCCCATTGGGTAAAATCCGTGCAAAAAGCAAAGTTTCATCCATTGCGTGGCTTAAGGCCCGCAGTTCTTTAATCGACTTTTCTTTTGAAATACTAAGTTCATCGGCCTCAACAGCCATCTGTTTTGCACGTTTCTCTGCAACCAACAATTCAGCCAAGGTATTTTTTACGCTTTTAGCCGTGGGCCAAAAAATAAACATGAATTCGCCCAGCAAAACCAACAAAGTAAAGCCCATAATCCAAACTTCGAGATTTTGCAGCCAACTCACTTTTTCATCGGCCTCCAAATCGTATTGGTTTACGATATCATCCATCAGGGAAAGGAAGTCTCCCTCATTCGCTCTTACCTTTTCGATATCGTTTACAAATGCACTCACTGGCAACGGCGGTACATTCTCAATCTTTTCGATAATGGCTTTTGTCGCTACAGCAATCGTATCGAAAACCGGATTTAAGGTTTTAAATTTCTGGGTAATCGCCTTACTGTTCTTTTTCGGCAAGCCCAAACTATCATTACCTTGTTGCAAGGCATGGTGCGAAAGCTCCCAAACTTTAAAGGTCGATTTAATTTTTTCCTTTAGCAATAACCTGTTCTCCAACACAGGTTCTGACGAAAGGGCCACTACATCTTTTGTGAGTTTTTGGCTAAGCATTCGCTGCCTACCCGCCACGTTGATTACCGTAGAATCGCTTTGCTGATCGTTTAAATGTTTCCGGATAAGAATTTGGCTGGCTATTACCGAAACGGCAATAGCACTTAAAGCGATAATATACAAACGGCTTAACTTATTAAACGTACGTTGGTCTAATGAATTACCGTTTTTTGCCATATTGTTTCACTTTTAAGAAATCGCCTGCTTAACCAGAGCCAAACTTTTTTCTGAAAACGGCAATTTTAATGCTTCCTGATGCCCTTTTTCAGACATTTTAACCCAAGTTTTATTCAGGATATCAATGACTTTTTCGTCGTCGTGCTTGGCTGCGAATTCTTCAAAATAATAATCTAAAAACACCAAGCAAATGGTATCTTCCAAGGTTTGCGACTCCTCGTTTTTCTTGATGAGCTTTTTGTTAATCAAAAAAGAAACCCGATCAATAAACTCTTGATCGTAACCTACTTGGTTTAAAATTTCGGAAGTTAGTTCAGCATGCATTTTTTTCAATGTTTCACGCCACTTTAAATAGCCTACACGATCCATTGGGTACTCGTCGCGTGCAATTTTCCACCTGCAAATATGTTGCGCCCGTGCGGCAATTTGAAGTGCTTTTGATGCATTGGGTTCAAATTGCAATAGCTTCCGCGTCATGCGTTGCGAGTACAGCAACTCTTTTGGGTATTCTATTCCAAAAACCTCATAAACATTAGGGTCTTGGTTATTCTTTTCATCAATTAAAGCTATAGCTGTTTCAAATCTGGTGGGTTTCATATGTTGTATATTATGTACTAATCGTTAATCCGAAAAGCCAATATACACATTTCCTTCTTCAATTTTAACAGGATAAGTTGCAATTTTTAAATCCTCTCCACCAAGGTTGCTGCCATCTTCCAGCGAGAAATTCTTTTTGTGCATGGGGCATGCCACTTTAGGTATACCGTCTTTATCGCCAATCATTCCCAACGACAGCACCATTTCCATTTTATGCGGACACAAGTTTTGCGTTGCGTACCATTTGCCCGTTCTGGTAAAATTATAAACCGCTACTTGTTTGGTTTTGTACTTTATACAAGCCCCACTGTTTTGCGGAAAATCTTCAACCACACCCGCCTTAAACCACTCTTTAACCTCGGGCTCTAACACTGTTTTGTACTGTTCTAGAATATCTTGCATAACTACTCTGTTTTTTTCTACTAGTTAGATTTTTAGTTCCAGGCTTTTGGCATTTTTTGCTCTCTCATAGGTACGAACACCAAGTTATCGTCCGTGTCATCAGAGTTTACAAAGTGCTTAAAGCGCTTCATCATTTCTGGGTTTTCAATGGCTTGTTTCCACTCGCATTCGTATTTACCAATCAAGCCTTGCATTTCTTTTTCGAGGTCTTCGGCAATACCCAATGAATCTTCTATCACTACTTGTTTTAAGTACTCTATACCACCTTCCAGTTTTTCCAACCAAGGCGCTGTTCTTACCAACGGGCCAGCCGTTTTTATGTAGTACATTAAAAATCTGTCTAAGTATTTTATGGCGGTTTCGTCATCCAACTGTTCTGCAAACAACACCGCATGCTTTGGTGTAGCACCACCGTTTCCGCATACGTAAAGGTTCCAACCACCTTCAACAGCTATCAACCCGAAATCCTTTCCTCTGGCTTCGGCACACTCTCTGATACAACCCGAAACACCTCCTTTTAATTTATGCGGCGAACGCAAGCCTTTGTATCGGTTTTCAATCTCGATGGCAAACGTTACACTCTCGTGCATACCATAGCGGCACCACGTAGACCCCACACAACTTTTAACGGTACGCAGCGATTTACCGTAAGCGTGACCACTTTCAAAACCGGCATCAATCAACTCTTTCCAAATAATGGGCAGTTCGTGAATTTGAGCACCGAACAAATCGATACGTTGGCCTCCTGTAATTTTAGTATATAAATCGTACTTTTTAGCAATTTCACCCAACACGATCAAGTGGTCTGGCGTAATCTCGCCACCGGCAACCCTTGGTACTATGGAATACGTTCCGTTACGTTGAATATTCGCTAAAAACCTATCGTTTGTATCTTGTATAACCGGCTGCTTATTTGGAGTCTCCATGGTTATAGTAGCGAAAATTGACGCCAATGCTGGCTTACAAATCTCACAACCGTGCCCCTCTCCAAATAGATTAAGCGCTTCCTCGTAATTAGCAACCTCATTGACTTTAATTAAATCGTAAAGTTCTTGGCGACTATAACTGAAATGCTCACACAGGACCTCTTTAACCTCTTGGCCAAGTGATTTAAGGGTTTCGTTAACCAAGTCAACTACCATAGGTTTACAACCACCACAACCTGTTGTCGCTTTGGTTTTGGCGATAACATCGCCTAAGTTTTTACTATCACCATCCGTAATAGAACAGCAAATATCTCCCTTGGTAACACTTTCACAAGAACACACCTGAGCCACATCTGGTATATCCAATACACTACCGAAAGACGAACCACCTTCGCCCCTAGCACCAATCACCAATTCTTCTGCATCCTCCGGAATCGGCAATCCGTTTAAGTAAATTTGATGGAACATATTATAGTCACTAGCATCACCAATCAGGATACCTCCCAACAGTTTTTTTCCGTCGTGACTAACATTAATACGCTTATATAAATTTTTTGTTTTGTTTTCGAAAATGATGGAATATCCTTTTTCTACAGGCATGAAAGGCTCACCATAACTCGCCACATCTACCCCAATAAGTTTTAGTTTGGTAGACATGTCTATATCGTCTTGCATGACCACATCCACATTACCTAAAATTTGGTTTACGGCAACCTCAGCCATATCGTAGCCCGGTGCTACCAAACCATATATCATTTGGTTGAAAAGGGCCACCTCTCCAATAGCGTATATCTCGGGATCAGACGTCTGCATTTTATTGTTCACCACAATACCGCCACGCGTACCCATCTCTAAACTACATGTTTTTGCGAGCTCATCCCTTGGCCTAATACCAGCAGAAACTACAAGCATTTCAACATCTATCTTATCGTATTCACCAAACTCCATTCCCGTAATTGCACCTTCTCCCAAAATTTTATTGGTAGCTTTTGAAAGGTGCACATTAATACCAATAGATTCGATTTTTTCTTGAAGCACCTTACTTCCTCGTGTATCTAACTGTCTTGGCATTAATTTAGGAGCAAACTCTACCACATGCGGCTCAAACCCCATATCCATAACCGCTTTTGCTGCTTCTAAACCTAATAGACCACCACCTAAAACAGCAGCCTTTATTTTTTCGTCGCGACCTTCCTGAATCTTATCGGCATAGGCCAACATATCCTCAAGGTCTTCAATTGTTCTATAAACAAAAACCCCTTTTTTTTCGATACCTTCAATATTAGGAACAAAAGGAGACGACCCCGTAGCCAAGACTAAGTAATCGTACTTATAATTAACATCTCTTGTAGAGGTTACTTTTTTAGACGACCGGTGTATATCGGTAATACGCTCGTTCGTCACTAATTCGATACCATGCTCTTCGTACCACTCCCGCGGTGCCATTTCAAGTGCTTTTGCATCTTGGCTTTCAAAATACTCACTTAAATGGACCCTATCATAAGCTGGTCTTGGCTCCTCACCAAAAACAGTAATCTTAAAATCCTTACTTTCTGGTCTTTCCACAAACTTTTCACAAAATTTGTAACCAACCATACCGTTTCCAACTACAATAATTTTTTGCATATCTACGTATTTATACATACAAAACTAAGTATTTATACGTAATTCAAGTAGTTGTTATCTAAGATTTTTTTCAAATAGGCCTATTATTGCCATTTTCTCAAATAGAAATAAAGATAATTGGTTTTTAGGAAATTAAAAGGTTTTGTTTTTGCCGAAACCTCAATCAACTTCCACAGTTACAACAATACTCTTGGATGCAGGTGTTTTTGCTGTATGCGCAAAGCTATCAAGTGGTACCAGAGGGTTTGCTTCTGGGAAATACGTAGCGCAACAGTTTTTAGGAATATTGTATTGAACCACTTTATAACGGTTTACTTTTCGGGTTACTCCATTGAAAACCGATTTCAAATTGACTATTTGTTCGTTTTTAAGTCCACGTTCCCGCATGTCTTCTGGGTTCATAAAAACAACGCGCCGTTCGTTAAAAATGCCCCGGTACCTATCGTTCAATCCGTAAATGGTGGTATTGAATTGGTCATGACTCCGTATAGTCATCATCATAAGTTCGCCGGGTTTTAATTTCCAAGTTGGCAGCTTGTTGACCGAAAACTGTGCCTTACCCGTTTTGGTTTTAAACTTTCTAATTCTGGCTCCATTGGGCAGATAAAATCCAGCTGGTTGTTTTACGCGGTTGTTGTAATCATCAAAACCTTCCACCACCTCAGCGATATCGGCACGTACCAGATTATAATCGTCTTTATAATCCAACCAATTTATTTTAGAACGTTCTTTCAACGTAGCATGCGCTACCCCACAAACCACAGCCACTTCACTTAAAAGCTTATCGGAACACGGCTCAAGGACACCTTTTGTTGAAGATACCACACCCATGGAATTTTCAACACTCTGGATTTGCACCCCTGATTTTTGATAATCTTTTTCAGTACGCCCCAAGCATGGCAATATCAAAGCTTCTTTACCGGTCACCAAATGCGAGCGATTTAATTTAGTACTCACATGCACGGTTAAATTACAATTGGCTAATGCTTGCGCCGAATAATAGGTATCCGGCACCGCCGAAATAAAGTTACCGCCCAAACCAAAAAATACCTTAGCCTTTTTCTCGTACATAGCCTTAATCGCGTCAATAACCGAATAGCCGTGTTTAGGCGTAGGTTTAAACCCGTATTTCGCTTCAATTTTATCTAAAAACGCCTGAGGTGCCGCTTCCCAAATGCCTACGGTGCGGTCGCCT
The DNA here is from genome assembly GCF_012037625.1 of Tamlana crocina. Lineage (NCBI taxonomy): Bacteria > Pseudomonadati > Bacteroidota > Flavobacteriia > Flavobacteriales > Flavobacteriaceae > Tamlana > Tamlana crocina. Next base: position 75,447 of record NZ_JAAVJS010000002.1, read on the forward strand.
TGTACATTACTGTGCCCACGAACCGGGCAAGCGCCGGCGCCTTCTTTACCAATACTACCTTTTAAGAGCAGAAGGTTGACGAGCTCCCGAATGTTATCCACCGCATTTTGGTGCTGGGTTAGGCCCATAGCCCAGCAACAAATTATCTTGTTGTTATTTAATATTAAATCGAAAACAGCATCAAAAATGACTTTTGACACTCCCGAAGCCTTTAAACATTCTTCGAAATTATACGTTTTTAAATCTGAAATGAAAGTTTCAAATCCGTGGGTGTGTTCTTCAATAAATGATTTATCGAATACATTCCCCAACTCTTCTTCTTTTTCCAAAAGTTTTAACAGCAATGCTTTGATGAAAGCCACATCCCCATTGATACTTATAGGGACAAAAACATCGGCAATTTGAGTGCCACCAGTTAACATTTTAATGGGATTTTGAGGATTGGTAAACTTTATCAATCCCGCTTCGGGCACCGGGTTGATGGCTATAATTTTACCGCCATTCTTTTTACACTTCTCCAATGCCGTAAGCATTCTCGGATGGTTGGTTCCGGGATTTTGACCAATAACCATAACCACTTCAGCTTTATACAAATCATCTAAAGTCACCGAGCCTTTACCAATACCCAAGGTTTCAGAAAGCGCTATCCCGCTGGCTTCGTGGCACATATTGGAGCAGTCCGGCAAATTGGAGGTACCGAACTCCCTAACAAATAATTGGTACAGAAAAGCAGCTTCGTTGGTGGTCCTGCCAGAAGTGTAAAACACCGCCTCATCGGGTGAATTGAGCGCATTTAAATGGTTGCCCACTTTAGCAAAAGCGTCTTCCCAAGGAATGGGCTGATAATGCGATGCGCCTTCCGCTAAAAACATCGGCTCGGCCAAGCGACCTGATTTTCCGATTTCAAAATCCGTCCAACTAGCCAATTCATCCACCGAATGCTTTGCAAAAAACGCAGCACCAATGGTTTTATTTTGGGCTTCTTCCGCAATGGCTTTTATCCCATTTTCACAATATTCACCTAAAGAAGAACGCTCATCATCCGGGTCGGGCCAAGCACAACCAGGGCAATCAAACCCACCTTTTTGATTTATTTTTGCAGAAAGTTTAAAGGCGTCGGCCGCATTCATATATTTTGAAACCTGATTTACCGACGATTTTATAGCCGCAAAACCAACACTATTGGTATCTGGTGCTTTCACTTTTAAATCTAAAAACGCTTCCGGGGTTTTGGCTTTATCTTGGGGAGACGAACTCATAACTACTTTTTACTGATTATTTTTAATGCCCTTTCGTAATCTTCTTTGGTATCGATGTCCATGTTTTCAAACGGTGCATCTAGGCTTAAAACAAAGTTACCGTATTTTTTTATGATGGTATTGGCCCCCTTGTCTTCTGACAAATTTGATAGCTCTTCAAAATAACAGTAATCAAAAATAGTTGGCACACCTAGTTTCCCATCGTTATAATTGGTCGTTAAAATTTGCTTTGAATTGGGTTGAAAATGTTCAAGCATCTGCTTTAAATATTCACTAGTCACAAAAGGTTGATCGGCTAAAACAAACATTGCACCATCGAAGTTCGGGACAACATACATCAAGTTTGAAACCGCTCGGGAAATCGAAGACCCCAAACCTCTATTCCATTCTGAATTTACAATGATTTCAACGGGATAGTTTTTAATCTCATTTTTTATAACCGAGTGATTGGCGCCCAAAACGACCACTACATTTTTAACATGAACCTCTAATGCCTTTTCTATAGCATACTCAATTAGCGTTTTACCTTGCCATGGAAGCAACTGTTTCGGTTCTCCCATACGTTTTGCCCCCCCCGCAGCCAAGATAACCAAAACGATATTCCCTAACGGAACAGGCTTGCTACTCATAGTGGTCTTTATGGATTTTTCCCGATTTTTTACTGAGTGAAATCACCTCGCGTTTTCGGGTAACCGCCAGAATTTCAGAAATGATTGATATGGCAATTTCCTGAGGTGTTTCGGAACCGATATCGATTCCTGCAGGGCCATAAATGGTTTCTAAAAAGTTATCATTTATTTCCGGACAATATTCAATGAATTTCGATAATAAATCTTCACGCCGCTTGGTTGGCCCCAAAACCCCAATATATGCCGAACTAAAAGCCTGTAGTGCTACTAAATACCTTAAATCTTTAGCGAAATTATGGCTCATGAGTACCACAGCAGTTTGTCCATCCACATTTAAAGTTGAAACATCCTCTGGCGACATAGAAAAAAATTGATGCGCTCCAGGGAAATTGTCGATGCTTTTCGCTTCGTTTGAACCTGAAACCACCGTCACCTCCCATCCCGTTAACGAAGCATATTTGCACAACTGAACTGCATCGTGTTCGGCCCCTAAAATCACCAATTTAAAACACGGCGCCATATCTTGGCTGAAAATAGACACCTTTTCTGTTTTCACTAAAGGTTTTCCCTGAACGGGAAAAGCATCTTTGTTGATGATTACTTCCGAGCCCATTTCAAAATCACATTCCAAGTATTTGGAGAAAAACGATTGTATTTTAAAGGGTTTCCGTTGTTCAATGCAGGATTTAAACGCCGTTTCAAAACGGTAATCAGGCTGAAACAACTCCAATAAAATATACAGCACCCCTTCGCAGCCCAATCTGTACTTACCATCGTAAGTCATCATTTTGGCTTTTCCAGTATTAAAAACAGATTCCGACTGCAGCAAGATTTCCTTTTCCACACAGCCACCGCTCACAGCGCCTACCATATCGCCATTTTCCACAACTAGCATTCGCACTCCTGGTCTTCGGTAGGACGATCCAACTAAGGCCACAACGGTAACCAATACAGATTTTAACTGACTTTTTTGCGCGTGGAGAGCCCGAAAAACAATGTCTCTAAATTCGTGGGTCATAATTACAAAAGATATTACCCAATAACAGGCTGCGGTTGCACAAAGGGTTGGCTATAGTAACGTGTTCCTGTTGCCTTATAGAGTGCATTGGCCAAAGCCGCTATCGCTGGGGGCAATCCTGGTTCTCCAAGTCCAGTAGGAGCAATTTCGTTTTCAACAAAGAACACCTCGATTTCTTCTGGTGCTTGAGCATGCCTCATGAGTTGGTAGGTATCAAAATTCATTTGCTCGGTAGCCCCATCGTTAAACGTGAGCTGGCTGTACATGGCATGCCCGGCCCCATCAATAACCGAACCTTGCATCATGTTTATTGCAGCATCACGGTTTATTACAATACCACAATCTACCGCACACCACACCTTTTTAATTTTCGGCTCGTTGTTTTCCATAACCATATCAAAAACTTCGGCGACATAAGTATTATGACAAAAATAAGCTGCCACGCCCCGATACACACCAGGTTGACTTTCGCCCCATTTCGATTTTTCCTTCACCAATTTTAAGACTCCGGCATAGCGTTCGGCTTCGTAATCGTTTTTTTCACCAACGGGATTTTTTATGGCTTGTTCGAACAATTCCAAACGGAAATCTATCGGGTCTTTTCCGGCCAATTCGGCCACTTCATCCAAAAAGGATTGTTCGGCCGCAGCCGTGAAATTCGATCGTGGCGCTCGCCAAGCTCCGGTGGTTATGTTCGTATCCACCCCTATTTCTTCTGCTAAATAATTATCGACAGCCCCTGCGGGAAATCTATTTGGAAACACTGGGCTTTCTGGCAATCCCGCCCCTCTCACTGAAAAGGCAATTAAATTATTGTTTTCATCAAGTCCTGCCTTGTACCTTGAACGATAAGCTGGGCGATAGGTACCCTGTGTCATATCATCTTCTCTGGTATAAATCAATTTTATGGGCGCATTCATCTTTTTAGAAATAGCAGCTGCTTCAACACCAAAATTCACGTAAAGCCGCCGCCCAAATCCGCCGCCCATACGGGTCATATCAACCGTAATATTTTCAACAGGCACATTTAATAACTTAGATACCGAATCTTCTAATGCTTTTGGCGTTTGGGTCGGCCCTATCAACTCTACTTCATTTTGCTTTACGTGCGCAAAAAAGTTCATAGGCTCCAGCGTATTATGTGCTATAAACGGGCAGCTATATGTACGTTCAATAACCTTTGCCGCTTTTTTAAACGCGGCTTCTGGATTTCCGTCTTTTCTGCCCTGCTTTACTTTTCCTGAGTTTAAGGCGTTTTCAAGAGCTTGGTTATGGTATTCTGAACTTTCCAATTTACTACTGACTTCCCAATTGACTTTTAAAGCTTTTTTGGCTTTCATTAGTTGCCATGTACTATCACCTACAATAGCCACTAACTGCAAAAATCCTTTTTCGTCGCACCACTTAGGATCCGGCACTGTAATATCAATTGGAAATGCATCAACTATTCCTGGCATACTTTTTATCTCGCTTTCATTAAAATCCTTTAGGGTCATGCCAAAGGCCGGAGGGTGCTGTATCATGGCCAACTTCATGCCTTCTCTTTGAAAATCCAATCCGAATAAGGGCTTTCCAGTTACAATTTTCTTTCCGTCAACATTCTTTTTACTGCTGGATATGATATTAAAATCTTTAACCGCTTTTAATTCCACTTCTTCGGGAATCTCTAATCCTACGGCTTTCGAAGCAATTTGCCCATAACCAATAGTTCGGTCACTATTCTCATCTTTTATAATGCCTTTTGAAACCGATAAATCAGAAACAGAGACTTGCCATTCTTTGGCTGCAGCCTCCAACAACATGCGTTTTCCTGTGGCTCCGGCCATCCTCAAGGCATCCCATCCGCGACGGATAGACTGGCTACCACCAGCATACTGATTTTGATAAATGGCCGCATTTAAAGGAGCTTGCTCCACCACCACATGCGCCCAATCCACATCCAATTCTTCGGCCACAATCATAGGCATGGAAGTCCGTACATTTTGTCCAATTTCCGGATTGGGTGAATAAATCGTCACCAAGCCCGTATCTCCAATTTTTATAAAACCGTTTATATCGTACCATTCGTTGGGAATGGCAATTTGTTCTTTTATTTTTTTATCGGAAGTACATCCGGTAAACCAACTGAACCCAATAAGCATACCACCTCCAGCAGCGGCCGATATCTTCAAAAACGAACGACGATTATATTGTGTTTTTATCTTTGTCATGATTTCTGAAGTTTAAAGTTTTGATGCCGTTTTTATGGCCTGCTTAATCCGTACGTAGGTACCGCAACGACAAATATTTCCGTTCATGGCCAAATCAATATCTTCGTCCGATGGATTTGGGTTTTCCTTCAGCAACGAAGCCGCACTCATAATCTGTCCCGCTTGACAATACCCGCATTGTGGCACATCATGCTCCAACCAAGCTTGTTGCACAGGGTGGTCTCCTTCTTCGGAAAGCCCTTCTATAGTTGTGATTTTCGAATCGCCCACAGCAGACACTCTTAACAGGCAGCTTCTCACAGCACTTCCGTCAAAATGAACCGTACAGGCACCGCACATGCCTATTCCACATCCGAATTTGGTTCCCAAAAGTTCTAAATGGTCGCGTAAAACCCAGAGCATTGGGGTATCTCCGTCCACATCCACAGCATAGGATTGGTCGTTAATGTTTAAGTTGAATACCGGCATAATAAAAATTTTGATTTTAAATTACGAAAAAATTAATCACCACTCCGTCAAACTTATAAAGTTAACATAGGGTTAACTAAATCAATTTTAACCTTGAGCATGCCATTTTTACCCAATACCTGAAAAAATTTAATGAATCGATTTTATAAACTCCAATGCCCGCTGTTCATTATAATACACATTTTTTCTGCCAACAAAGCCAGCATGACCACCAAATTTGGGCATTTCCAGATATAAATTGGCATTGTTTTTAGCCTCCTTTACCGGATAACATTCGGGCGACATAAACGAATCATTCAGCGCATTGATAATTAAAGTCGGTGTTATAATATGTGGAAGGAATTGCAAACTGCTGCTCGTTTCATAATAATGCTGGGCACTTTTAAAACCGTGGGCTTTGGCGGTGTAAACAGAATCGAAATCGCTTAACGTTTTGATGGATTTCAAATCTTCTTCCGGTAATAAATCTGAAAAACGTTCCCGTTTCAACTTTAATTTTTCAACCAGATGTTTTAAGAACCTATCATGGTATAGTTTATTTTTGAAAGCATGTAGTTCTTTTGCTGAACCCGCCAAATAGCAAGGCACGGAAACCGCTACCGAAGCTTTAACCTGAGTTGGAACAGCATCACGTTCGCCCAAATATTTCAAAATGATATTAGCCCCTAAACTGATGCCTTTTAAATAAATCTCAGTGTAGTTTTTCGATTGAACGGCGTGTTGGATAACAGCATCCAAATCGGACGTGGCTCCCGAATGGTAACTGCTGAACTTCAAATTATCCTCACCACTACATCCCCTAAAATTCATACAAACGGCATCGACATTATTTTTATTAAAAAGTTTAGCCGCCCCCGTCATATACGGGCGCTGACCATTGCCTTCCAAACCATGAAGCAAAATGATGAGTTTCGATGTTTTTTCTTCGGAAAAGCTCCAATCTAAATCCAAAAAATCCCCATCGCTAAGGGTTATACGTTCCCGCTCTTGTTTTAGTGGAACGCGGCGCACTAAACCCGAATACACTGTAGACACAAATCCGTTTTTAAACGGAAACGCCGGTTTATACGTACTTTCAATTACTGGCATAATCAATCGATTTGTAAAGAGGTAAATTGAAATGATTTTCCATTGAACAAGCCTTTATCACTCAATTTTAACGACGGAATAACCAAAAGCGCCATAAACGAAAGCGTCATATACGGGGCATGTAAAGTACCGCCCAATTGCTTTGCCATTTTATCAATTTCGGTGTAAGCTTTTGCAACCGTTTTTCCATCGTTATCGCTCATAATTCCCGCAACCGGCAACGGAAGCACCCTATGATCAGTTTCGGATACAGCACAAATGCCGCCCTGATTTTCAATAATTAAATTGACGGCTTTACAAATCGCTTCGTCCGAAACACCAACAGCTATAATATTGTGCGAATCGTGGCCCACTGAAGAAGCTATGGCCCCTTCTTTTAAGCCAAAATTCTTGATAAATGCGATGGCTGGAGGTTGGTCCCGATAGCTATCGGGATGGTAACGGTTGACTACCGTCATTTTTAAAATATCTTTTTCCGTGTTTGAAATGATGTTTCCATTTTTTACCGTAGCTTCTTCAACAATTTCATTGGTAATAAGTTGGCCTTCCAAAGCTTCGATGACTCTTATTTTTTCAGCGGAAGCATCCACCTTAAAATCTGAAACCTGCTTTTTTTTACAATTAAAGTTGTTCAAGTTTTTAAAATCCACCGGTTTTATTTTGGAAACACCATTATCAAATACCAATTCGCCGTTAACAAAAGTTTGCAGGGTTTTAAAATCTTTTAAATCTTGTACCGCAATACAATCGGCAGCATCGCCAACTTGCATTTGTCCCACATCAATAGCATAATGTTTCACGGGGTTAACACATGCCATTTGAAGTACCTTAAAAACATCAATGCCTTTGGCAACCGCTCGGGCACAAAGCTGGTTGATGTGGCCAAAAATTAAATCGTCCGGGTGTTTATCGTCGCTACAAAACATCATATTTTCAAAATGCTCGGGTACTAAATCGATAAGCGCTTCAAAATTCTTTGCAGCACTACCCTCACGGATTAAAATTTTCATGCCTTTTTGTAGCTTTTCCAAAGCTTCTTCATAGGTAAAACACTCATGATCAGTCGATATGCCCGCTGCAATGTATTTTGAAATATCATCGCCCACAATTCCCGGCGCATGTCCATCAATCGGCTTATTAAAATGTTTTGCCCAAGCTATTTTTTGAATCACTTCGGCATCCTCGAACAATACGCCAGGGTAGTTCATCATTTCTGTCAAGTATTTAATATCGGGATTTTGCAACAAGATTTTAATCGCATTGGCATCGATTGTGGCTCCAGCCGACTCAAAGATGGTTGCCGGCACACAAGATGGCGCACCAAAGTTGAATTTAAACGATACTTGTTTTCCGTTTTCAATCATAAACTCCACACCTTGTACGCCAAGTACATTGGCGATTTCGTGCGGATCGGAAACCGTAGCCACTGTACCGTGCTTAACCGCCATCCGGGCAAATTCGCTCGGTACGAGCATACTGCTTTCAATGTGGATATGGGCATCTATAAAACCAGGTAAAATATAGTGTTCTAGGTGATGTTCCTTTTCAATTATTGATACTATTTTGCCATTTTCAACAGTAATTTCACCTTTAAAAATGTTTCGGTTTGGTATATCGACTATGTTGCCTTGTAGTTTCAAATAGAGTTTTTTATTTATTAAATATCCGTTTTGTTACCTAGGCTTCGACAAGCTCAGCCTGACGTTACTAATGATCAACAATCTAACACTAGATGTCACGCTGAGCCTGTCGAAGCGTCTTTTTTAATAAGCTGATTTTCAAATCTTTATTTTTACTAGGTATGTTTACGGATAACCATTTTTATTTTAATTCAATTTTTAAAATCTTTTTAGTGTGCTCATCCACTCGAAATCTATGGTCGGCACGATTTCCAATAATCCAAATAATTTCATTTTCTGAACACAGCAGCCACGTGTTTTCCTTATCGAGTAATGAAAACTTTTCATCTTTAAAATACTTGCTCAGTTTTTTCTTTTTGCCATGCATTCCCAACGGAAAGAACACATCGCCTTCCTGTTTTTTTCTAATCCGTAGTGGAAATTTCAACTTGGCTTGATCTACAAAAATGGTGTTTTCCGATGTTCCGAAAATAGCATCATTCCGATAGCTATCGGAATCATCAAAAAACAACGTACCCTTTGGGGTTTCTGCTTTTCTTTCACCTTCGGAAATTAAGACCTCGGTTTCAATGGGTGTTGCATTGGTGCTCAACAATAAATACTCGCGGTCTTTTATCAACCTGTAATGGTTCGTAAGTACTCGTTTTCCCGGTTGGGCATCCAAAAGGTGCTCAATATCGTTCCACTCGGTAAAACCGTAGGCTTTAAAGGTTTCAAAAAGGTAGGCTTTGGGCTGCTTTAATTTTTTGAATTCAGAAATTTTAAAACGGATTTCGTTATCACCCATTTTTTCTGCAGCCTTTTCCTGCAAAGCGTCCATTGTATGGCTCACAATCACCGCGGTGTCCTGCAAATTATTTAATGTACTTTGAAAACTCTGCAACAAACTGGGATTGATTTCTTTTAAAATGGGCACCACCTCGTGTCGTAATTTATTCCGAAGGTATTTTACCGATTTATTACTGCTGTCGTCCCGCCATTTTATGCAGTTTTCTCGTGCAAAATTTTCAATATCGTTGCTTGAGAATGGCAACAACGGACGCACAAACCTTCCGTTTACTTGCGGTATTCCGGTCAACCCTTCCAAGCCCGTGCCTCGGGTAAAATTGATTAAAAAGGTTTCAAGATTATCATCGGCGTGGTGGGCGGTTAAAATATAATCGAACTTCAATTGCTCTGCCAATTCTTCAAACCACTGGTAGCGTAATTCGCGAGCTGCCATTTGTATGGAGCGTTTATGGGTTTCCGCATAACCTTCGGTATCGAAACGCTGCACGAATACTTCCAAATCCAAATCATCTGCCAAGTCCACCACAAAATCTTCATCGGCATCGCTTTCTTTTCCGCGCAAGTTAAAATTGCAATGCGCCAATGAAATGTTAAGCTTCAATTTATGGCACAAATGCGTCAGTACCACGCTATCAATTCCGCCAGAAATAGCAATGAGCAACCGCGATTTTTGCAAAAAAGGCAAATGCGATTCAATATGGGTTTTCAGCTGTTTTAACATGTTTTCAAAGATACAACTTTGAGTATTCAAAAGACACTTCAAAATCGGTTTCAACTAACAAAAGTCATTTTTTGCATTTATAATTTTCGTAACTTTAAAAGCAATCAACTTTTAAAAATCAGGTTATGAGCTCAATGAAAGAACTAAACGACAAAGCCACACAAACGGCCTTCAATAAAAAAGTAGTTTCAATAACCCAACATTTGCAAGCCTACGTAAAACACAGGCTTTACATCGCGGAATCGACCGGAATTATTCCAAAAAACATGTACGCCTCAAACGATTTTATTGACGAAGCCATTGCCAAATATTACGAAAACGGTTATAACATTGATGCCGAAATCAACGAGATTAAACTGAAACTTTTTAAAATTGTAGATAGCGAATTGGACGAACTTTTTACCAAAGAAGCCTTCCATAAAAACACGATGAGCACCCACGATATCTTGACGGATGAATTGAACGCTTTGGAAGAAAAATATACTGTGGACGAGGATTTTGATTTTATAATGAACGACGAACTCAACGATATATCGTACAAGCAAGAAAACAAACAAAGGCACTTGTTTTTGTATGACAACAATAACGCCTCGGTGATTGATGCTTTTGAGATAAAAGACCTCAAATCGAACCACAACCAAAAACTTTTGGGTAAATTTTACACCTGGCTACCCCTTGGCGTATCCAGCATTGTGGATCTTTCTGTTTTTGGGAGACTTACGAACAACGATATTGCCAAAATAAAAAATATTGAAACCAAACGTGTGGAGCGTGTTTTGGGTATTGCGGTAAAGTCGTTTAAGAATTATTTGGATTAATTTAAAGGTTTGGGGTACACAACTACTTCCCGATACGGGTTTCTTTTGGAAAATCCCTCGAAGTGACGATTTAGTAACGAAATAGGATGCAGCAGACTAAATCATTTATAAACCATCAATCTTCCAAGACAGTACGCATGGCTTTGGCTTTTACCAAGCACTCTTCATATTCCTTTAGCGGATCGCTTTTGGCCGTAATGGCACCTCCCACAGAATAGGACACGTATTTTTCGGTTTGGTTGTACAAAATACTACGAATCACCACATTGAAATCGAAATCGCCTTCGGGAGAAAAATAGCCCACCGCCCCAGAATACACCCCGCGCTTGGTTGCTTCTTGAGCTTCGGCAATTTTCATGGCCGATATTTTTGGCGCGCCCGTCATACTACCCATCGGGAACGTGCTTTTAATAATATCCACCGGGTTTGTATTTTCTCCCACTTCCGAAACTACTGTCGAAATCATTTGATGCACCTGCTCAAAAGTATAAACTTGGCACAACTCCTCAACTTTAACAGTACCTTTTATTGCGGTTTTAGACAGGTCGTTGCGCACCAAATCGACAATCATAATATTTTCGCTACGCTCTTTTTTATCTTTGGACAGGTTTTCTTTTAAGTTTTGGTCTTCTTTTCGGTTATCCGAACGTTTGGCCGTCCCTTTTATGGGTTGAGAAATCACACGATTTACTTCCTTCTTCAAATAACGCTCTGGCGAGGCACACAGCACGTATTTATCATTCAATTTTAAAAAAGCGGCAAACGGTGCTTTTGAAATATCATTTAGTTTTTGATAAGTTTCAAACGGATTGATTTGCGTATTCTCCGCATAAAATTCTTGGCAGAAATTGGTTTCGTAAATGTCACCACGATAAATGTGCTCTAAAATCGTATTTACCTTTTCAAAATATTCGTCCTTGTGAATTCGAAGTTTTATTTTAATGGGATTAGCCACTTTTCCTCGGGCTTGGCCACTTTGCGCTATAGCCAATAAATCATCTTGAAATTCATCATCAACAAAACTTAAATACTGCATTTCTACTCTATCACCCTTGAACAAAAAAAGCTTTTTTGGCTGAAAGAAAAAGAGATCCGGAAAACCCAAACCATCAATATTCTCAGATGTTAACTGCTCGATATCATTTTTTAAGTCGTATGACAAATAGCCAAAAATCCAATCGTTTACAAACCCCTGAAATTCCTTCAATTTATCGAAAGCATTGTGGTAATCGGTTTTTATGCTCGTAAAGGCATCGACCGCCAAAACGGCATCGTAGCAGGAATATATTTGTTGATAATGATTGGAGTCCAACCAAACCACATCGTCAAATTGTTGGCTCCAAATCAAAGCCTTTTCTTTAAAACGCTCGACATTTTCGGGTTTATGGAAATGTTTTTTTCTCAACAGCAGAATTTATGGTGTAAAGTTAGCAAGAATACCGAAAAAATTGCAAGTTTTGTATCTTTAAGATATAAACGCCACTCTATGTTTTCAATAAAAAACGACTTACTCAGCATATCGGTAAAAAAAACGGGCGCCGAACTTTGTAAAATTACTTCGGTAAAACATGGCACCGAATTTATGTGGGATGCCAACCCCGATGTTTGGAGTAGTTTCGCTCCCAATTTATTTCCTATAATCGGTGCTTTAAAAAACAACACCTACATTTTTGAAGGCCAAACTTACCAATTACCCAAACACGGTTTAGCTCGCAATAACAACAATTTTATAATACATAAACTCACGGAGAACAACTTAACGTTTAAGCTGACTTTCGATGAGGAATCACTTAAAATCTACCCGTTTAAGTTTGAGTTTTATATATCGTACACGTTGAGCGGTTCGTCTATTGAAGTGAAGCACACCGTTAAAAACCTTGACGACAAAGCCATGTATTTTTCGTTAGGAGGACACCCCGCTTTTAAATGCCCTGTTTATAGCGATGAAAATTACAACGATTATGTTTTGGAATTTGAACAGCCTGAAACCGCTTCAAGACACTTCATTAATTTGGATAGCGGACTTGTAACTGGCAAAACGCAACCCGTCTTAAAAAATAGCGATAAACTCCCACTCACCCACGATTTGTTTAATGAAGATGCTCTTATTTTCAAAGATTTAAAGTCGAAAAAAGTCACTTTAAAAAGTAAAAAGCACGGTAATATTTTATCGTTCTCCTATAATGATTTTCCGTATTTAGGCATTTGGGCCAAACCTACTGGAGACTATGTTTGTATTGAACCTTGGTTGGGCATAGCTGACTATGAAAACACCGATCAGGAGTTTACCACCAAAGAAGGCATCCTGAATTTAAAGCCAAAAGACTACTTTTCGGCAAGCTACACCATTAAAATACACAACAGCCATTTAGTGGAAACCCGTTTTTAAGTGTAACTTTGCCAACAAATTACAATAGCGTGACTTTTAACGACCTCAATTTAAACACACCACTTTACAACGCCCTCGACGATTTGGGCTTCAACACGCCAACGCCCATTCAGGCCGAAGCATTCAATGTTGTCGCTTCGGGTAAAGATGTGGTGGGCATAGCACAAACCGGTACTGGAAAAACACTGGCCTATATGTTGCCCATTTTAAGAAACTTAAAGTTTTCGAAACAGGACAACCCAAGGGTTTTGGTTTTGGTGCCGACACGCGAATTGGTGGTTCAGGTGGTTGAGGAAATTGAAAAGCTATCCAAATACATTAACAACAGAGTTTTGGGCGTTTACGGTGGCACCAACATCAACACTCAGAAACAAGCTGTTGCCGAAGGGTTGGATATTATCGTGGCCACACCGGGCCGATTGTACGATTTGGCCGTTAGCCGCGCATTGCAACTCAAATCCATTCAGAAATTGGTGATTGACGAAGTGGATGTGATGCTCGATTTGGGGTTCCGCCACCAACTTATCAATATTTTTGACATCCTTCCGGAAAGACGCCAAAATATTATGTTTTCGGCCACCATGACCCAAGATGTGGATTTGTTAATCAACGATTTTTTTAGAGGTCCTGAGCGCATTTCCATTGCCGTATCGGGAACGCCGTTAGAAAATATTGAGCAGCAACGTTATAAAGTGCCCAATTTTTATACGAAAGTAAATCTGTTAGTGCATTTACTCAATGACACCGAAACCTTCAACCGAGTGATTGTTTTTGTGGCGTACAAACGTATGGCCGACCGCTTGTTTGAAAAACTGGACGAGCATTTTAAGGAAGAACTTTGCGTGATCCATTCCAACAAAACACAGAATTATCGTCTGCGCAGCATCGAACAATTCAAGGAAGGTGTGAACCGCATTTTGGTCGCTACCGATGTCATGGCCCGCGGATTGGACATCGACAACGTAAGCCATGTTATTAATTTTGACACGCCCGAATACCCCGAAAACTACATGCACCGTATTGGTAGAACGGGACGTGTCGAGCGCAAAGGCACATCGATAACCTTTTCAACCGAAAAAGAACAGGAACACATCGAAAATATTGAGGCGCTGATGGATATGCAAATCCCTGTTTTGAACATGCCCGAAGCCGTGGAAATTTCTACCGAGCTTATCCCAGAGGAACGCCCAGAAATTAAAGAGCGCAACAACCCCACCAAACGCAGTGAAGAGGACGCCCCCGGCCCAGCCTTCCATGAAAAAAAGGCCAAAAACCAAAAGGAAAACTTAGGAGGCTCATATCGCAGGGAAATAGCCAAAAAATATAAAAAGCCTAAAACACGAGGCGACAAAAATTATAATAGACGAAATAAGAAGCGTAAATAAAAACAGAGTTCAAGACCTTAATCTTTATTTAGGTCAATTGAATATTCCTTCAGCCCTTTTTCTCGGAGCCTTTCATTTAAACCTTTAGCATATTCATAATCAATTGTTAAGTTAAACTTAGTTTCTTCATTTTTTAAGTCAGTTGCTAAAAAGTGTCCTGTATAGCTTAATTTTCTCTTAGAAATCAAGTCTTGATAAAAACTTTTAACTATAAAAATCATGTAATAGTTCCCGGTAATAATTTCCTCTTTCTTCCATTTTAATTTTTTACCTATTGTTCCCTTTGTTCTACTAGTTAAATTTTCAGAAAAATACCACCCTTTAAAATCTTGTATTTGAAAATCCTGTAATATTTTGTTATATAATAAAACCTTTCCTTTAAACTCTATATTGGTTGCTGTTCTCATTCCTAGGTTTCTAAAATCAAATTGGATGTCAAAAAAAGTTGAATCTACAGAATTATTAATAAGCCTAACTTCGTTAGTAAAAACATCAATGTCGGCTTGGTCCGCCATGAACTTTTTTTCTTCCAATCTAATAAGTTCCGCAGATTTTTTTGCTGTAGATTTTATAATTTCAACCTGATTTGATACAGTATCCCTTACCCCTTTAAGAACACTATCAATAGCTACTATACTTTTATTAGATTGTTGGACAGACTCAATGTTTTTACTTAAATCAACTATTATTGAATTAGTCTGAGAAATTAAAGTATCAGACTGGCCAATAATTTTATTTGCCTTATCAACTAACTCTTTACCATCATTAACCTCTGTTATAACATCAATAATGGATACAATTGACAATAACACGAGCGAACATAACAGAATAATCCTCCTTTTACTTTTTTCAACTTTATCTAATAGCTTAAAATATTCGTCTGCTAAAAGAAATAAACTCACAACGTAATTAATAACTTAACCAACATTTATTATAACTTTTTACTAATGTCAAATGTAAATATTAAACTACGACAAAAGGGTAAAACTTATAAAGAGTTTTAAACATAAAACTCACAGAACCAAACTTGTAACCATAACTAAAAAAAGCTTTAGAAACTCTTTTTAAAATAAATTTCAATCCTCATCCATTTCCATAATTAAATTGGCAATTAAAGCGGTCCACCCCGTTTGGTGCGAGGCTCCGAGACCTTTACCTGTATCGCCATCAAAAAATTCATAGAACAGGTGCAAGTTTTTAAAATGTTCGTCGGTGGCAAATTTACTATCTGGGTCATCAGCATGGTATTGGAATTTTCCATCTGAATTAGCTTCAAAAAGCTTAATCAGCCTTTTGGTGAGCTGGTTTGCAATCTGATTGAGGTTAAGCTTATTGCCCGAACCCGTTGGAAATTCATATTGATACGTTGGCCCGTAAAACTTATAGTATTTACGCAGCGATTGGATAATCATATAATTTATGGGCATCCAAATAGGCCCACGCCAATTGGAGTTTCCGCCAAACATATTGGAGCGGCTTTCACCCGGTTCATACTGAATTTGGTGGTGACCATGATGCTCGAAAACAAACGGGTGCTTTTCGTGGTATTTTGAAAGCGACCGAATACCGTAATCTGAAAGAAACTCATCTTCGTCCAGCAGTCGTTTAAGAAGGTGCTCCAGCCTAAAGGCGCGCATAATGGAGAATAAATAGTAGCCCTTTCCGTTGGGGTCATCTAAATTGGAAATCAAAGACGCCAAATCGGGGCGCGTTCTTATAATTTCGTTGGCCCTGATTCTAAATTCCTTGAGTTCCTCAAAAAGATCCTTATGCATAATTTCAACGGCAAACATGGGAATCACCCCTACCAACGACCGTACTTTCAATCGGTCGGTGGCGCCACTTTCCATTTCAACCACATCATAATAAAAATTGTCTTCATCGTCCCAAAGCGATATATCCTTCTTCCCGATATGGTGCATGGCCCAGGCTATATTTAAAAAATGCCTGAAAAACTTTGCTGCAGCTTCTTCATAAATTTTATTGGTTTTGGAAAGTTCTAACGACATGCGTAACATATTTAAAGCGAACATAGCCATCCAACTCGTGGCATCAGATTGCTGCATTCGGGTAATACCGGGCGGCATGTGGTTACGGTCGAAAACCCCAATATTATCCAAGCCCAAAAACCCACCTTCAAATAGGTCGGTACCGCTTTTGTCCTTTTGGTTTACCCACCACGTAAAATTGAGCAACAGCTTTTGGAATGCCGTTTCCAAAAACTCCGTATCACCGCTTCCGTTGTACGCTTTGTCTTTATCGTAAACATGCCACACCGCCCAAGAGTGCACTGGCGGATTCACATCGCTGAAATTCCACTCGTAAGCCGGAATTTGTCCGTTGGGATGCATGTAGTTTTCCTTGAGCACCAAAAGAAGCTGCTCCTTGGCGAAAAACGGATCTACCTCAACAAAAGAGGCCATATGAAACGCCAAATCCCAAGCGGCATACCACGGATATTCCCATTTATCGGGCATCGAAATAATATGTCTATTGGTAAGGTGCTGCCAATTATAATTTCTTAAGTTGGAACGCTGCGGTTTTGCTTCTCCGGGGCCTCCAAAAAGCCATTTAAACACATCGTTATAATAAAATTGTTTAGTCCAAAGCAGTCCTGCAAAAGCGTCCTTGGCAATTTTTCTATGAGCCTCAGGAATATCATTGTTGATGGTTTCATTGTAAAATGCCTCGCACTCTTTCATGCGTTGTTCGAACAAGGTATCAAAATCAGCCCAAGGGTCGTTCATTTTTGTTTTGGTTAAACGAATTCTAATCGTTTTTTCCTGACCGGGTTTGAGCTTCAACTTGTGCCAAACGGCAAATTTAGACCCATTTTTTTCGGGGTTGACCGTCCGTTTTTTATTTACTACGCGTTCATTTATTCCGTCCTTAACGTATTTTACTTCATTAGGTACATTATAAATCCGTTTATTATTGGTTTCGTTTTCGCAGAAGAGTTGCTTCCCTTTTTCGTGATACAAATAATAGCGGCCGTTTCGGGTACTTCTCGACATCACACTTCGTTTGGAAGTCGATTTTATACTAGGTCGCGTGTGCCGTTTATTATGTTTCCAGAAATTGCGAAACCAAAGGTGGGGAAGCACGTGTACCTTGGTTTTTTTAGTGCCTCTGTTCACCACGGTTATTTTCATAAGAATATCACTGGTATCGGCTTTGGCATACTCTACAAAACAATCGAAATAGGCATTGTTTTTGAAACTTTTAGTATCCAAAAGTTCAAATTCAAACTCATCGCGACTTCGTTGGTTGCTGTGTACCAAATCTGAATACGGAAATTCGTTTTGCGGATATTTATAAAGAAATTTACAATAGGAATGGGTTGGCGAACTCACCTGATGGAAATACAGTTCCTTGACATCTTCACCGTGGTTCCCCTGATTGTTGGTCAAACCAAAAAGGCGCTCTTTTAAAATGGCATCCTTTCCGTTCCAAAAAGCGGGTGCCAAACATAAAATCTCACGGGCATCACAAAACCCTGCAATGCCCTCTTCGCCCCACCTGTAGGCGTTACTTCTCGCTTTGTCGTGATCAATGAATTCCCACGATGTACCGTGCTCGCTGTAATCTTCACGTACCGTTCCCCATTGCCTATCGGCCAAATATGGTCCCCATTTTTTCCATGTTTTATATGTATTTGCTTCTTTTAAACGCTCTGCTTCGATACCTTTTTGAACCATATTGATAAGTGAGTTAGTGAATTATGAAGTTGTATTATTGCTGTAATGAACATGCGACACAAAGAAAAACTATTCCCCGGCCTTTCAATTAAAAATACGCTATTTCGAGCAATAAATCATGCTGCCGAAAAAGTATTATTTAATTGATTTTTTCTTGGATTTATTTTGATAACACACTAAAAAACATGGGGCTAATTTGACAAAACAGTAGTTTCTCTATTTTAAAATGTTGTAGCTGACCATAATGTTCATAGAAATCAATCCGCTAAGACGGCATTTACCAAAATCCTGAACTTTGTCGAGGTATCATCGTTTTTTGTTCGCTGGGTTTGTTTCATTAAAATACCGATTAGGTTTTCTTTTGGATCGGCAAAATATTGTGTATTGAAATAACCGCCCCATTCAAAAGTACCTTCGCTGCCATTGCCTCCCAAATCGTGCTTTTTTTTATCGACCAAACCAAAGGCCAAACCATGAACGGCATTAATATCTTCTGAGATATATGGAATTTGATTGGTTAAAATCGTTTCAACCGTAGTGCGACTTAACAATCGCTTGCCATTCAACTCACCCCCGTTTAAATACATATTTAAAAACTTGGCATAATCGGAAGCTGTGCTGGTAAGTCCCGCTCCTCCAGAAAAGAAGCGTTTTGCCCCCTTTTTAGGATAATCGGTATCGTAAAAGGTTACCGGAAATTTTACCCATTGCCCATTTTCAAAAGTTTGTACTGTTACCAACCTATCGTATTTCGATTCTGGCAAATAAAACTGGGTATCTTTCATGCCTAAAGGCTCGAAAATCCGGGTTTTAAAAAATTCATCCAATGGCATTCCTGAAATAATTTCAATAAAATAGCCCAACACATCGATACTTTCGCTATAAGTAAACCGTTCGCCCGGATTGTGGTGCAAAGGTAGTTTTGCTAGTATTTTTACACTTTCGGCAATGCTAATGTCTTTTGTGGTGAACAAATCTATCACACCTGCTTTGGCATATATTTTTTTAAAACGTGAATCGCCGTCTATTTGACCATAGCCAAGCCCCGAAGTATGTGTTAACAAATGCCTAATGGTAATGTAGTTTTCGGCAGGTATGGTAGTGAAAGACGAATCGGCTTCATTAAACGACTTTAAAAGGATAGCGTTTTTAAACTCGGGAATGTATTTTAAAATCGGCTCGTCCAATCCAAACTTACCCTCTTCCCAAAGCATCATTACCGCGGTTGATGTTATGGCTTTTGTTTGTGAAGCTATTCTAAAAATAGCATCTTTTTCTAACGTTTTTCCCGAGGTATTGTCGGCCAAACCAAAGGCTTTGTGATATACATTTTTTCCATTTCTAGAAATTAAAGCGACGGCACCGGGTACTTTATTTTCTTCAATTGATTGGGAAAGCATTGAATCTATTCTGCTTAACCTTTCATTAGAAATGCCTTCGTTTAAAACTTTGGTTGAAGTATGCAATTCTTCCTTAATTGAAGCCTCCTTTTTAAAACAAGCGGTTAACAAAATAGCGGTTGCAAAAGCAAAAATCAGTCGTTTCATGTGTTTGATTTTGTTGGTTTGTTTAATAGTTAAGACTTGCTAATTTAGTTTTTAATATCAAACAAAAAAATCCCCTTCCGAACGGAAAAGGATTGTAACAGTAGAGAGCTTTTGGGCATACAGAAAATAACCAACCAAATTTTAACCCTAACTTAAAGTTAATCCCGTACACTTACTTGGCTCTCTACAATATCTTTTATGGGTACTATTAATTTACCTTCTTTTGTTTTCAAGGTTACTGAAATATTATTAATCGATTCCACTTTGCCTTTTATTTGTCCAAATTCAATTTCTTGTCCTATTTCATAAGTTTTTCTAGCATAAAAGGTTTTTAACAGATCGGCCACAATTCTTTGAGCTCCAAAACCAAATGCCAACGCAAAGGCCAGTAAAAAAGCAGCCAAAATCATGGTGACGTTGCTTGTAATAATCTCGGTATCTACCCCTGCCTGATTTAAAGCCGTTATGGAAACAAAGAGTAAAAGCAAGAAAAACACAATCTGACTTATAAATTTTGAACCCGATAGATCCATCGATTCAAAAAATGATTTGATAGCTTTTTTAACAAAATTAGCCAAGAGCAAACCAATGGTAAAAATAATCAACGCTGAAAACAACTTGGGCAAATACCCCAAGAAATCCTGTATCTCGGCCGAAACCATGGTAAGATTCAAAATATCGGTTACCACAATAAGTATCATGATATACATGATCCATTTTACAAACTTGGTGGTAATTTTTATAACATCGAAATTGAGTTTTTTACCATCAAATATTTCAATTTCGTTTATTTTATCGTCCAGTTTATCGGCCTTGGCAAATTTTAATGCTTTTCTTACTATACCAACCAAAAGTTTGGTTAACAACCAACCGATTATTATTATAGCTATGGCGCCCAACAAATTGGGAATAACTTTTGCCACCTCGGCCGTCATAGCCGACAACGATGCCTTAACGCTATCATTCCAAGCTGTAATTTTATCCATATTTAGTTATTTTGTTATTGGTTATTCTTTCCTTTTTTTTATGCTTTGTTCTATAATTTTTGCTGGGTCTACAGAGAATAGTTTAGCTAGATCCATAAGCAATTTTGCCATGGCAATATCACTCATAACCTTTGCTTTAAGTTCTTCTGGAACTTCCTTAAGCGGCTGATTTATATGTTTAAACGGATTTTCCATTAGTTAAACTTCTCGTTATATACTTTCAACAACTTATCTTTTGCTCGTTTAATGCGCATTTTCACCGCACTTTCTCCTATGTCTAAAACACTTTCTATTTCCCTAATGGAAAGCCCATCTTGGTATTTTAGCAACAATATCATTTTTTCTTCTGGGGAAATGAGCTCTAATGCTTCCTTCAACCTATCGACACGCATATTTACAAACCCATCATCGTCATCATCGTCTTCAGAAAGGTTTTCAATATCTTTGTAATCGACAGACTGTTTTTCAAACTTTTTGGCCGTATTTCTGGTTACATAATTTACGCAATGGTTATATGTAAAAGCATACAGCCAAGTTGAAAATTTCGATTTTCCTTTGAAACTCCCCAACTTAACAAAGAGCTTTAAAAACACATCCTGCGCCAAATCTTTGGCTTCATCCTCGTCTTTTGAAAACCCATAACACTTGTTAAACACCAACCCGGCGTATCTATCGTACAAAATTTCAAATAGCAATGTGTTATTGGTTTTAACAATTGCCTTTACCAAATCTTCATCTGATAACTTATTAATGTCGTTGAGGGTTTTCAAATTTAGCTAATAGCTATTAGTTGTTTATAAACATTAAGACACCTTTGCTTTTAAATGGTCACAAAAAAAAAGAGATATAAAAGCCTAATTTTATTATGTTTTGAGTACTTTGGTCAACCTGACGTTATTCAAACAGCACACAATACGAATATTACCAATTGACAATCAACAATATACAAAAACCCAAAACACCAACCACCTTTAAAGATCGTTTAAGTTATTAAAAAAAAATTACGTAAAACGAAAAACAGTTGACTTTGAATATTTAGCTCAACAATGAATAACGCACCAAGAACTTTCCTCCTTTAACCCATTTTATCCAACCTTTACCAACGGTCTCAAAATGGTCATCAATGAGCGCAACAAACATCCATTCATCTGAAATTCGCAACGGCTTCATAAAACTGTACGGGATGTTTATTCTGTTTGCATGGGCAAATGGTTTTACAAAGACGGAAGACGTATTTGGATTAAAAAACTCAACACTATGCACACCCAACAAAAACTCAGGCCAATATAACGTTTGGCCTTTATGTTTGTTGACATAAGCCGTTTTATGACTTATTGTGTTTACCACAACCTCGACAAATTCTTGGGTGACGGATTGCACTTTAAAATATAGCAAACCGTAATCGATTTTAAATGGTTAGGCACTAACCAAGGCGGTGCCGTAGCTATTTCGTAGCCTCCATATTCAGCCTTTTTGAATGTGATGCTATCTGTGGGACTGTGTTCCATCAATGATTTTTCAAAATTGAGATTTCCGTAAAAATAAAGCACCATGTGTTCTGAAAAATTTGGAGTAAACATTCCTAAACCCGACTCACTTTCGTTGGATTGAAAATTGGTTTTATAAAGTTTTGCCATAGGTTCGGCTGCCGTAGAAACAGGTTTTGTTGGCACTTCTTTTTTCGGAGTTTTGGGTCGCTCTATCTTTTGCTTTTCCAGCGCCCTTGCTTTTTGCTTTTCTAAATACTTAAGGTGAAAATAGCCCCAGAACCCTACAATTGATACAGCCAATGCTATATTGAGGCGAAAAACAAGCTTTCTTTGGAATTTATAAGCGACTAAAAGCGCCACCAAAAGACCAAGGAACATGGCTACAACACCATAACCCAACACTATGGCGCCCCCTGCCAAACCTTGGTTTTTTCCTGCACCAACTAATCCCGCATAACTTAAACCTACAAAGAAGCTAAAAACGAGCATTAAAAAGTAAAACAGAAAGCTATACCCCTTTAACATTTTATGCGCCATAGTTAAAAGTTTATGGTTTTAGTAAAGGTTTCCCCTTGCTTAATCTCCATGGTGAAGGTTTCACTTTTCCCTCTAAATCCCTCCGTGAGCGCTTTTAGGGCAACCTCGTACACCCCCGGATTTAAAATAAATTCTTTCGGGTTGTTATTTGGCGATGTGTAAGTTCGGCCACCCGTCACCCCTTTGTTGGCGTTTTTATCCTTGATATTTACCGTAGCATCGACCAAAGCACCTCCACCCGAAACACTAATTAAGGCAATACCACTTTTGAATTCGTGCTTGGCTTCAACCGTTTTTCCCGATTGCACTTCAACATCTTCTATTTTATAGGTTGTATGAAGTCCTTTAATTCTAAGTGCCACCAACTCGATATCGTAAACACCTGCATTCACTTCAATGATTTTTGGGCGACCATACGTACGGCTACCGCCCACAACTTCACCACTTTTCGTCATAATTTTACTGGTACAATCCCAACCTTCGCCGTTATTTAGGGTGATAATATTTATTTTTCCACCATCAAAACTTACGGTTTCATGCCCCATTCTACCTTCAATACTTTCTACGGTAAGCGAAGTACCTTTTATTCTGGTGTTTTCCAAAGGCTGGATTTGAAGGTCGTATTTACCGGGAGGCAAATACAGAAACGAAGTGTCTCTGTACGTTCTGCCCGCATCAACTTCTTCCTTTGTACCTTTTTTATAGGCCCTTACCCAGGCATCAACAGGTTGTTCGTTTTTGGTGGCATAAATTGAAAAATTCCCTTTTGGGCCATCAACCGTTTGGGAAGTGGCTTCTGTTAACACTTCTTGCAAACCACTGGCATTGGCCGCATCATGATAGCTTCCATTACCGGCATTTGCAGCACATTTTAGCTGTTCCTTTTCACCTTCCTTTAAACCAAATCCAACAATGTGCAACTTAAATTCGATGCCTTCTAATTTAGCTTTTGAAACCACATCGCAAATATCTCCATCGCAGGATTCTATGCCATCGGTTATTAGAATGATAGTAGCCTTGGTTTTATTTTCCTTAAGTGAATTTATTGCGATTGTTGCCGACCGCGCCAAAGGTGTTTTTCCTAAAGGGTTTATTTCTTTAACACCATTTATTATTTTGGCTTTTGAATGGTTCTTTAAATCAACAAGGTATTCAATATCGTCGCAATCTCCTTTTTTTCGATGCCCATAAGCCAACAATCCCACGTCTTGATTTTCGGGAAGATTGCCAACTGTTTCCGCCAAAACATCGGCTGCGATTTCCTTTTTGGTTCTATCTTCCAACTTGCCCCACATGGAACCACTGGCATCATAAATGAACAAAATGGGAGAAACCTCCTGCGCATGGGGCTTCAAGAAAAAACAAAAAACAACGAATAACAATGCTAACTTTTTCACAGGTTTTAATTTTAATAGTTCAAAAAAGACAAAAGATGGCTACCATGCATATAGCATATTATTGAGCTCTAGGGAAAAAAACAACTTAGTATTTAAGCGAAGTAGATTTTGGTTATGTAAGATAGCGAAACCTTTTTATTAAAACAAGGCATTGAAATTGGGCAACACACATATAACCACTGGAAATTCATGCCAATAAAAAAAGCGGACTTAAAACAAGTCCGCTTTTGTATAGTAACCCAAAATTAGTGGGAATAGCAATTTAAATATGTAAAGCTCTATCTCCAGTTGCAGCAAGCGCCGCTTCTTTGATAGCTTCTGTAAAGGTTGGGTGGGCATGGCTCATACGCGAAATATCTTCCGCCGATGCTCTGTATTCCATCGCTACAACGGCTTCAGCAATCATATCGGCTGCACGGGCACCAACCATGTGTACACCTAAAATCTCATCGGTGTTTTTATCGGCCAATACTTTTACAAATCCGTCGATATCCATACTCGCCCTGGCACGACCTAAAGCACGCATTGGGAATTGTCCCGATTTGTATTCCACACCAGCCTCTTTTAACTGCTCTTCGGTTTTACCTACAGCAGCTACTTCTGGCCAAGTATAAACCACACCAGGAATTAAATTATAATCGATATGTGGCTTTTGTCCGGCTAAAGTTTCGGCTACGAACACGCCTTCTTCTTCAGCTTTGTGTGCCAACATAGCCCCTTTTACCACATCACCAATCGCATAAATATTTGATGCCGACGTTTGTAAATGGTCGTTTACTTCAATTTGCCCTCTGTCGTTTACTTTAACACCAGCGGCTTCGGCATTTAATCCATCGGTATATGGACGACGCCCTACAGACACCAAACAGTAATCGCCTTTAAATTCAACTTCTTCACCTTTTTTGTTATCGGCTTTTACAATAACCTCATCGCCTTTTCTTTCAACCGATTTTACTTTATGGGAAACATTCATGCTGAACTTTTGCTTCTTCAACACTTTGTTCAATTCTTTTGAAAGTCCGCCATCCATCGTCGGGATAATACGGTCCATAAACTCAACCACAGACACCTCGGCGCCCAAACGTTTGTACACCTGACCAAGCTCCAAACCGATTACACCACCACCAATAATGATTAAGTGTTTTGGTATTTCCTTTAGTTTTAAAGCTTCGGTTGAAGTAATGATGCGTTCTTTATCTATGTCTATAAATGGCAAAGTTGATGGCTTACTTCCGGTAGCAATAATGGTGTTTTTGGCTTCAATTTCGGTTATTTCTTCACCAGCAATGGTAATATGTGTCGCGTCCTTAAAACTTCCTAAACCTTGGTAAACGTCAATATTGTTTTTCTTCATTAAAAAATCAATACCGCCAGTGGTTTGATCCACCACCGCTTGCTTACGGGCAATCATTTTTTCCAGATTCACCTTAACATCGCCAGGAATTTCAATACCATGCTCTTCAAAGTGCTTTACGGCATCTTCGTAGTGGTGCGAAGAATCTAAAAGCGCTTTACTGGGGATGCATCCCACGTTTAAACAAGTACCTCCTAAAGTTGAGTATTTTTCAATAATGGCAGTTTTCATGCCCAATTGTGCGCAACGGATCGCTGCTACATATCCGCCAGGACCGGAGCCTATTACGGCTACATCATATGAGTTCATATTTTTATTTTGAAATTCTTTAGTTTTTAACCAAAATCAAAAATACGAATGTTTTATGGTAGGGCAATAAAAAAGCAAGGTTTATGGAATGAAATATTGATTTTCAATAAATACTTCAATAATTTTCCCTTAATCGTAAATATAAACTGAAATTTTAACATATTTTCCTCTGCTATTTCAACAAAGTGCTCAATCGATTAATCAACACCATTTTTTCATGTTTTCAATTTGAAATTACACCTATTTTTTTCTGACCAAACTATTTTTTCGTATTTTAATGATTCACATTAATTAAAACCAAAATATTATGGATGAGCATATTTATAAAAAGATTGAAATTGTAGGCACTTCGGCCAAATCGAGCGATGACGCTATTGAAAACGCCATTAAAAAAGCTTCAAAATCGGTACAGAATCTCAGATGGTTTGAAGTTATCGACACGCGCGGAAACATAAAAAAAGGTAAAGTTGATATGTGGCAGGTTACCGTAAAATTGGGCTTTACCATGAAAAATTAATGAAGCACACTATATATTTCTCAACTGAAATTATGTAGTTTTGTGCGTCATGCAAAAAAACATCAACATACAGAACAAAAAAGCTAAGTTTCAATATGAAATTTTGGAAAAATACACCGCTGGGATTGTTCTGTCGGGTACCGAAATTAAATCGATTAGAAACAGTAAAGCCTCTATTGCCGAAAGTTTTTGCGAATTTAACGACCGTGGCGAACTGTTTGTGGTAAATATGACCATTGAAGAATACAAATACGGCACCCATTATAACCACAGGCCCAAAGCCGAACGCAAATTACTCCTCAATAAAAGGGAGCTAAAAAAACTTAGCAAAGAAGTACAAAATACGGGGCTAACCATTATTCCGTTGCGATTATTTATCAACGAAAATGGCTTGGCCAAGTTGGTTGTGGCCCTAGCAAAAGGTAAAAAACTGTTCGACAAGCGGGAAACCATAAAAGACCGCGATAACAAACGCAATCTGGACCGTATAAAAAAAGCTTATAATTAATAATTATGGCTTGTTTTTTTGATGAACATGGCTTAGTATTAACTTTTTTAGATAAAAAGAGGAAAAACATGAAATACCCACTGGCTCTCCTTATCGCCATTTTTTTCGGCTTACAAATCCATGCCCAAGACGATTCCAATAAAGAAGAAAAAACCGAAGAACAAGAAGAAAAAGTTTTAGACACCACGGCCGTTTACACCCTAAACAAAACCATAAAAGCCTTGTACGGTTCTATTTCAGGTGAAAAGGAAGAAAAAAGAAATTGGAAACAATTTCATTATCTTTTTAAGCCAGAAGCCAAAATGGTGGTTTCGCATTTAAATGACGATTTTGTTTACGACACACGTTATTTAAGTCCGAAAGACTATAAAAAAACGTCTGAAAAATGGATGATGGAACATGGTTTCATTGAAAAGGAAATCCACCGAAAAGTCGAGCATTTTGGCAATATTGTTCACGTTTTCAGCACTTACGAAGCGTTTTATTCAAATACTGACGAGGAACCCTTTATGCGCGGCGTTAACAGCATTCAATTGTTTTACGACGGCACACGTTGGTGGATTGTAAACATTATGTGGGCACAGGAAAACGACGAAAACCCCATTCCTAAAAAATACTTACCTTAAGCAGCTAACCATGGGAAAACAACTTCCAGAAATCACGCCCGAACTCCAAAAATTTATTAAAAAGCAACACATCTTTTTTGTGGGTACAGCGGCTACCGATGGCCGAGTAAACGTATCGCCCAAAGGTTATGATTCGTTGCGCGTGTTGGGTCCAAATAAATTGGTGTGGCTCAATTTAACAGGAAGCGGCAACGAAACGGCAGCACACCTTTTAAAGAATGACCGTATGACCATTATGTTCTGCGCATTTGAAGGCAAACCACTTATTTTACGGCTTTACGGACAGGCCAAAATTTATCATGAAACGGATGCCAAATTTCAACAACATATCGGCCTGTTTGAAGAAAACACCGGCTCTCGGCAAATTATCGTTATGGATATTGATTTAGTGCAAACCTCTTGCGGATATTCCATTCCGTTTATGGATTTTAAAGAAGATCGCGAACAGCTAAACGCTTGGAGCACCAAACAGGGCAAGGAAAAAATAAAAGCCTATCAACAGGAAAAAAACGCCAAAAGCATTGATGGGTTTGAAACGGAGATTCGTTAAAATTCAACTATCTCAAATACCAATCCCGATAGCTATCGGGACTAAATTCCAACAACTAACTGCTAACTGCTAACTGCTAACTGCTAACTGCTAACAAACCTAATTCTTATCCTCCAAAAGGGGTACAAATCTAAACGCGCCAAATTCCTCTTTATCGAATTCTTTTGGGCCTTTGCGGGTAAACATGGTCATTTCTTGCACGTCGTCGCCTACGGGAATCACCAATCGCCCACCAATTTTAAGTTGGCTCAATAGTGGTGTAGGCACATAAGGCGCCCCAGCAGTAACCAAAATACCATCAAAAGGCGCTTCTTCTCTCAATCCGATATAACCGTCACCAAAAATGAGTTTTTTAGCGCGATAGCCCAATTTAGGTAAAAACTTACTGGTTTTTTTAAACAGCTCGTTTTGGCGTTCAATACTATAAACCCTAGCGCCCATTTCGCACAATACGGCCGTTTGGTAGCCGCTGCCCGTACCGATTTCCAAAATTTTATCGCCCTTTTTTATTTGGAGCAATTCCGTTTGAAAAGCCACCGTATAGGGCTGCGAAATGGTTTGGTCGGCTGCAATCGGGAAGGCTTTATCCACGTAAGCATAATGCAAAAAGCCCGAGTCCATAAACAAATGCCGCGGAATGTTGTTAATGGCATTTAAAACCGATTTATCAACTATGCCTTTGTGCTTTAACTCGTTAACCAACTGCTGGCGCAATCCCTTATGCTTAAATGTATCTTTCAATTTGGTGGTGTTAGAATCGATAAAATTACTCAAAACATTTTAAAGCTTAAAAGCAATTTCGGCAGAATTTAGTTTTCAGGTTTTAGATATAAACGAACTCGGAGCAAGTTCATAAAAATTTTGTAAGAAAAACTATTTTCGTTTCGATGCAAGTATCGGAGCATTTAAATCTCGATTATCGAAACAAAAATTAAAGTGAATTCCTTAAATTGACGTTTTAATTATCTTATTTTTGTTGAAAACGTAAAAATTATGCTAAAAGCAGGTGTACTTGGTGCCGGGCACTTAGGAAAAATCCATTTAAGACTCCTTAAACAATCTGAAAAATACGAACTGGTTGGTTTTTATGATGCCGACGAAGCCCACGGCAAAAAAATAGAAGCCGAGTTTGGCTATAAGTTCTTCAATTCCGTTGATGCGCTGATTGATGCCGTTGATATGGTAGATATCGTTACGCCCACCCTTTCGCATTTCGAATGTGCCAAACAGGCCATTGCTAAGGGCAAACATATTTTTATTGAAAAACCCATTACCAACACTGTTGAGGAAGCCGAAGAAATCAGGCGTCTTTTAGCACAAAACAACCTACGCGGACAAGTGGGGCATGTTGAACGGTTCAACCCGGCATACCTGGCGGTAAAAAACGACATTCAATCGCCCATGTTTATCGAAACCCACCGTTTGGCAGAATTCAACCCAAGAGGCACAGATGTTCCCGTGGTGTTGGATTTAATGATCCACGATATCGATATTATTTTGAGTATCGTTAAGTCGAAAATCAAGCATATTTCGGCCAGTGGCGTTGCAGTAATCAGCGATACGCCCGATATTGCCAATGCTCGTTTAGAATTTGAAAACGGCTGTGTGGCCAATCTAACGGCGAGTCGTATTTCCCTCAAAAAAATGCGGAAAGCGCGTTTCTTCCAAAAGGATGCCTATATCTCAGTCGATTTCCTTACCAAAAAATGTGAGGTGGTAAAAATGAAGGATGCGCCTGAAACCCCGGGCGATTTTGATATGATTTTACAAAATGCGGAAGGCGTAAAGAAGCAAATTTATTTTGACAATCCACCAATACCAGAAAACAATTCCATTTTAGATGAATTGGAATCGTTTGCCGAAGCCATAAAACACAACCGTGCACCAGAAGTTACGCTTCATGATGGCACCGAGGCTCTGCGTGTAGCGAATCAGATTATTGATAGTTTTTAAGATAGCGGAAAGCTTGAAGTTGGAAGCATGAAAAAAGAAAGGTGAAGAGAAAAAACCTAAAGCTGGCTACCGACTAACAGCTCTTGACTATCGACTTATAAAAATACTTCTATGAAAAACATTGCAGTTATTGGCGCAGGCACCATGGGCAATGGCATTGCTCATACGTTTGCACAAAACGGTTTTAAAGTCAACCTTATTGATGTTAGCGAAGCTTCTTTAAAACGAGGCATGGACACCATTTCTAGAAATTTAGATAGGATGGTATCTAAAGAAAAAATAACCGAAGCCGATAAAACGGCCACTTTGGCAAACATTTCTACGTTTACCAAAATTTTAAGCGGCATACAAAAAGCCGATTTAGTGGTTGAAGCTGCCACCGAAAACCTCAATTTAAAACTCCGTATTTTTAAGGAACTGGACGAAACTTGCGCCGAACACACCATTTTGGCTAGCAACACCTCGTCTATTTCCATCACGCAAATTGCGGCCGCCACAAAACCAGAACGCGTTATCGGGATGCATTTTATGAATCCTGTACCGATTATGGAATTGGTTGAAGTTATCCGTGGTTACAACACTTCAAACGAAGTGACCCAAACCATCATGGCACTTTCAAAAAAATTGGGTAAAACCCCTGTGGAAGTAAACGATTATCCAGGATTTGTAGCCAACCGAATTTTAATGCCCATGCTTAATGAAGCTATTGAAACCCTGTACAATGGCGTGGCTGGCGTTGAGGAAATTGATACCGTAATGAAACTGGGCATGGCACACCCTATGGGACCGTTGCAACTGGTCGATTTTATTGGGTTGGACGTTTGTCTTTCTATTTTGAATGTGATGTACAACGGGTTTAAAAATCCGAAATATGCTCCCTGTCCCCTTTTGGTCAATATGGTCAACGCTGGTAAA
The DNA here is from genome assembly GCF_012037625.1 of Tamlana crocina. Classification (NCBI taxonomy): domain Bacteria; kingdom Pseudomonadati; phylum Bacteroidota; class Flavobacteriia; order Flavobacteriales; family Flavobacteriaceae; genus Tamlana; species Tamlana crocina. The sequence goes on from NZ_JAAVJS010000002.1 coordinate 106,249, forward strand.
TTGGGCGTAAAATCGGGCGAAGGTTTTTATGATTATTCCGAAAGTAAAAAGGCAGAAAAAGTTTCTAAACAATTTAAATAGTCTCAGTTGGCAGTACTCAGTTGGCAGTCATTAACTGAATACTGAGTACTGCTTACTGCCAACTAAAAAGCATGGCCAAAGTACTCCCATTTAAAGCCGTAAAACCTACTCCAGAAAAAGTTGAATTGGTAGCCTCGCGTTCGTACCAAAGCTATTCTCCAACCGAAATGGAGCATATTTTAAGCACCAATCCCTATTCGTTTTTAAACATTGTCAACCCCAGTTACAAGCACCAGAACGCCGTCAAAAGGAAAAAGCGCTATACTTTGGTGAAAAACCATTACAAGACGTTCAAAGCCCAAGGTGTTTTTAAACAAGACGATAGAGCTAGCTATTACGTTTATAAAATCAGAAAAAGCAACGGGGTTTCATTCTCGGGCATTATTGCGGCCGCCAGCACCGAAGATTACAAAAACAACGTGATTAAAAAGCATGAAGATACCATTGCGCATCGCGAAAATATGTTTAAGGATTACCTAAAAACAGTGGGATTCAATGCCGAGCCTGTTTTGCTAACCTATGCAGACAACACCTCAATTACCGGTATCATTTCAGAAACACAAAACACAACTCCCGAGTTTGAGTTTTCAACCGATAACGAAGATTTCCATAAACTTTGGAAAATTGAAAGTGATGCCACGATTGGCCAAATTTCAACAGAATTTAAAAACATCGATTCCATTTACATTGCCGATGGCCACCACAGATCGGCATCATCAAATTTATTAACTGAAAGTCTAAAGCAGGAAAACAAAAACCACACAGGAAACGAACCCTATAATTTTTTTATGGGCTTTTTTATTGCAGAATCGGAGCTCAAAATTTATGAATTCAACCGATTGGTGAGAGATTTAAACGGACTTTCAAAAGATCTATTTTTAGAGCAATTGCAACTAAATTTCAGAATAGAAAACCGAGGCATGGACCTTTGTAAACCTACGGAAAAACACCAATTCAGCATGTATCTTGATGGCGAATTTTATGCTATTTCACTACTTGAAAATCAATATAATTTTCAAAATGCGTTGGAGGCTCTGGATGCACAAATACTTTTTCAAACGGTATTAAAGCCTATTTTGGGCATTTCCGATTTACGGAACAATTCGCGCATCGATTATCTGCATGGCAAAAACAGCCTTACGGAAATTAAAAATAAAGTGGATAGCGGAGAATTTGCTGTTGGCTTCGGACTCGTACCCGCGACCATTAACGAGATAAAAGCTATTGCCGACCAAGGTTTGACCATGCCTCCTAAAAGCACCTTCATTCAACCCAAATTAAGTAGTGGGGTAACCGTTTATGAATTTTAGGTTTCTAAATAGACCCGTTACCAGTAACGAAAAACACCAAAATCAACTAAAAACTAAACCAGCACAAAAGCATCAAACAGACGAAAAATCTTAAAAATTTAAGTTATATTTAGCCAATATGAACATTAAAGACAACCTTGAAAAAATAAAATCTTCGTTACCTGACCACGTTACATTGGTGGCTGTTTCAAAAACCAAACCGCTTGGCGATATTATGGAAGCCTACCATGCTGGACAACGCGTTTTTGGCGAGAACAAAATTCAGGATATGGCCGAAAAATACGAGGCTCTTCCAAAAGACATTGAATGGCACATGATTGGCCATGTGCAACGGAACAAGGTGAAATATATGGCACCGTTTGTATCGCTGATTCATGGAGTGGACAATTATAAATTGCTGAAGGAAATTGATAAACAGGCACAAAAAAGCGAACGCATTATTGACTGCCTGCTTCAAATAAAAATTGCTGAAGAAGATTCAAAATTTGGCATGACCTTAGATGATGCTTCAGGGATTTTAAAATCAGAAAACTTTTCAGAATTAAAAAACATTCGGATTACCGGGGTTATGGGCATGGCTACTTTTACCGATGATGATGCCCAAATCGGAAAGGAATTCAATGCTTTAAAATCAGCTTTTGAGAAACTAAAAACCATTGAAGCACCAAACTTTCAACCCAAAACCATCAGTATGGGCATGAGCGGCGATTACCCGTTGGCCATTGAGTGCGGTAGTAATATGGTTAGAATTGGAAGTAGTATTTTTGGGGAAAGAAATTAACACTAAAACCACAGATTATTTACGCAATACTCGACATAGAAACCACCGGCGGAAAGTACAATGAAGAAGGCATTACCGAAATAGCCATTTACAAATATGATGGCCATGAGGTGGTGGATCAATTTATAAGTTTGGTAAATCCCGAACGCGAAATACAGCCCTTTGTGGTTAACCTAACGGGGATAAATAGCAATATGCTACGCAGTGCGCCAAAGTTTTACGAAGTAGCCAAGCGCATTGTTGAGATTACCGACGAGTGCATTTTGGTGGCCCACAATGCCAATTTCGATTACAGGATTTTAAAAACCGAATTTAAACGCTTGGGCTTTGACTACGAACGAAAATCGTTGTGCACGGTCGAGTTGTCCAAAAATTTAATCCCGGGGCAACCCTCGTACAGTTTGGGTAAACTGGTGCGCTCTTTGGGCATTCCGGTGACCGACCGCCATAGAGCTTCGGGCGATGCACTAGCCACTGTTAAACTCTTTAAAGTGCTTCTGAACAAAGACACCGAAAAAGATATTGTTAAGCAATCCATCAAATCGAACCCAAAACATCAGCTGGAACCGCGACATATCGATATTATTGAAAATTTACCATCAACTACGGGGGTGTATTACATTCATAAAGCTGATGGAGAAATCATCTATATCGGGAAGAGCAACAACATAAAAAAGCGCATCAACCAACATTTTACGGGCACACATGCCAAATCAAAAAAAATTCAATCTAAAGTATCGGCGGTAACTTATGAGTCTACAGGCAGCGAACTGGTAGCGCTTTTAAAAGAAAGTGAAGAGATAAAAAAGAATCGTCCCATTTACAATCGGGCGTTAAGGCGTTCCATTTTCACCCATGCACTCTATAGTTTTGTTGACGAAAACGGTTATATCAACTTAAAAATCGATATTGCCGATGGGCGAAAAAACCCCATCACCACCTTTAGCACCAGACAAAGCGGAAAAAGCTTTATTACCAAAGCGGTCGAGGAGTTTAATCTATGCCAAAAACTCACCGGATTGTACAAAACAAAATCCAGTTGTTTCAATTACGATATTAAGGAATGCCAAGGGGCTTGCATACAAAAAGAATCCCCAGAATCGTATAACCAAAGGGTAAAACAACTTATTGACAAAAACAGCTATTCTAACAAAAATATGGTAATCATTGACCGTGGCCGGGATGTGGACGAACGCAGCGCCATATTAATTAAAGACGGTGTTTTTCAAGGTGTTGGTTATTTCAACCTGAATTATCAAATCAACAATATTGATGTTTTGGAATCCATCATCACCCCAATGCAGAACAATAGGGACGTGCAGCACATCATCCAAAGTTACCTCAGAAAAAATAAGCGTTTAAAAGTTATTCACTTAAACGAAAATTAAATCTTTTAGTATTTTTGCGCACTATGGAGAAATCGAGCAACTTTAGCAAATGGAGAGCCAAAATCCACGAAGTGATATATGGCACCCATACCCGTACCGGAAAGTTGTTCGACATTGTTTTACTCATGGCCATCATTTACAGTATCATTATCGTGATGCTGGAAAGTGTTGAGTCTTTCGATAATAAATACCATAATTTTTTCAACATTTCAGAATGGGTCATCACCATTTTGTTCACCATTGAGTACATTTTAAGAATTGTAAGTGTAAAGAAACCCAAAAAATACATTTTAAGTTTTTACGGCATCGTTGATTTACTGTCAACCCTTCCAAAATATATTTCATTCTTTATTTTAGACACCCAGTTTTTAGCTGTTTTCAGAGCCTTGCGTTTGCTAAGAATATTTAGGATTTTAAAATTAATTCGATATGTTGGCGAATCGAATAAACTTATTAGAGCCTTAAGAAACAGTCGGTCTAAAATTTTCATTTTTATATTCTTTGTATTTATAATTTCCATCATTCTGGGTACGGTGATGTATTTAATTGAAGGCCCTGACAATGGCTTTAAAAGCATTCCACAAAGTATTTATTGGTGTATCGTCACCCTGACTACGGTTGGTTTTGGCGATATTACCCCGCAAACTGCCGTTGGGCAAATATTGGCAACCATTATTATGATTATTGGTTACGGCATAATTGCTGTGCCCACCGGAATCGTTTCGGCCGAATACGCTTCAACAAGGGGAAAATCGCCCAACAAGGAAAACAGCTCTTGTGCAAACTGCGGATCTGATATTATAATGGAAGACGCTTCATACTGCAGAAAGTGTGGCCATAAATTAAACGATGAGTAACTATTTAATTTCGATTACTGGCCCTACGGCCATAGGCAAAACGGCATTGAGTATTAAATTGGCTCAGCATTTTAATACTGAAATCATATCGGCCGATTCGCGCCAGTTTTTCAAGGAAATGCAAATCGGCACCGCCGCTCCAACCCCAGAAGAACTCAGTGCCGCCAAGCATCATTTTATCCATCATAAATCCATTCACGACCAGTATAGCGTTGGGGCTTTCGAGCGCGACGCCATAACCCGTTTGGATGCGTTATTCGAAAAACACAACCTAGTGGTAATGGTAGGCGGTTCGGGCTTATATGTTGATGCAGTGGTTAACGGGCTGGATGATTTTCCGGATGTTGACGTCAGCATCCGAGACACATTGAATACCGATTTAGACAAAAAAGGCCTCACCCATTTACAGGAACAACTAAAAGTTTTGGATCCCATTTCTTATAACACCATTGCTATTGACAATCCGCATCGTGTTATCCGTGCTTTGGAAATTTGTATCGGTACCGGCCAACCCTATTCTTCATTTTTGAACAAAGAAAAAGATAAGCGCAACTTTAAAACCATAACTATTGGACTTTCCGCCGAAAGGCCAACCATTTACAACCGTATTGAAAAGCGTGTGGATATGATGATGTACAACGGTTTGTTGGATGAAGCCAAATCACTCTTTCCGCAGAGGCACCTCAACGCACTGAACACTGTAGGCTACAAAGAACTGTTCCATTATTTTGAAGGCCAATGGAGCTTGGATTTTGCCATTTCTGAAATCAAGAAAAATACGAGACGCTTTGCCAAACGACAACTAACGTGGTTTAGAAAAAATGAAGATAAGTTGTGGTTTGATTATTTAACTCCTTCTGAATATATTATTGATGCAATTAATGAAAGAATTTACGCTGAAGAAGAGTTATCAAATTAAGTGCTCCGTTAAGTTATGATTGTTCTGATAAAAAAACTTTTGAGAGGATATCAATTGAAGTTTGAATACTGTTGAAAATTATAATAAGTGGTACATTAAAAAATATGGAAAGGATGCAGAAACAAGTTCGGCATGACAGATAACAATATGTTATTTCATAACCACATCGCTGTACTTGCCATTCACCACAATACTTTTTCCGCTGTTTAAACTCGTGGATGAAAAATTAGAAGTACTGCCCTTGGTTTTATTTTTAGGGTGCGAAAACTGCGAATGTGTGCCTTTGTAAGTCACATTACACTCCGCTTTTGGAAGCGCAATTACCGCATTACTATTTTGTAAAATCACGTTTAAGTTGGAAAAACTGTCATCAATTTCGGCAATGGACAAATCGCCAATATTGCCATCAATCACGGCACTTCCAGAAAGTTTACCCACATCCACATTTGAAGATACAGCATTTAAAACCAAATGGTTAACATGTTCCAAATCGGCACGATTTACATAATTTAAGTTTAGTTCACCTAAATTCCAATGCGACACAAAAACTGGCGAATAGGAAGCATTGATGGAAGTTAAACTCCCATCAATGCGTTGTGCTTTAAACTTGGCATGCGATACATTGGCCTTCAAATTATCAACATTGGCGGTAAATTCTATTTCGCCGTACCTAACGTTCACTTTCAATTTGGCCTTTTTCGGTATTTTAATTTTAATGGTTTTCTTGGCGTCAATGCTCGACTTCTCTTCAATAATTTTGATTACTTTTTTATCCCGCTCTTTGGCGTGTTCCTTGGCACGTTCTTTATGGGCTTCCATTCTGGCTTGATGAGCTTCTGCTATACGCTCGGCATGTTCGGCGTGCCTTTCGGCCTGGGCCTCCATGCGCTCGGCATGTCTTTCCATACGCTCTGTATAGCGCTCGCCCCATTCCTTTCCAAACTTTTCGCCCCAAGCCTGCATCTTTTCTTCAAAATCCTTTCCGAATTTCGATTCAAACTGTTCGGTGTATTTTTTCAAATACTTTTCACCGTCCTTTTTATAGGCTTCATAGTCAAAATTAAAATTGTGGATGCCTTCGGGCAACTCTGGTAATTCAGGCATTTCTGGTACTTCGGGCAATTCTGGAATCTCAGGAACTTCAACAACATGCACGTCGAAATCCATTTCGGGCATTTCGGCCAACTCATACTTCAGTTCCTTTAAAATCACTTTTACATCGTCATCAGCATGCATCACCCAATGTGGCGAACCGCCCCCGGCAGCATTTATCGATACTTGGTTTTGCGTGGCATCAACATCCACCTTCCACGATTTAAGGGCTTTTTGCAATGCTTCATCGCTCAGTTTTTCGCCCTCCATGTAGGCTTCAATTTCCACTACATCTTTGTTCCAAGTATCGAACACAATATTGCAATGGCTCGAATTCAAATCGATAACCACGTCTTTATCCACTTTAATGGACTGCGACACTTTGGTCAATTTGTTTTGTGCCCACAGGCTTCCCATTGCAAGGAAGCACAGGGCAAAAAGGTTCACTTTTATGATTTTACTGTTCATTTTTTTGATTGTTTTAGATGGATTGCACCACGTCGTTGGTGTTTGAATTTTTTAATGATTTGATTTGATTTCGGAGGCGGTACAGTAAATTTAAACGGAGTTTTAGGTTATCGATTAGAGCATTAACAGTGAGTTCGCTTGGGCCAGATTCGGTCAGCTCCACCGATAGGCGTTTGTACTCTTTGTCCAATTCATTTAATTGCGATAAATAGCCATCAAAAAGTTCTTTGGTTTCTGGAGTGTATTCAATTTTAGAAAGTTCCAAATTAATGCTGGCTAGGTAATAATCTTCCACTTTTTTTAATCCGGGTGAAATATCGCCCAACGATTTGGTTGTAACAATTGGTGTTGTTGCCACACTATTATCGCTTTCAATGGGAGGGGTTTCAAAAAACTTAACCGCTCCAAACCCCAAACCTAAAAGCACTACAATACTTGCAGCCAGTTGCCACCAGCTAAAAGGTTTCTTTTTGGATACTGGCATGGCTTTGTCCAACTTTTCCAAAAACCGTGCTTGGTGCTTTTCTGGCATGCTTTCGCCCGAAACCGCATCGTTTTTAAATAATTCTCTAATATCTTGTGCCATTTTTTTGGGGTGTTAATAAGGTTTGTAATTTGGTTTTCCCTCTCGATAATTGCGTTCGCGAAGCCACTTCCGAAATCCCGAGAATCTCTGAAATTTCCTGATGGTCGTAGCCTTCAATTAAATATAGCATCACTACATACTGGTATTTATCGGGCAGTTTGCCAATGGCCGCTTTTACATCGTTTAAGGTTACTGTATCCTCAACCAACCATTTGTCGTTTTTTGCTGTATCGACTACTTTAAGGTGCACCTCGTTCAACTCAACAAGTTGATGTTTTTTCGATTTTAATACGTCGATACATTTATTAACCACAATGCGTTTCAACCAAGCACCAAAAGTCACTTCGGCCTCAAATTGATGCAGTTTTTCAAAAGCTTTGATGAAGGCTTCCTGCACCGCATCTTCGGCATCGGCGGCATCTTTCAAAAACCGTTTAGCCACAATATACATCGCGTTGCAGTACTGGTTGTATAACTGCAATTGTGCTTTACGGTTGTTCTGTTTACATTGTTCTATAATGTCAACTTGAAACATGCTTGTCGAGCTTCTGGTTTCGGTTAGTTCACTTTAAAGACTATCAAAAAAACAAGGTGTTGCAAAAAACCCATATTTTTTTTCGAGGGTGCATAACAAAGCTAAATAAATATACGTTTGCATTTTAGTAGTTATCCCTTTTAAATTATATTTGTGCCTCTTTAATTTGCTCTATATGAACACCTTTTTAAAACGCCTACTAATCCTACTATCTATCATTGCTTTAGGTTTATTTTTATACTCCGCTTTTGTTGAAAATATTTTTGATAGCAGATTGAGCCCGAAGGACACGGTAGAGTTTAAACTGAACGATTTAAAAATGAAGGTGTTTTACAACCGACCCTACAAAAAGGAACGGGAAATTTTTGGCGGGTTGGTACCTTTTAACCAAGTATGGCGAACGGGAGCCAACGAAGCCACTACGTTTGAAACCAACCAGGCTTTGGATATAAAAGGCATGCAATTGCCTGCTGGAAAATATACGTTATGGACGGTTCCAAAAGACTCTACTTGGTCGGTCATGTTCAATTCCAAACAGTATTCGTGGGGTGTAAACGCGCAAATGCAACCCATGTGGGACCCCAACTACGATGTTTTGAATGTTGAGGTGCCCGTGGAGCAATTAAACCATACTGTAGAGCAATTTACCATTGCCTTCGATAATTCTACCGATAACTTATCATTAACCATGGCGTGGGACGATGTTAAGGTTGCTGTACCGTTGAAGTAAGTTTGCAGCATTCAGTCGCAGTTTGCGGTCAAACATAAATTCCAAATTCCAAGCCGCTGAAAGAGATTTTCGGTCTACATGCTTCATGCTCCGCACTTTTTCAATCAAAATAAATTTGTAATTTAGGAGTACATTCGAAAATTCGTGGCAAAAATAAATAAATCGGCTTTAAGTGAAAAAAAAGGAGTTTCAGTTTCCGAAACCACCAATGCCAATTCCATTAAATCGTACAAAGAAAATCGAAAAACCGAAATTGCTCCAGACACATTAATTGAAGGGATTCTAAAAAAAAATATTACCGCTCTTGGTCGTGCCATTACTTTAATTGAGAGTAAAAACCAAAAACACACCAATCAAGCTAAAACCATTATACAGGCTTGTTTGCCCCATGCGAATAAATCTATTCGAATCGGGATTACAGGCGTTCCGGGTGTTGGAAAAAGCACCTTTATTGAAGCCTTTGGGAAACACCTCACCGACCTCGGCAAGCGGGTGGCGGTTTTGGCCATAGACCCTAGCAGCAGCATTACAAAAGGTAGCATTTTGGGCGACAAAACCCGGATGGAGCAATTAGCAAGAAACGATAGGGCATTTATCCGCCCTTCAGCCTCTGGCGAATCTTTGGGAGGTGTGGCCAGAACTACCCGCGAAACTATTATTTTATGCGAAGCCGCCGGTTTTGATGTTATTCTTATTGAAACCGTGGGCGTAGGCCAAAGTGAAATTGCCGTACATAGCATGGTTGATTTCTTTTTGCTCTTGAAATTGTCTGGTGCTGGTGACGAACTCCAAGGTATAAAACGCGGTATTATTGAAATGGCCGATGCCATAGCCATAAATAAAGCGGATGGCGACAACCTAAAATCGGCAAAACTGGCACAAACAGAATCTAAAAGAGCACTTAACCTCTACCCTGAAAAAGACTCACAGTGGCAACCACGGGTTTTGCTTTGCAGCGCCATAAACAATAAAGGCATCGATGCGATTTGGCAAATGATTTTAGAGTATGAAAAAGTTACCACGAAAAATGGCTATTTCGAAGAAAAACGAAACAAGCAAAGCGAATATTGGCTTATACAAACGATTGAAAACCAATTGAACTCCCGTTTTTTCCAAAGACCAGACATAAAAGCGGAACTCGAAAAACATTTAAAGCTGATTAGAGAAAACAAAACTACGGCATTTGCTGCTGCCGAGTATTTACTCGGTTTGGAATAAACATTTACTCTTCCTTCAACTGAAATCTGCTTTGCAAGTATTTATCCAATCTGTAAAATATGTAGCCGGAAAACAAACCAAAAGTAGCTCCAGAAATCACATCCAACGGAAAGTGTACGCCAATGTAAATTCTGCTGTAGCCCATGGCTAAAGCCCAAACGACCATTAAATACGGTAGGTATTTGTATTTCGATTTTAGCATAAAACTGGTAAAAACAGCCACCGCCATTGAGTTTGAAGCATGCCCCGAGAAGTACCCAAAACGGCCACCGCAATACGGTTTTACCAGACGCATTAAGTTCATTACCGTTTCGTCATGGCACGGCCTTAAACGTTGGAAAAAATAGCCTTTAAAAAGATTGGAAACTTGATCGGTAAACAAAATCATCAAGGCCACGACCACCAAAGTCAGCACGAACATTTTGGTGTTAAGTCGTTTGTACATCAAATACACCAAAACGACATAAAACGGAATCCAATTGAATTTAGTGGTGTAGAACATCCAAAAGCCATCCCACGTTTCAGTCCCCAATCCGTTCAAGTAAATAAATAGTTCTTTATCAAGTTCTATTAGTTGTTCTATCATAAATTACTCTTCGTATTTTGCGATTTCTGCATCATAAAACTCGGTAGCCAACTTAATGGCATTTTCGGTTTCGGTTTGCAGTTCTTTTTGGTCTTCAGCATCAAAATCCTCAAACCACTCCACTTCATCATTTTCAAGATTGATGATAAATCTAGGAAATTCGGTATGGATAACAAAAATAGCTGAAGGATAATCGGAATTATCACCTAAAATGAACTTGGGTAACGACATAATTTGAAATTAGTTATTGGACAAAATTAGCTTTTTAGTTAGAAAATGAAACCGAATATACAACAAAATTGCTGCCACGGTCAATCCCGCCAGAAGTCCAAACCAAACGCCCATGCTGGCAAAAGCCTCATTTTTTCCTAAAAACCACGAAATAGGAAACCCCACAACCCAATAAGAAATAAACACGAGCACCATAGGCACTTTTACATCTTGCAGTCCGCGCAGCGCCCCTAAAACCAATACTTGAATACTATCGCTTATTTGAAACACAGCAGCCACAAGCAGTAATTTTGATGCAATTTGCATTACTTCCCGGTTATCGATAGCGTTTTCAACATCGTTATGATCTAGATACAGTTTGGGCAATTGGGTATGAAATACTAAAAACAAAATGGCAAAAACCGTGGCCAGAATAATACCAAGGAAGAAAATAGAATGGGCAATGCGGCGGAGTTCCAAATATTTTTTTAATCCTTTTTGGTTTCCTACCCTAACCATTGCGGCAACACTTAAACCTGTAGCCACCATAAAGGTCATAGAGCTTAAGTTCAAGGCTATTTGATTGGCCGCTTGCGGGTTTTTCCCTAAAAGCCCACTCAACCAAATGGCTGCCGTAAAAATGGCCACTTCAAAAAACATTTGCATGGCACTGGGCATGCCCAAATCGATTATTTTTTTAAGCATGAGTTTATCTAAAATGAAAAACTTGATTTTGGTAACATAGTTTTTAGATTTATCGTTGTTAGACAATAAATACCAAATATGTGCCACCATTACCACTCGAGAAATTAAAGTACCGTAGGCCGCCCCAACAATGCCCATTTCTGGCATGCCTAATTTTCCGAAGATGAAAGCATAATTTAAAATCACATTAATGATATTGGCCAAAATGGTAGCGTACATGGGGTATTTAGTCATAGACAGCCCATCACTAAACTGCTTGAAGGCCTGAAAAACGATCAACGGAATTAACGACACGGCCACCAAATCCAAATATGGAATGGCCAATTCCACCACATCCAGTGGCTGCTTCATCAAGTACATAACGGGTTTAGCAAAAAACACCAACAGAAACAGCAAAATTCCCAAAACTGTACATAAAAAGAGCCCGTGTTTAAAGGACGATTTCCCGTTTATAAAATTTTGTTCCCCATCGGCCTCGGCAATAAGCGGGGTTATAGCCGTAGAGAACCCAATACCCAAAGACATGGCAATAAACATAAAACTATTACCCAAGGATACAGCAGCCAATTGGGCTGTTCCCAACTGGCCAACCATAATATTATCCACAAAGCTAACAAAGGTATGTCCCAACATCCCCAGCATAACGGGTGCGGCCAATTGCCAATTGTATTTGAACTCTTTGGTGTAATTAGATATTTTCATGCAGCAAATGTAACAGATTAGCTTCGGTTTTACCTCCTTTACTTAACACGTTCGCGGGTATAAAAATTAACAAATGTTAATTTTTATACCCGCGAACGCCTATTATACCGTCTTTTTTTTGTAAATTCACATTGTCCCTTAGCTAATTAAATAGCAATATACGAGACAGTTAAGTTTAATTTTTAGGGATTTAAAGTAAAGCTTAAGGTTTCAGAAACTACAGGGAGGAATATATGTTCCTCCCTGTAATTTCTAGATTTTTATTTAAAACTCTCTTTTTCCAAATTCACTATCAATAAATTTCGATTTGTTTTTCCCGTTTTTAAAGGTATACGACAAGTTAAGCATTACTATGTCTACTTCGTAAATGTAATTGGTTGTCGTGTAAAAGTCGTTCGGCCTAAATGTAGTTATCCGCTGTTCATTAGTGTTCAACATCCCCATATCGATGTTTTGCCACTGCAGGGTTGCGGTAAGCCTATCGTTTAAGAATGATTTTTGAAAAGTAAGATTTGGTGAGTAATACCTTGAATCTTCACCTTGAGCAGTTACCCTATCAGACAAATAATTAAAGGTAAATTGTATTGAAGCATTTTCCCAAAAATTATAAGTAGAATTTAAATTAATGGAATAAATGGTAGCATCTGAATCTACTGGTTGATTATCGAACTCGCCGTCAATAGCGTAGTTGTAAACATTCGCTCCAATAAAGTTGCTCCAGTTCTTTGTTGGTTTTAATTGTGCTCCAAACTCTAAACCAATAGCTTTTGCCGAACCAACATTGGAGTATATTCTGTTTAAAATAGTATCATTATAAACCGTATTTACTCGGTTTACCAAGTTTTTTACGTTTCTAAAATATCCCGTCGCAAAAATGGAATTGCCTCCTTTTATCTTTTTAGTAACACCAAGTTCAAACAAATCGATAAATTCTGGCCTCAGGTTTGGATCACCTTGCTCTAAGGTTTCAGAATGCTCTCGCTCTGGAAATGGATTCATCTTAAAAGTGGTAGTACGTTCTACTCGCTTACTATAGGCTGCTTTTACAGCTGTTTTATCGTTTATGGCATATTGAAGAGATGCCGAAGGATATAACTTTACAAAGTCGTAATTATAAGTTTCATCTATATCACCCGCCTTGTCTTTAAGTTCCAAGGTTCTGTCCATAGCTTCAACCCTAGCACCTGCAGCATAATCCCAATTTCCTGCGTTTCCTGTAAACTGACCATACACTGAGTGAATACTGCGCTGTAAATTCACTTCACTAGAAAACTCGGGTACTAAAGTGAAATCATCATCAAAATCGGTTCGCCTTTCATATACAAAATCTCCGGTGTGGTCTAAATTTCTGTATTGGTAACCCGCTTCCAGCACGCCGGCTTTAAATGGCTTAAAACTGTAATCGATCTGAAGCCTTACCCCGTGCAACGGGTTATCGTTGGTGTTATATTCATCTTGATACAAAATACTATTGTCTGGATGGCCCAAATTTTGGTTAACGGTTGGCCCTCCTAACAGCGTGTATTCGTAAAGTAAAGATGTTGATAATTTAGAGGAGTTTTTAAAAGTGTGTGCGTAATCGAAACTACCCAATGCAAAGTCACTTTTTCGTTCTCTTAAATTGTGATTAAAATATTGAAACGTGTACAATCGGTCGTTTTCATTATTTAAATCCACAGCATGGTTATCATAATACACAATATCTGCCAATCGTTCTTTGCTTCGCTTTCCGGCGAAAAAACCTAATGAAAACACATTGGTGGTATCGGGCGTAAAATCTACTGTAAAACGTCCGCTATAATTAGTTTCGTCAAAACTGCGCTCTCCTGTAGACGGAAATTGTGTTTTAATATCATCAATAATTGTGTAAACATCACCTTCCCTTCGGCCGCCAAGGTCGTTGCGCTGGTAACTGGCCCCTAAGGATACGTTCCATTTATCATTTCGCATGTTGTAAGTGGCGTCGATACCGTAACGTTGATGGGCTTTATCGTTGTTATATGTTTCTATGGATGGCAAACCACCTTTAACATTTATTTGTCCGAAAGCCCCATTTACGGCTCCTCTTTTAGTTATAATGTTTAAAATACCAGCTTTTCCTTCGGGGTCGTATTTAGCCGACGGCGCCGTAATGACCTCAACCCGTTCAATCGCATTAGCCGGCAATTGGGCGATTAGAGAGCTGGCATTACCTTGCACCGGTTTATTATTAAGCAGCACCACAAAGCCCGAGCTACCTCGAACACTAATTTCCCCTTGGCCATTAAGGGTTACGGACGGTAAATTTCTTATGACATCAATGCCCGATCCACCTTGGGCACTTTTAAACTTTTCGGCATCAAACACCTGGCGGTCAATTTTATTTACTACTATAGCACGCTCTCCATTTACAACCACTTCATTTAGGGTGTTACCTAAAGTGAGTTTCAAGGTACCCAAATCGATAGTTTCGTTTGTAGTTGTAATGATAATATTCTTAACTGTTTGCGCCTCATAGCCAATAAAAGAGGCTTCAATGTAATAGGTGCCTTTTTTAAGGTTTTCAAAGCTAAAATTTCCATTTAAATCGGTTACCACCCCAGTTACCAATGCGCTCTTCTTTTGGTTATAAATAGCGGCAGTAGCATACTCTAAAGCTGAACCGGTTTCATCAACAATTTTACCTTTTATTTGCCCGTAGGAATAAAGGACATTTAATAGTAGGGCTAATAATAAAATGTACTTGGTTTTAATCATAGTTTTTGTCTTTTATCTTCTTTTATTTGCAGCGCAAGATAGCATAGCTTTTATAACTATTTTGGTGTATTTGAAAAATAAATGGTAATTAGTATTTATTCGTTTTTCTTAAAATTTAACGGTGTCATTCCGGTATGTCTTTTGAAAAATTTGGTAAAGTTTGAGGTGTCTTTAAACCCTAAATCGAAAGCTATATCACTAATATTTTTTGTGGTATAGAGCAATTGACGTTTAACTTCTTTGATAATAAACTCTGCAATAACATCGGATGCTGACTTTTGAAATGATTTTTGGCAAACGGCATTTAAGTTTTGTGATGTGGTATGCAATTGTTTGGCATAAAAGGTCACATTATTTTTTAGGTTTTGAGACAATAACTCTAAAAACATATGCTCTACACTTGTTTTATTTATGGAAATTTTGTGTTTGGAGTAACCTATTAGTTTCGACAATACGGCCTTTAGTGCACTTTCTAAAAATTCCTGATTTACCTGAGCCCGTTTCATTTCCAAGCACAAGGCTTCAAAAAGCAACGGTAAAGCTTGGTCTTTTTCATCGATATTTATGAGCTCTAAATCTTTCAGAAGACTTAATTGAAAACGAACAGCATTATCGGTTATACGCTCTAAAAACGATTCTTTAATAATAATTACAAACCCCTCGGGAACCGAATCTATGCTCCAATGATGCACTTGGTCATTATGTATTAAAAAAGCAATTGGTGGTTTTATTTCATAAGGTTGAGCATCTAAATAATGAAACCCGCTTCCTTTTGTAAAAAATACCAACTCTAAATACTTGTTATGTTTATGGGGTTTGGTATAACGTTTAGCAACATCAAAAGGTTCGATTTTTATATCGCTAACCGAAGTAATTTTATTGTATGTTAGAATTTGATCGCTCAATGGAGGCTATTTAAGTCCCAACAAATCTATTAAGAGTTAATGGAAGAAACGAATACTTTAACACCCTATTAAAAATTATAATTGAGCAACGTTTTGCTTGGCGGCCTCAAACTCCTTTACAATCTCTTTAACAATTTGATGCACCGGTTTTATATCGTGAATAAGACCTGAAATTTGGCCAATTTCCAACTCGCCTTCTTCCAGATTGCCTTCAAACATGCCCTTTTTGGCTCGCCCTCGCCCCAGCAATGCTTTTAACTGCTCAACCGTTGGCGATAGTTTATATAGCTCCTGAACATCGTTATAAAATTTATTTTTTATTAACCGAACAGGCGCCAACTCCTTTAACGTAAGCTGCGTGTCGCCTTCCTTGGCATTGACCACAGCTTGTTTGAAATTGATATGCGCCGAACTCTCTTCGCTAGCAGCAAACCGACTTCCTATCTGCACGCCATCGGCACCTAAAACCATGGTCGCCAGCATGGCCTTTCCGGTCGCAATTCCTCCAGCTGCAATCAATGGAATATCCACTTGCTCCCTCACCATGGGAATTAAAGTTAATGTGGTAGTTTCGTCCCGACCATTGTGCCCGCCAGCTTCAAAACCTTCAGCTACAATGGCATCTACCCCAGCTTGCTGAGCTTTTAGAGCAAACTTCACACTGCTCACAACATGCACCACTGTAACACCGCGTTCCTGCAGCCAAGCCGTCCAAGTTTTCGGATTTCCCGCCGAAGTAAATACAATCTTCACGCCTTCTTCAACAATGATATCCATAATTTTTTCAATGTCTGGATATAGCATGGGTACGTTTACGCCGAAAGGTTTATCGGTAGCTTTTTTACATTTTTGAATATGTTCGCGCAGCACTTCCGGATACATCGAACCAGCTCCAATTAATCCTAAAATACCAGAGTTGCTCGACGCCGAAGCCAACCGCCAACCACTGTTCCACACCATCCCCGCTTGAACAATGGGATATTTAATATTGAAAAGTTCCGTTATTTTATTCGGCATTTACCTTTTTATAAGTTTGAAGGTTCTTGATTCGTTTGATGATTGAAGGTTTACAAAATAAACACCATTTGTTAATGACGCAATATTCACTTTAAATTTTGAATCGGTTAATATAAACGCTAAAACATGCTTCCCGTACACATCAAAAACATCTACGTAAAAAGTAGCATTTTTATTGAAGCTGAAAAACAATTCATTAGTAGCCGGGTTGGGAAACATTTTTATGGGCGTTTCATTTGAAAGCCCTGTTATTTCTAAAGCTGAACTTAAAGCCACCTCTAAATTGGGAATACCGTAGCCCAAAAAGTTATCCGGATTTTCAAATTGTGATGCCGACTCACGAATCAATTGCATAAGCTCAACATTGGTTTTGTTGGGCAAGGCTTGCCATAAACAGGCAATACCACCAGCCAATATGGGCGAACTGAACGAGGTGCCGTTAGCCGGACCAATTGCATCGTTTTCGTTTATAACAACACTGTTTTGCCCCTGGGCCACCACATCTGGTTTTTGAGAAGGTTGAAAGGAATTGCCCACCGAACTGAACGAAGCGTAATTGCCATTGGCATCTACCGCCCCAATGGATAATACGCCAGGAGAATCTGCTGGAGCCCCAACACCATTATTTCCTGAATTTCCAGCAGAATTTACTATCAGCAAACCTTTTTCAAAAGCGATGTTAGCACCTCGTGAAACAAAAGTGGTGTTTCCGTTAAAATCTGACGGTGAGTAGGCATAATTCGGATTGTCATAGGTTTTGCCGTAACCAAGTGATGAGTTTATCACATCTACCCCTAAACTATCGGCACGCTCAGCCGCTTCTACCCAGTAACTTTCTTCAACGGTATTTTCACTTGTACCATCCTCGGTTGTAAACAAATAATAAGATGCGTCAGGTGCCGTTCCCACATATTGCCCCTCGAGATATGCAGCCATCGTGCTGAGTACCAAAGTACCATGATTACCGGCTGTGTTGGTATATACATCATCATCTCTGTTTACAAAATCATAAGCTCCTTTAAGATTACCTGCGTCCCTTAAGCGTTGTAAAGCCGCCATGGTATTTACATTCGGAAAGCCGCCATCGAGAACAGCAATGGTTACCCCCGTACCAGTGTAATCTGAAAGATGCAACTGGTCGCCATTAATCATTTCAATTTGATTGAGTGCCTTACCATAATTAAACGCCGTTAAAACGGTTTCTGTTTTACGCTTTTGCTTAACCTCTTCACCTTTGGAAGCATTTTTATTTCTATCGGCAAACTCTATGGATTCAACAAAGGAAAAATTATCCTGCAAATTTTCAATATCAGATTGGCTGCCCCGAACGTGCAGCGCATTCATCCATTTCGATTTGGCTAAAACCGCAATACCCGGCGCCGCTTTTATTTGGGAAATATAATTTTCATTAACCGGCACATCGCGTTCATCAATAGCAATGCCGTGCCTGTTTTTACGGTCGATGGCCTTTTCTGAAAGAATGGAAGCTGGATTTGCTAAAGCTTGGGCTATATTTTCCTTATCGATTAAATACACCCAAGCATCCTCTTGAGCCATAGCCACAAGCTGGAACAAGAGAAGACTAAAAACAATCAGGCCCTTTGTCATAGTATTTTTGATGACAATTTACGAAATAACTCCCGACCCAACTAATTCATCTTCAATATACCATGCTACAAACTGGCCTTCGGTAATCGCCGATTGAAAATTTTCAAATTCTACATACAGTCCGCTTTCAACCTTGTGCAACGTCGCCTCTTCCAATGGTTGCCGGTAACGTATGCGCGCTTTTACCTGCATGGTTTCACCAACTTTAAGTGCTAAGTCTTCACGAACCCAGTGCAGTTCTTCGTTAGTTACAAACAATGCTTTTTTAAGCAAACCCGGATGGTTTTTACCTTGCCCCGTGTAAATAATATTTTCCTCAACATCGGTATCAATCACAAACAAAGGCTCGGGCGTACCCCCAACGGCCAATCCCTTTCGTTGCCCTTTAGTAAAATAATGTGCGCCCTGGTGTTTACCCACCACTTTTCCGTAATCTCTTTTATACTGCAGTTTACGCGACAGGTAATTCAGTTTGTCTTCTTCAGAAATAAAGGTTCTTTCTACATCATTATACAATTCCTGCTCCTTCGGAATTTCAACAATAACACCCTCTTTAGGCTTTAATTGCTGCTGAAGAAAATCGGGCAATTTCACCTTTCCTATAAAACAAAGACCTTGAGAATCTTTCTTTTCAGCGGTAACCAAATCTAATTTCGAAGCGATTTCGCGCACTTCCGTTTTGGTGAGTTCGCCTATCGGGAACAACGATTTACTTAATTGCTCCTGCGAAAGTTGGCACAAAAAGTATGATTGATCTTTATTCCCATCAATCCCAGCTAAAAGCTGATAGGTTTTCTGGCCATCTTTTTCAATAGTTCCCTTTCTGCAATAGTGGCCAGTAGCCACGTAATCGGCCCCCAATTCCAGAGCAATATCCATAAACACGTCGAATTTGATCTCACGGTTGCAAAGCACATCTGGGTTGGGCGTTCTTCCCTTTTCATATTCTTGGAACATATAATCAACAATACGTTCTTTATATTGTTCACTTAAATCGACCGTTTGGAAGGGGATGCCTAACTTCTCTGCTACAAGCATCGCATCGTTGCTATCGTCTAACCAAGGGCATTCATTCGAAATAGTTACCGAATCGTCGTGCCAATTCTTCATAAACAGCCCAATGACTTCGTAACCTTGTTCTTTAAGTAAATATGCCGCCACACTAGAATCTACACCACCTGAAAGCCCTATAATTACCCGTTTCATATGCAAAATTTTAAGCTGCAAAGATACATATAAATCTATTATTTATTACGTATTAAAAGCTGGCGATTGGAGGGTTAAAAAGGAAAAATGTTTATTTTATTTTAAAAAAACATAAACAGAATATATATTTTTGTTTAATTTTTTTATATATTTGCTAAACAAAAAAAATTTAAGAGCTATGAACACTTTAAAAACAATCTCAAAAATCGCATCTTTCGTGATGATTATGTTCTTCATGACATCGTGTAATGATGACGACGACAACAACAACATGCAACCTAGTTTGAACATTGTTCAAACAGCACAAACCTCAAGCCAGTTAAGCATTTTAGTAGATGCTGTAGTGCAAGCAGGTTTGGTAGATGCCCTTTCTGCTTCAGGGAACAAAACCGTTTTGGCTCCGACCAATGCCGCTTTTACAGCGTTTTTACAGGATAAAGGCTTTAACTCTTTATCTGATGTACCTAACGACGTTTTAACTCAAATTTTATTAAATCACGTTATCGCCGACACTAACATCTATTCAGCTTCGTTGGTCAATACCTCTGGCTATACCAATACTATGGCCGAAGGTCCTAATAACAGCAATCTAAGTTTGTATTTTGATGGCTCTTCAGGTGTGACCTTTAACGGTATGTCATCTGTACAAATTGCCGATATTGAAACCTCAAATGGAGTGGTACACGTTGTAGATAAAGTTATAGATTTACCTACTATTGCCACATTCGCCACCACAAATTCAAACTTATCCATTTTAGTTGATGCTTTAGCCTACGCCGACACAGGTAACCCAACAGTGCCATACATTAACACCGTTTCTGACGGAGAAGCGGGACCTTTTACTGTATTCGCTCCCACCAACGATGCTTTCGCGTCTTTATTGGCCGAGCTTAATGTTTCTGCCCTTACGGATATTGACACCGAAACCGTTGATGCTGTACTACTAAATCATATTGTAAATGCGAACGTTCAATCGAGTATGTTGACTTCCGGTACCGTTTCTACCTTAGGCGGAGACATCACTGCCGATGCCAATGCATTCACCTTAACCGATGCTAATGGAAGAATGAGCAATATTGTGACCTCTTTATTAGATATACAAGGAACTAACGGTGTCGTTCACGTTATCGATAAAGTTATTTTACCAGAAGCCGAAGAGCCGAATATTGTAGAAACTGCCCAATCGGTTGCCGATTTAAGCATTTTAGTGGATGCCGTTGTTAAAGCTAATTTAGTTGGTGCACTTTCTGCCGAAGGAAACAGAACCGTATTAGCTCCAACCAACGCTGCCTTTACTGCTTTTTTGAATGAAAAAGGATTTAATTCTTTGGCAGATGTACCAAATGATGTTTTAACTCAAATTTTATTAAACCATGTTATTCCAGATGCCAATATTATGTCGTCTGATTTAGCCGGAGCTATGGGATACACCAACACCATGGCCGGCGGACCAAATAATTCTAAATTAAGTATATATTTCGACGGAAGTGCTGGAGTAATGTTTAACGGCAGCGCCACGGTAACCACGGCAGATGTATCGACTTCAAATGGTGTTGTTCATATTGTAGATAAAGTTATCGACTTACCAACCATTGCAACGTTTGCTACTAGTAATGCTGCTTTATCGATTCTTGTAGATGCATTAGCTTATGCCGACACAGGCACCCCAACCGTACCTTATATTGAAACGGTGTCAAATCCTGAAGCTGGACCGTTTACCGTATTTGCACCAACCAACGATGCCTTTGCAAGTTTACTAACAGAACTTGAAGTTAGTGCTCTTACAGACATCCCTACTTCTACTGTCAATTCAGTTTTGCTACACCATATTGTCAATGCTAACGTACAATCATCACAGTTAGCCACAGGAACCGTAACAACATTAGGAGGCGATATACAAGCAGACGCAAGTGCCTTTACTTTAACCGATGCTAATGGAAGAACAAGCAACATCGTTACATCGTTAGTTGATATTCAAGCCTCAAATGGCGTTGTACATGTTATAGACAAGGTTATATTGCCTCCACTTTAAAATTTTTGGTTGGTTAGTTAAAAAAAGTGCTATGAATGAAAAACTCCTTAATTATTTAAGGAGTTTTTTTAGTTCAAAACGTTTCTTGTTTGGCCAAATTACCATTTTCGTAATATTTCCAAACCCCATGTTTTTCAGAATTTTTGTAGTTGCCTTCACAAATCAACTCGCCCTTTTTATTGAAAAATTTTGCAGGTCCGTGCAACTCTCCATTTTCGTAGTGATACGATTTTACAATAACATTGTTTTCAGAATACCACACCGACTCACCATGAAGTTTTCCCGCTACATAATTTTGTTTTTCGGCCACTTGTTCATTTGGATAATACACAAAACGTTCTCCATCCAGTTGCCCTTTATCATTATAATGCTCCAACGTTAAAAGGTTCTCATTATTTTTTTGATAATATTTCCAAGTGCCGACATAAGTTTTCCCATCCATTTTTCCTTCACCCACCAATTTCCCACTAGAAGTAAAAAACTTTACTTCAGCTAATTCGTTTTCTGGATTAAACTGTTTTGTGGCTGATAAAACCGCTCTGTTCTTATAATTTTTATAGAATTTAAAAAGCCCTATTTCCTTACCATGAAAAAATTCCCCCTCGTACCTTAACACGTCGGTACCTTCATATTTTTTTTGCCATTTGCCGTGGCGTTTGCCGTTAGCATCAAATTGATTAAAGTTTTGAGCCATGGAAACGGACGTAAAGACTAAAAAGATTAACAAACCGTATATAACTTTCATGTGGATTTCATTTTTGATTAGTAACGTGTAATTTGAAACTTTCTTATAACAAAAAAGCTGCCAACATGAAGTTATGACAGCTTTTCAGTTGAAATTTAAATAAAAAACTATTTCCGTCTATTTTGCATCTGTTTTTGTTGCTCGGCCTGCTCCATCATTTCGGCCATTTTCTTCTGGAAACGGTTTTGTTTTTTAGGTTGCTTCTTTTTCTCTTGGATTTGAGCGTGAATCTTATCCTCGTCCAAAATAAAATTCTTGATCACCAAGATGATTCCTATACTAATTAAGTTTGAAATGAAATAGTACAAACTCAAACCAGATGCGTAATTGTTAAAGAAAAACAACATCATTATTGGCGAGAAGTACATCATGTATTTCATCATTTTAGCCATATCGGGCATGCCTTCCTGTTGTGGTTGCGCCTGTACGTTTTGCCCGGTGGTTAATCGCATATAAAAGAAAATAGCGATAGATGCCAAAATAGGGAACAAACTCACGTGATTACCGTAAAACGGAATATTGAACGGAAGGTTGGCTATCACATCGTAAGATGATAAATCGTCTGCCCAAAGGAAACTTTTTTGTCTTAAATCGAATGCCGAAGGGAAAAACTGGAATAAGGCATAAAACACCGGCAACTGAATCAACGCTGGCAAACAACCCGCCATAGGGCTTGCTCCTGCTTTGGTTTGCAAGGCCAAAGTTTCTTGTTGCGCCTTCATTTTGTTGTTTTTGTACTTTTCGCGAATTTCGTCTAACTCTGGCTTCAAAATCTTCATTTTAGCCTGCGACAAAAACTGCTTGTACTGTACGAATGACAGACAGATTTTCACCAAAATAGTCATCACCACAATGGCGATTCCGTAAGGCATAAAACTACCTAAAAAGGCAAACAACGGCATAAACACATAACGGTTTATCCAACCGAAAATACCCCAGCCAAACGGTACAATTTCATCAAGGTTTCTGTCGTAAGCATTAAGCACTTCAAAATCACTGGGCCCATAGTACCAATCCATACTTTGGTTAATTTCACCGCCTTGCAATTCCAACGGAATTTTAGAGGTGAACAATTTGGTGTAAACCGTATCGACAGCTTCATCGTCAACCAAATTCTGCGCTGTTAAATGAGCCCTTTTAAACGGTGTATCTGTTAATAATACCGAAGTGAAGAAATGCTGCTTATAGCCAATCCACGATACGTCTTCAATAGTTTCATCGGCATCGCGAGCACCGGTATAATCATCCTTACCATCTTCGTATTCGTAATGAATATCGGTATACCGATTTTCGTACGAAATACTTTTGGCATGACGGTAACCCTTTAGTTTCCAGTCTAAATCAATTTGCTGCGAACTGTTAATAACATCCGAAAGTCCTTGCGAACGCACCGTAAAGCCCATCATATAATCATTATCTTTCAGCTCATAACGGTATTCCAAAAACTTAGTTTCAGAAACTTTCAATTTCATGGAAACCACGGTTAAATCACCATTTTTGGTAACCGAAGGCACAAAAGGCAAATCTTGTGTATTCAATACGCGGCTGTCCGTCGTTCCGAAATTAATATTGAATGCTGCGTTGTTATCTTTTACCAAATAAATAGGATCGGCATTAAAATCTACAAACTTCTTCAATTTAACTTCTGAAAGCACACCTCCTTTATGACTGAATTTTAAAGCCAATAAATCGGTTTCAACCAAAGTTTCGCCTTCGGACGATTGCATGGCCGAATACGCAAACGCGCCCAACTTATTTTTCAATTGCACTTGCTGCAATGAATCCAACCCAGAACCCACTACGAAATCAGTATTGGTATTTGCTACATTTTGTTGCTGTTCTTTGGCCTTTTTCTCGGCTTCAACTTGTTCTTGCTTGGCTTTTTCTTGGGCCTCCAACTCTTCTGGAGTAGGTTGGTTTTGCCAAAGCATATAGGCTAATATTCCAAAAATTAGGATGAACCCAATAATCGAATTGATATCTAACTTTTTTTCTTCCATTGTTTAATGTTTAGACCTGACCAGTTATGAAAACCAGCCAGGCCTTTTTTAATATCGTTTTGTTAAATCAAAAAACTAACCATTTATTTGTTTTGTGACACTGTGGCATTCTTTTTTTTCTTGCTACTAAGAGCAGCCTTTACAAAAGCCACGAATAGCGGATGCGGATTGGCCACGGTACTCTTATATTCTGGGTGATATTGAACGCCCACAAACCAAGGGTGATCTTGCAGTTCTACAATTTCTACCAAGCCAGTATCTGGATTTAATCCTGTGGCTTTCATTCCAGCAGCCTCAAACTGCTCTTTATAATCGCCGTTAAATTCATAACGGTGTCTGTGGCGCTCGGCAATACTTTCAGATTTGTATATATCGCGTACTTTACTGCCTATTTTTAAATCGCATGCCCAAGCCCCTAAACGCATGGTACCACCTTTATCCTCTACGGTTTTTTGGTCTTCCATTAGGGCGATTACTGGGTTTTCGGTTTCGGCATTTATTTCAACCGAATCGGCGTCTTTTATATTTAATACGTTTCTGGCAAACTCGATAACCGCCATTTGCATACCAAGACAAATCCCTAAAAATGGCACATTGTTTTCGCGCACATATCTTACCGCATCAATTTTTCCTTCAATACCACGTTCGCCAAATCCTGGTGCCACCAATACTCCATCTAAATGACCAAGTTTTAACTCGGCATTATCTTGATTAATATACTCTGAATGCACTGATTCTATATTCACCTTCACCTCGTTTTCAGCACCAGCGTGAATAAAGGCTTCCAAAATCGATTTATAAGAATCTTGTAACTCTACATACTTACCAATTAATCCAATGGTAATTTCGTTTTTTGGGTTTTTATGACGCTTCAAGAATTGGTTCCATTGGTCTATATCTGGTTTTGTACATTCTAAATCCAGCTTTCTTAGCACCACTTTATCAAGTCCTTCTTCCAACATTAAGTTAGGAACATCGTAAATGGTTGAAGCATCTATAGATTGAATAACGGCATCTTCCTTAACGTTACAGAACAAGGCCAATTTTCTTCTTAAATCTGAAGGTAAATTGTGTTCGGTTCTACAAACTAAAATATCGGCTTGCACCCCACTCTCCATCAAGGTTTTAACACTGTGTTGGGTTGGTTTGGTTTTTAATTCGCCCGCAGCCGAAAGATACGGCACTAAGGTAAGGTGGATAACTATACCGTTATTATCACCCAAATCCCAACGTAATTGGCGAACGGCCTCAACGTACGGTAACGATTCAATATCACCTACGGTTCCCCCAATTTCAGTAATTACGATATCGTATTTCCCAGATTTTCCAAGGATTTGGATACGTTCTTTAATTTCATCGGTAATATGAGGAACAACTTGAACAGTTTTGCCCAAAAACTCGCCACGACGTTCTTTTTGAATAACGCTCTGGTAAATGCGTCCTGTTGTTACGTTATTGGCCTGACTAGTAGGTCGGTTAAGAAAGCGCTCGTAATGGCCTAAATCCAAATCGGTTTCGGCCCCATCTT
The DNA here is from genome assembly GCF_012037625.1 of Tamlana crocina. Classification (NCBI taxonomy): domain Bacteria; kingdom Pseudomonadati; phylum Bacteroidota; class Flavobacteriia; order Flavobacteriales; family Flavobacteriaceae; genus Tamlana; species Tamlana crocina. The sequence goes on from NZ_JAAVJS010000002.1 coordinate 132,194, forward strand.
CGGTTACATAACATTCGCCATGCTCGTAAGGGTTAAGTGTACCCGGATCGACATTAATATAAGGGTCTAATTTTTGAATGGTAACCCGGTAACCTTGGGCCTGTAATAGTTTTGCCAACGATGCGGCTATAATACCTTTTCCTAGTGATGACGTAACCCCGCCGGTTACGAAGATATATTTTGCTGTACTTGTCATGATGCGCTTATAAACGCAGGCAAATTTACAAAATTAAAACAGTTAATGCCGAAATGTTTTTTAGTTATTTAAAGAGGAGTTGTTAACAACATTTCATAACGGTATTTGATACGCCATAAAACACCAAAAAACGCTGTTTTTCAAAACATTAAAACCAATAAAAATAAAAAAGCAAGTCCGTTTTGAACTTGCTTTTGTGGGGAGAGCAGGATTCGAACCTGCGAAGTTAAAAAACAACAGATTTACAGTCTGTCCTCGTTGGCCGCTTGAGTATCTCCCCAAAACCGAGCGCAAATATATTATTGTTTATTTATTCTGCAAACAAAAAAGATACTATTTTTATAAAATTTAGTGCAACGGCTGTAGTGGCTTGGTTTTTGTAAATTTGGTACCCATGAAACATTTTCTTCATTTTATATGCTTTTTTGCTTTTTTTGGTTTTTCCCAAGAACACATTGATGCCACAGTTATTGATTCTACCGAGATAACATTAGACCACTTAATCGCTATTGACAATTTTGGCATCACCTATTTTGCCCACCAAAACGTGTTTTACAAAAAAACACCAGAAAACAAGCTATCTTACAACAACCTACAATTAGGGCCACTTTACTCGGCCGATGCCTTCAACCCGTTAAAAATTAATTTATTTTATAAAGACTTCAACACAGTTATTATTTTGGACAACCGAATGGCAGAAATCTTTAAGATTGATTTCAACTCCGTTTCTCCTTATAAAAATGTAAGCCATGTTTCAACCGGGTTCGATAATTCCATTTGGATTTTCAACCAAGATTTGCAAAAATTAGAACTTTTCGACTATAAGAACAACAGCACCAGAGCACAGACTGCCCCTGTTCAAAGCCCTGTTTTAGACCTTAAGAGTAATTATAATTATTGTTGGCTGCTTACCCAAAACTACCTTTATGTATACAATTATTTTGGTTCGCTGGTGCACAAAACAAAAAATACGGGTTTCACTTCTATTGACGTTTCGGGAGAAAATCTAGTGTTTAAACAAAATAATTCCCTATTCTTTTTAAAAGCCGATAGCATAACCCCACAGGAAATAAAAATTCCGCATTTATCGATAAAGGGGTTTTCGCTTACCAATGAAACCTTGTATATTTACGACAGCGAAACGCTGTATAAATTGCAACTAAAAATCCTTTAAACCATGCATATTGCTGTTGCCGGAAATATTGGTGCCGGAAAAACCACTTTAACCAAACTTCTTGCCAAACACTACAAATGGGAAGCCCAATTGGAAGATGTTGTGGACAACCCGTACTTAGACGATTTTTACAACCAAATGGCACGATGGAGTTTTAATTTACAAGTGTATTTCCTTAACAGTCGTTTTAGGCAAGTGTTGCAGATTAGACAAAGTGGAAAGGACATCATTCAAGATCGTACTATTTATGAAGATGCCCATATTTTTGCCCCGAACCTGCACGCCATGGGTTTAATGACCAATCGGGATTTTGAAAACTACTCGTCGCTTTTCGATTTGATGCAATCTTTGGTTCAAGGGCCTGACGTTCTGATTTATCTGCGCAGCTCTATTCCTAATTTAGTTTCGCAAATACAAAAGCGTGGTCGCGATTACGAAAACTCTATTAGTATTGATTATTTAAGCCGATTGAACGAAAGGTATGAAGCTTGGATTCATGGCTACGACAAAGGTAAACTGTTAATTATTGATGTGGATAATTTGAATTTTGTTGATAATCCTGAAGATTTAGGATATGTAATCAACACTATTGATGCCGAAATTAACGGCCTCTTTTAAGATGCAATAAAACCATGCTTTTTAGCATGAGCTATGGCTTCCTCACTATTTTCCACCAAGAGGACGGGAGAAACAGTATAGTTTTTATAAAGTGATTTTACGCGCTGCATTTTAGACTTGTGGTTTACAGTACGTAAATAAATAGCCATGACATTTTCTGGATATGCATTGGCAATTTCCATATAAATATCGGGATCGTGCTCGCCGCTATCGCCAATTAAGATGAATTTTAGCTTCGGATAGGTTTTTAAAAGATTTAGAATTTCCTTTTGTTTTTGGGGCTTCTCCCCTTTTACCTTTTTTGAAAATGGTTTCGGAAAACTTCTTAAAATAATGGGGCCTTTGGGAAAATTATTCTTCTTCAGAAAATATTCCAAATATCTGTACAAATTCCACGGGCTGTGGCTTACATAAAATATGGGATTGGTTTCCTGTCTCGTTTTTCCGCGATGCAACAGATGATAAAATTCGGGAGTACCCTCCAAAGCCAATCGTCTTCCCGCCGATGTTAAAAACGTATTGATAAGTACTCGCCATTTTAAAATGGACACTAGCCCAGTGTGCAAAATGGTATCGTCAATGTCACTGATAACTCCAAAGGAACTATTTTGGGATGGTATAAGCATTTCACCCGGAAAACGGTTGCCTAACTGTATGGTTCGTTTTAATTTTTGGGCTTCAAACGAAAACTCTAACTTCACCCAACCTTCAGCATTTATATAATCTTTTAAGTTTTCTACGCGTTCATCCAAAAGAAAATAGCCTCGGTGGTTGGTTTTGGCATAAAAGAATTTATCGTCTCCGAGCTTTACCCTAATTTTGGTATGTTTTATTTCATCAGTCTCAAACCGTTTCCATGCATTAACGAGCAATTTAAACGCTCCTTTCTTTTCGAGGTCTATATTTTCATCCTCTAAAGCTCTTCCCCGCAAATACAAACGAGTGGAGGTGCCATAAGTTTGATACGCAATAATTTGAAGTGGGTCTTTTTTAAACATTCCTTAAAATTTGCTGTATCGTTTTAAGTGCTACTATAATGCAGTCTAAAATAAACAAATTCAGAAAAACTAAATCCCTTCGGCAAGCAAACTTGAAAAGTTACTTGAGAGTAAATACTAAAAACATGAACACACCGTAGCCCAATACCAGTACAAAACCTTTGGTTCTGGTTATTTGCATGCGTTGTGGTAAAAATACCATAGGCAATAATAGTGCGGCGAAACCGAGCATCCAGAATAAATCGTTGGTTAATATTTGAGGCTCGGTAACCGGAATGGGTTTTACCAAAGACGTTAACCCCAAAACAGAACCGATATTAAAGATATTTGAGCCAATTAAATTACCCAACGAAATGGCCTTTTCCTGCTTGGCCGCCGCAATAACCGAAGCCGCCAATTCTGGCACGCTGGTACCAATGGCAATTAAGGACACGCCTATAACAGCTTCACTTACACCAATGGAACGCGCTATATCCTTCGAGCCATCAACCAGCCACTCGCTACCAAAATATAAAGCAAAAGCACCAATGAGCAACCAAAGCATTATTTTAAAATTCGATACGATAGCCAAGGTTTCGTCCACTTCTTCTACTTCAGCATATTTTTTGGCATTCTTAATGAGAACCGTCAAAAACACCAGCAAACCAACAAATAAAATAGCACCTTCAAACGTTGAAAGTAAACTGTCATTAAACAAAAAATAATAAAGCACTATGGAAAACACCATCATCACTGGCCAGTTAAGCTTATAAAAAGATGAGTCGACCGCTATGGCGCCAACCATGGCTGTCACCCCCAAAACCAGTCCAATATTGGCAATATTGGATCCCACAACGTTATTTATGGCAATGGCTGGCGAACCGGATAAAGCTGCCTGAAGACTCACCAACAATTCCGGAGCCGAAGTAGCAAAAGAAACTACCGTCATCCCTATAACCATTTTTGAAATATTGAACTTAAATGACAATGCTACCGAAGAACGCACCAAAAATTCGCCACCAACAACCAATAAAACAAACCCGAGGATTACTAATAACAGACTCATAGATATTTTTTTGCGAATATAATTGAAACTAAATTTCTAAATCTGTTTAAGAATACGAATTTTAGTTTTTTGCTTAATTTTCAGTTTCAAACACATTAAGAAAAACTTGTCTGTTGCAAAGTCCGAAAAAGATGAATTGGGCCAAAAACGTCTTTCTAAAAATAAAATACCCCTTGATTTTTTAAACTAGTCGAAAAAACAGCCTTGATATATTTCAAAATTTAAAGATTGAATCATTCTTTATTTCATTTATAAACCAAATTAAAGAGACACTATTTCTTTTTCAAACTAAAATTATTTATCCACTTACAAACCAGCATTCAAATTCATCGATTATAATCAAAACATTTGGCAAACAGCTTGGCAAACCCATATCTTCAAAAAACACAAACAAAAAAGCGTTTGTAAACTAACCTTTAAAACCTAAAAAGTATGATGACACTTGCCAAACTATTAATCGGAATAATTCTTTACATCATTTCAATTATTTAACTTAAAATATTTAAAACTTAGTCTAGAATAAGTTTTACTATTTTTGTAAAAGCAAGCATCATTTTAGGTCTCTGCACATTTTTAATAAGGCAACTTAAATGCTGCTTCGTCTTTATTAAAGACAAAAAAAGCAACATGAAGAAACAAGTTTTTAAATTATTGGCAAAAGTCAACAAAGCTATCTTGCCAAGCTATTCAAAACGACAATTGGACCTATCGAAAGCTACAAAGCTACAAATGGCAATTATTGGTTGGCGTTGGTATGTTACCAAAAATGCGCTAGATTAGCTACCTTTGAGTGTTTAAGTTTCATTATGCTGTAAGCATTAGCCCAAATCCTATCTAAAACCTATGCATAAAATTATCGTCCTTTTTGTTTGTTCGCTGTTTTTTGTTCCGAATTTAAATGCACAGAAGAAAACGGTACGCACAACATTTTATCAGAATGGTTTTTTATCTAAACATCAAAATGATTTTTCTGAAACCATTGCCGAATTCAACCAAAACGACATTTGTATTGTTCTTGAATATTTAGGAAAAGACATTTACAAAATTAGGTATAAAGGAAAAACAGGATATGTTTCGGTTGATGACCTTGAAGTTAACGAAGGCATGATGGACCTTTACTATGCTTTTCAAGACGAAGCCAAACAACGAGCCATTGAAGAAAGAAAGCAGAAAGAAAATGACTTGGCTCAAGACTCGGAAAAAACCCGGGATTCCATTGCAAAAGTTGAAGAACAAAAACGATTAGCACTGATTGCCCAACGGAAAAGGGATTCCTTAGCGAAAATCAAAGAGATTGAAAGATTGGAACTCTTGGCACAGAAAAAAGCCGATTCCATTGCAGAAATCAAAGAACAACAACGGTTGGCACTTCTAGAAAAGCAGCGATTAGACTCCATCGCCAAAGTTGAAGAGCAAAAGCGATTAGCATTGATTGCCCAACGGGAAAAGGATTCACTAGCGAAAATCAAAGAGACCGCAAGGCTGAAAATCTTAGCACAGAAAAGTGCCGATTCAATTGAAGAAATCAAAGAACAACAGCGATTGGTGCTTCTCGAAAAGCAGCGATTGGACTCCATCGCCAAAGTTGAAGAGCAAAAGCGATTAGCATTGATTGCCCAACGGAAAAAGGATTCATTAGCGAAAATCAATGAAACCGAGAGGCTGAAAATCTTGGCACAGAAAAAAGCCGATTCCATTGCTAAAATTGAAGAAATTGTTCGCAAGGCTATTGCGGCTCAAAGAAAAAGAGATTCCATCGCCAAGGCCGAAGAACAAAAACGTTTGGCATTATTGGAAAAACAACGACTGGATTCCGTTGCGAAGGTTGAAGCGGAAAGAAAAAAACTTCAGAAATTAAAAAGTCAGGAATACCTCTCCAAAGCCAAGGCAGAGCACGAAACGCAGTTAAAAATTGAAGAAGAACAAAAAACCGCAGTTACTGTCGAACCAAAAGAAACCAGTAAACCTGCGCCCAAAGAAGCTACCCGAAGTACTTCGTGCAATTACTTGATTAACGAATACGACGACTTTTACAAAATAAAAAACATACAAACCGAGCCTTATTCGCTTAGTAAAAACTTAAATATAGAATTATACAGGCATGGCAGAAAATTGAACGTCTTTTTTAATCTATCCGAAAGCTTAGGGTGTGCCAGCTACATGTCGCACAACCGTTCGAGTGTAAAGGTTAGGTTGGAAAACAACCAAACCGTTTCCTTTTATCATTCTTGGGGTGTTGAATGCGGGAATTTTTCTTTTAAGGGACGCATATCCACATCGCAAATTGCGCAATTACAAAACTCGCCAATTAAATCGATTTTATTACGCGGCACCAAATCGTCAACAGAAATTACCGATATTACAGATAAGTACTTTTTTATTGATAAGCTGCACTGCTTGGAAATTGATTTTTAATAACGACAGTTTATTTTTCATTATGAAAATCAACTAGCTATTTTAAAGTCTTATTGATTCTAAAGTGCTTCAAAAACCTCGAGTCCACATTCCAAGAATTTAGCATAATCGTTTTCGTTAGGCATATACCCTACAGGTTCATTTAATATTTTAGTGCCATCGGGGTTTAAAAGCACATAGTAAGGCTGTGAGTTGGTCTGAAAATATTGGGTTTGAAAATTGGCCCATTTATGTCCGTAGTTTTCCAATTTTCTTTTCCCTCCATTAATTCGGTTTACCAATATTTGCTGCTCTTGAGGCAACTCTTTTTTATCATCAACATATAATGAAATTAGCACATAATCATTCCGCAAATAATTATCGATGCGCTTTTCAGACCAGACGTGTTCTTCCATCTTTCTGCAATTAACGCAAGCATATCCCGTAAAATCCAACATAATGGGTTTATTTACTTTTTGTGCATAAGCGATACCGGTTTTTAAATCCTTAAAGCACTCTAAATTATTGGGGCAATCTTGAGGATAAATAAAACTATAAGTAACTGGCGGCGCCAAACCACTTAACAAAGTTAACGAGGTAAAGGTGTTCGTTTCTTTATTAAACCTAAAGCCAGAAGCCAGATAAATAACAAAAGATGCCACCAATACCCCTCCTGCCAATCTTACCAAAGACATTTTTTTAATGGGCGTATCGTGCGGAAACCTTATTTTTCCGAAGAGATACAATGCCAACCCGGCAAAAATAACAATCCATATAATTAAAAAGGGTTCTATTTTTAACAAACTCCAGTGCTGAACCAAATCGGCATTTGATAAAAACTTAAACGCCAATGCAAGCTCTAAAAAACCTAAAATAACTTTTGTGGTATTAAGCCATCCGCCTGATTTTGGTAACGCGTTCATCATATTGGGAAACATAGCAAATAAAGCGAAAGGCAAGCCCAAAGACACTCCAAAACCAGCCATACCTGCGGTGAGCTGCCAAGCCCCTCCATCTGCAGTTAACGAACCAGCCAGTAGCGACCCTAATATAGGGCCTGTACACGAAAACGATACAATGGCCAAGGTTAATGCCATGAAAAATATGCCTATTAAACCACCTGCATCCTCTCCTCTAGAAGTTTTATTTATCCAACTGGCCGGTAAGGTTAATTCGTAATATCCGAAAAACGAAAAAGCAAAAAAAACGAATATGGTAAAGAAAACAATGTTAAGCCAAACGTTGGTGGATACTTCATTTAAAATATCTGGATTTACAGAATCCAATAAATGAAAAGGCACACTTAAAAGTATGTACACCGCAAAAATAAAAAAGCCATAAAGCAATGCTTTTGAAATTCCGGCCGATTTACCCTTGCCACTCTTTTTTGTGAAAAAACTAACTGTAAGTGGTATCATTGGAAACACACAAGGAGTTAACAAAGCCAGCAGCCCCCCTAAAAAACCTAAACCAAAAATACTCAATAATGACTTTGTTTTACTATCGGCTTCCGGAACCATTACATTTTCTCCTGCACAATTGGCTTCCGCCCTGTTTATATCATCAGCGGTTATTCCGTAAAGCATTTTATTAGCTACCGAATTATCTACGGGTTCTGTACTTTCAGAAGTTCCCGTATCTGTTGATAAGCTACCACTAATACGAAAAACTAACTCGTCTTCAGTGGGAGGTGAGCACCTGGTATCATCACAAATCATGTACTCTACAAACGCTTGAATTTTTGGAACCTCTCCTATAATTTCTATTTTTTGCTTAAAAATGGCCGTATTCTCAAAATACTTAATTTCCATTTCAAACACTGGGTCGTTTACCGTTTGCCCTTCTTCCTCTTGGGTCTTTCCAATAATTTTAAAATTACCTTGACTGTCATCATAAATAAACGAGGTTGGTATGGGCCCTCCATCTGATATATTCTGAGAATACAGGTGAAAACCAGATGGAATTCGTGCTTTTGTTATTAAGTTGAATTCTGAATCCGATAGTTTCTCAACTGATGTTTCCCATTTTACTGGCTCCAATATTTGGGCTTTGCCCACTAAGGCCATTAAAAGCATAAAAAACACAACTGTCTTCTTCATATTTGGTAGGTTTATATATTATTGTTTAGGTTTAAACTCCATTTCATAAGATGTTCCATCGGTGAGGACTTTCTCTGCTATATTTTGAATGTTTTTTGGGGTCATTTTTTACTATATCTTCAAAATGCTTAAGGGCGTTTATATTTTCGTTAAACCTAAAATAATTCGTCAACAATTGCATATCGAATCCATTTTTATCTTTAGCCTGTTCGTGCTCCTTTAAAAAGTTGGTTCTTATTTTGCTTAAATCATCATCACTGATTCTAATTGTTTAACGTATAAAAATAAATATTTAAAATTCTGCACCATTCTATTTAAGATACTTTTAATAAAAAGAGCTGGCTTGTTTCCAGCCCTCTAATATTTTTTTTGCTCAAACTTGAGTAACTAATTCAAATATTTTTAACAAAAAATGATTTAAATCTTTAAAGCATAAAGTTTTAGTAACAAATTTCTGTTTAATCTGTGCTTGCAACAAAAAATGGACACAAAAAAAACAGCAAAAAAATTACTGTTTTTTTTGTTTTAGATATCAAGTTTTTTTGCTTTATTATCTCTTTTGTCGGGACAACATAACCGAAAATGCAACTTTTAAATTTCGACTTTTATTTTGCTAAACAAAATCCACAATCTGTTTTTTCTTTCCGAAATAGGTTACGATAAAGCTGAATGGAAGAATTCAAACCGAAAGGATCAACTCCATTTTCTCCTCGATTCCTCTACTGGCAAGGGTCCTGTCCTAAGTAAAAAACCTCCGTTCAAAACGGAGGCTTTGATTTTCATTTAAATGGACATGGACTTTTTTTACGTTCATTTCTTGAATAATGACATCCTTTCAAGTGCTGCTTACTTGTAAATTATATTTTCCGAGCGATTTTACCATGGTCTCTTGGACTCGGAAACACATTTGGGCGTGAATTCGATATGATAGTCACACTTTATAACACATATATTAATTTTCTATATTTACTCATCTTAAAAAGTTTTAGATGGTAAACCTAAAAAACGTCAGAGCCTTTAAAACACAATTACCATCAAAGACGATGGTCTTTTAGACTTAAATAAAATATGTTTATTTACTATCGATCAACAATTTCGCTATTCCCATTTCAAGCCCTCTTAATTCCGCCAATCCTCTTAACCTTCCAATACCAGAATAACCTGGATTTGTCTTTTTAGATAAATCATCCAACATTTGATGACCATGGTCTGGTCGCATTGGTATTTTAGCGTCTTTTGCTCCTGCTGCGGTACGCTTGGCCTCCTCCTGAAGTACTACTTTTACAACGCTAAACATATCAACATCCCCTTCCAAATGATTGGCCTCATAAAAATTACCATTAGCGTCTCGTTTGGTACTCCTTAGATGTAAAAAATGAACTCTATCAGCAAACCTTTTAAAAATATTAACCAATTCGTTATCGGCTCTTACCCCTAACGAACCAGTACAGTACGTAATACCATTAGACCTATCAGGAACCTGAGAAAACAAATAAGCATAATCTTCTTCTGTGCTTACAACCCTAGGCAAGCCTAAAATAGGATATGGTGGATCATCTGGGTGGATGCACATCAGCACATTGTTTTTTGTAGCGACCGGAATGATTTCTTTTAAAAAGTCTACTAGATTTTCGCGCAATTTCTGGGCATCGATGTCTTTGTAGGTATCCAAAATACCTTGAAATTGCTCTAAAGTATACCCCTCTTCTGCTCCAGGAAGTCCTGCTATTATGTTATTGATTAATTTTCGCTTTTCTTCTTCAGAGCACTTTTCTAAATAAGCTTTTGCTTGGGCTTTTTGATCTCCTGAATAGGAATCTTGAGCACCCGGACGTTTTAGCAAATACAATTCAAAAGCGGCAAATGCAATAACATCAAAGCGTAATGCTTTAGAACCATCCTCTACCTCGAATTCTAAATCTGTACGTGTCCAATCTAATACCGGCATAAAATTGTAACATACCACTCCAATTCCACAGCTAGCTAAATTTTCGATACTTTTTTTATAGTTCTCTATAAAGAATTCATATTGACCTGTGCGTGTTTTAATGTTTTCATGTACAGGTATACTTTCCACCACACTCCATCTAAGCCCATGTGCTTCTATTGTTTTTTTTCTTTTCTGAATTTCATCAATTGTCCAAATCTCTCCATTTGGCACATGATGTAAAGCAGAAACAATACCTGTTGCTCCGGCCTGTTTTATATCGCTTAAGGAAACGGGGTCTTTTGGCCCGTACCATCTCCATGTTTGTTCCATTTATAATACTATTAATTCAATTACACTCCACTATACGCAGAAAATCCTCCGTCAATCGGTATTACCACACCGGTAACAAACGAGGAATTATCGTCGCAAAGAAACAGTGTTGTACTTACTAAATCTTCAGGTTTTCCATAGCGTCCCATTGGGGTTTGATCTATAATTTGTTGTCCTCTTTGCGTTAAGCTTCCGTCTGGGTTAGTTAATAGCGCCCTATTTTGTTCGGTCAAGAAAAAGCCTGGAGCCAAAGCATTAACCCGCACTCCTACTTTAGATAAATGAACAGCCAACCATTGGGTGAAATTAGAAACTGCCGCTTTAGCCGCACTATAAGCTGGTATTTTTGTTAAAGGCGTATAGGCGTTCATTGAAGAAATATTTAATACAGAGCACCCTGTGCGCCCAACCATATCTTTTGCAAAGACTTGTGTTGGCAATAATGTACCAATAAAATTCAAGTCGAAAACAAATTTTATGCCCGCAGGATCCAAATCAAAAAAGGTTTTAAACCCTTCTATTTTATTATCCATATCCTCTTCAAGCAAGTGTGGATTTGTGGTAGTCCCTAAAGGGTGGTTCCCTCCTGCACCGTTAATTAAAATATCGCATAGACCTAACTTTTCATTAATCTCTTGTTTTGCCAATTTTAAGGACTCTACCTCTAAAACATTGGATGCTATACCTATAGCTGTTCCGCCTTCGGAAACAATGTCATTCGCTACTTTGTCAGCAGATTCTTTTTTCAAGTCCAAGACCGCTATTTTATGTCCTTGTTGGGCAAAAGCTTTGGCCATTGTACTGCACAAAACACCTCCAGCTCCTGTTAATACTACTACTTTACTCATTGAATTTTAACTTTATTTTATAAATCACTATATGTAGATTACAACTTAATTCATATTTTAAATATTAGGCGACTACCAAAAATGGCTATCTACTAAACACCACTCCATTACATCATTCCCAAAAAAACATCATGATAATACTCTCTTTTTTTACTTACTCGTAAATTACAAAAGTACATAATAAATGGTATTACCTGCTAAAATACCCCAAATAATTCAATCGCCCTTCTTTCTTTGTTGCTTACTAAATTATAATCATTAAATTTCTGCTTCGGATCTTGGCTTGTAGTAGTGCCCATAACCCCATTCCACCTTTAATGATTTAAAGAACGATTCCGCCACGGCATTGTCCCAACAATTGCCTTTGCGGCTCATGGATTGTTTAACCAAACCATCGTAACCTTTAGCTCGCTGCGCCAGCGGTAAAGAACGGAGGGGTAAATGTCTAGGTCTTTGCAGACCTGCCCCACATTATCTTTGGCATAACTCAATTACACTGCTTTTTGTTTAAACTCTAGTGTGTAGTGTCTGGCTCGTTTTTTCATAATTGATAAATTAACCACTAGCAAACAAAGTCTCTCAACTTTTTGTCCAGTCTAATGTAGCAATTCTAGTATGCTTCTTTTCATTTTTACAGGACACCAATACAAAAAGTAAAATGAAAGTATATCTACTTATTTTAAACATGTTATCATGTTTATTTTTTACAATTTATAATTTTAAAATTTAGAGCTGACTAAACTACTCCAATCTTATTACTCACCACTAGTTCTTGCCTTTTGCTCCACAAAATAAGGTTGAAATGTATATTTAGATTTCTCATCCCATTTTACATTTGTAGCAGGTAATAATTGCTTTAATTCCTCAATTTTTTCACTGTACTTCTCGTTTCCTGCAACATTCGTCCACTCGTTAGGGTCGTTACTGTGGTCATATAATTCTTGAGTACCATCCTCATATTGAATGTATCTAAACTGATTGGTTCTCACCGCATGGTTGTTCATTCCATAAGTTGTTAATGCATGAGCGTCTTCAACACCTTCATCCTTAGTCATCATTGACACTAAGCTTTTAGCTTCATTTCTATTATAAGCAGGCAACCCACTTAACTCCAACAATGTTGGATAAATAGATAACATTTCAACGGGCGCATCAATTTTTTTTCCTTTAGGCAAATTAGGTGCCGCGAACATTAATGGCGCTTTGGTAGCGGTTTCCCATAATCCATGTTTGGCAAAGGTTTCTTTTTCGCCTAAGCGATATCCGTGGTCTGACCATAAGACAATTACGGTGTTATCTGCATATTTGCTATTTTCTAAAGCATCTAAAACACGCCCTAATTGGTTATCTACAAAACTGATACAGGCCAAATAGGCTTGTACAATTTTTTTCCACTCACCACTTTCAATCGCCCAATTTGTGGTAGGCATCATGGGTAAATCGTTAATTTGTAAACCAACATTAGGAATATCTGCCAAATCATCAGCTTTATAAGGCGGTGTTTCAATAGCTTCTAAAGGATATAAATCGAACCACTTTTGAGGTACATATAATGGAACGTGAACGCGTAAAAATCCAACCCCTAAAAAGAAAGGTTGGTCATAATCTTTTTGTAAACGCTCAATAGCCCAATTTGCTGAAGCATGGTCGGGCATCAAACTATCAGTTTCAGGAAAGGCACCCCAATCTGTACTTGTTTTTCCATGTACACCTTTAATCCCTTTACCAAAACCATCCCAAACAAATCGTTTTTTAGGCAATGGCCCAAAACCTGCAACACGACCACCAGATTCATGAAATACGCTATCGGGTGCATGAATGTGAAACAACTTCCCAATACCCATGGTGTGGTAACCGTTTTGTCCAAAATACTCTGGTAAAAAGGTAATACCCTTGGTTGCCGGATTTCCCTCTCGACGCACTTCATTATCAGGAGCCATACCGTAAATACCTGTGGTTGATGGGCGCAACCCCGTCATAATCGATGCTCTTGATGGTCCACAAAGTGGCGCTTGAACATGAGCATTGGTAAAGGTAACCCCCATATTTGCCAACCTATCAAAATTTGGTGTTTTTACATTTGAAAAGTTATCGATTGGCCCAATCATATTGTTTAAATCATCAACAGCTATAAATAAAATATTGGGTTTAGATTCTTCAACATTTGCTTCTTTCTTTTTTTTATTGTTACATGAAAAAATGAAGGCTAATGCAACTAATAATACCAATTGTATTCTTTTCATAATTCTCTTTATTATTCTGCTCTAAAAGCTTTAATTTTTTCCGTTAATTTTTCAACTATTTCAGGATTGCTTTCAGCAATATTGTTTTTCTCAAATGGGTCTTCTTCAATATTAAATAATTGTACCACTTCGTCCTTCTTTCTCTCAGGGTCTGGAATGATAATTTTGTAAGGAGGAAAAATGGCCATATTGTAATACATACTGTTTTCTATAGTATCAAAATCGTGCGCATATACCTCTCCAAAAATACCTTTACGCTCAGCCAATGCTTCTTCATCTAAAACGCTTACTCCAGGTAAATTTTCTGGTTTTTCAATGCCTAAAATATCTAATACTGTTGGCACCATATCTATACTACTCGAAATGGTTGAATTATCCATTTTAGGTGTAATTTTCCCTTTCCATTTGTACATGATTGGTGTACGAATACCCATATCGTAAGGCGCACGTTTAGAATGTTTTAAATACCCATCTTTTTCTGGGTTTTGTGCCCAACCATTATCACAAACATATACGAATAACGTGTTTTCTGTCAAGCCTTTTTCTTCAAACATATCGAACAATTGCCCGCAAGTTTCATCAAACCACTCACACATTGCCCAATATTTAGCTAATGGCTCCGATTCTGTTTTTTTCAGATATTTATCCAATAAATTTTGCGGTGGTGTATGTGGTCTATGAGGTAAGTAAGGTGCATACCATAAAAAGAACGGTTTCTTTTCTTTTAAGGCTAAATCCACATAACTATTGATAGTATCCAAACCTTTTCTTGCTATCGTTAACCCAAAATCACCATGTCTCCCTCCTCTTTTAGGGTCTCCATGTGTCATTCCATAGTCAAAACCACCCACTTTATGGTTTCCATGCCACCATTTACCGGTTTGAAACGATAAATAACCTTTTTCTTTCAACATATCAGGCAGTGTGGTTTGTTTTTCAAAAGCAGTGATTATAGGTTTATAAGCTTCAGTTCTATTCTTTTGACTGGTTTTACGATCTCCTTTTACACGCTCATACACTTTATCATTTCCTAAAATACCATGATCTTTTGGGTACAAACCTGTAATAATGGTTGCCAAAGAAGGCGAACAAAGAGGTGTTGGCACATAGCCTCTAGTAAAGGTTAAGCTTTCTGAAGCGAATTGGTCTAAACGAGGTGTATCAATATGCTCATGACCCATAAAACTATAATCTGTCCAAGATTGGTCGTCTGACAAAATGAACACGATGTTTGGCTGATTTTGAGTTTTTTCTGTATCAGATGCTGTATCTTTTTTAGTTTCTTTTCCGCAGGAAACTAAAATGCTTATTGCAAATATTACTAAAGATAATTTTTTAATGATTTTCATTTTAAGTTCGATTTTTTATTTTTTGGTTTGATTTATAACAGGTTTTTGAAGTATGGTTTCTTCTTTATTTCGTTGAATTGGACCATTATCTCCCAACAAATACATTTTTCTAAAATCTGTACCTTCTTCTTTTTCGCCTACAATAATTCTAGCATCTGGATGCGGATTATCAATGATTGAAGATATGACAAATCCTGAATTTTCTCTTTGCAAAAATACTTTGTTCTTTTTAAAAGTTTTTCCACCATCAAAACTATCCCATCTGCTTATTTCTCCAACTTCGCTTTGAGTTTGACCTTCTAAATATAAACTTACATCAGCAGCAAATTTCACTTCAATATCAGCATCACCTTTAGGTAAATTAGCAGTATTGCCTTGTAACCATTCGTTTCCATTCCATCTAAAAATTTGTATGCGTTTTGGTCCACTTCTTTTTGCACCAACATCTGGCCCTACCATAACACCAACATATGGATTACCATTTGGATCTACGTCTACTACTCCTTGAAAAGTCCAATCATCAGGTATTTCTTGAACCAACGCTTTTTCGTCTGCCATTTCTTTGGTCAAAGGCATATCTAAAGGTTCATTTTTAACATTTTTCCAGAGACCAGTTTTGGTACCAAAAACCATATAATACAAATTATGTCTTTCAGGTATATGCCCTCGCTCGTCTTGAGTGTTATTGTTATCTCTACAAACGTGGTAATCAAAAGCCACAATAATATCGTCATTATTTCCTTTACTAACCCATGGATACCAAGAATCTTCGCCTTCAATAATGGGTTGGCGTTTATGTTTTAAAAAGGAAACTGGCTCTTCAAATGTTTTTCCATTATCGGTTGATTTTTGATATACCCAATTGCTTCTATGTGCGCCATGACGATAAAACAAGTAGATATCTCCATTGTCCATTTTTATAAACTGACTGTAGGTTCCAAACAATGAAATATTATCTAATGTTTCCCACTCAGAAATATCTAATGGCTTTTTAGAAACGGCGTGCAAATTTTTTCCGTAGTGATGATTTCCTAATGGATTGTCTCCATCTTCTCGGGTTCCTCCATGACCTCCAAAAGCAATATGAATATAGTCAGCATCATCAATAAGAATAGCTGGTTTCCCATGATTGTCTATTTTCTTTTTACGGTTTGGGTCTTTCCCCATTTCACTAACGCCTACTTTAAAAGGGCCTTTCCATTCTTTAGTCGTATGATTATAAGACGCTACATAAGGGTCTTCGAGCGATCCTTGATAAGCTACATAAGTAACCCCTTTGTGATATACTCCTGATGGATGTTGCACAATAGCTACTGCATTACCAAAACCATTATCGGCAAAGTAATCTACCATTTCGCTACCTGCTTCAATCGTTTTATGCTCTTTGGGTTTATTTGCACAACCTAACAAACAAAAACAAATAAAAAAGGTTATATAAACATATTTGGTCATTAGTCTAGTTTTACGGTTTCAAAAAATATAAGTTTCACAGGCCCTAACAATCCAGAAGTTGATAAATCATCATTTTTATTGTAATGATTCCAACTGGCAAATGTTGTTCTTTTAGATGGTCGTTCTGTATTATTTAATAACCAGTCTGGAAGTGGTTTTGCGCGTTTACCTTGTCTTGGATAGTCCAATTCTAATTTTTCATCTCCAATTAATCGATTTGGCCATAAATTGGTTACCTTAACTTTTAAGGTATTCTTTCCTGTTTTTACAAATTCATCAATAGGTATTCTAAAAGGTGCTTTCCATACCCCCCCTGCATTTTTTCCATTGATGATTACCTCAGCAATAACGGATACACTTCCTAAATCTAAAGTCAAACTTTTATTCGATTGCAAATTTTCTTCGGACAATGAAAAATCTTTTTTGTAAGAAGCTGTTCCTGAAAAATGCTGAATGGCATCATCTTTAGCATCCGTCCAAGATACCAAATCGTTGAACGTTTCTTTTTTTTTGGTTTCCGAACCTGTCGGAAAAGAAACCTCCCAAGCACCTGATAATTCTATAGCCTTTGGCACAGATTTTACTTCTACAGTTTTTGTTTCTCCTGACGCGAAAGTATAATTAACTTTTCCTGAATAAGGTGTTGTCCAGTTTATTTGACCATCTTCAAATTCCAATTTTGGTTTTGGTCTATCTTTAGATAATTTTAAAAGTTGTCCTTTCGGAATAAATTGAGTACGTTCTTCTCCATCAGTTTTATACGTAATTTTTAAAACAATTTTATCGCCTTCTGGAGTTTTATTATCAATAAATTGATTAGACACCAAAATATCATAAATCCCTGAACTTATTTTCTTTTTTATTTTATCGGTAACATCAAAGGTTTTGTAATTCTCAGGAATACCAATAGTTTCAGCTTTAAATTTACCGAATACAGCTTTTAGTACTTTAAGCTTTTTATTACCTGCATCTATTTTTATATGTTCCCGTTCTTCGGCGTACAATTGTTTTTTAGTGTCTCCAATTTGATATTCCATTCGAAACTCCTTTTTATAACCCATGGCAGGATCACAATCGCAAAAGGCTCTATTCATTGTAAAGACGAGCTTGTTGCCCTCAACGGCATTAGCAACATTATCTGTAATATCAATTAATCCTTCTTGCAAAAAGGTACCGTATTCTGCTTTTACAATTTCTAAGTTTGAAAGTGGTTCTGATTTTGGTTGCTCTACTTGTATAGCAACATCAACTAAATGATAGGGATTTACAGGCTTTTTAAAAACAATGAACACAGATTCTTCCATACCCAAGGATAACGGTACTGTTGTTGTGCCATCTTCATTTTCATTAAAAACAATCACATCTTTTATCGTACCTTTTTCTGAATTCCACAGTTCAGGTTGTTTACCTGAAACTCGAAAACGCGCTACAATATCTCTAGCTTCTTTTCTAGCATTGGCAATAAAATAAATATCGGCATCAACTGTTTTGCGATGAATAAAACTCAGGTCTGTTTTATCGCTACTTT
Source organism: Tamlana crocina (assembly GCF_012037625.1). NCBI lineage: Bacteria > Pseudomonadati > Bacteroidota > Flavobacteriia > Flavobacteriales > Flavobacteriaceae > Tamlana > Tamlana crocina. Next base: position 150,398 of record NZ_JAAVJS010000002.1, read on the forward strand.
CTATTTTAAAATCGGGTGTTGTAGCACTTAAAGCTTCTTCAATGGAAATCTCTTTTACCAATCCTTTTGTCCATAATTCGTCAACATAAGTTTTAACCTCTACATCACAGTTAGGATAATTAGTTAAACTCGGAGATTGCAACGGTTTTTTACCAATTACTTTTGCGCCACCATCTACCAATTCTTTTACTTTTTGTAAAGTTTCTGGTTTGATAAAGTCTGATTCGGGCAAGACTAAAAGCTTATATGTATTGCCTACGGATGAATATATTGTTCCGTTTTTAACGGTTAGGTCTTTTAATTTATTGGCACCAATCAAATCGTAATCAAAACCCATTGCTTTAATTTTGGGTTTTAGAAAAGCCGTATTTGGTGATGATTCTCCAGTAAACACCAAAACATCAGCTACGTTTTTTCCTTGTTGTAATAAAAATTGAGATCGTGCCAGGTAATCCATATAACCCTTACTTTGTTTCCACCACGTGTTTAAACGGTTAAAATCAAAACCGTGATAACTTAATGCCAAACCAGGTGCCACATCCCAAGGTTGATGTACATAAGAATGGAAAATAAAACGTGTAATGCCTTGTGCCCAAGCTTGATCTCCAATTGATTTTATGTCTGCTGGGTGTTTGTCCCAACCACCAATTCCTGTAAATGCTTCTGCACCAACAATAGCACTTCCGTTTAAATGTGCAATAGAAGACACAAATTTTGCAGAATCAAAAAACGGGTAGCCACCACTCCAAAACTCACACATCACAATATCTCCTGTGGCACCCACTTGCATGTTATCAAAAGGTCCCCAATACGGTTCTACAGAAAATTTCAATTTGTTTTTATGGCATAATTCTCTAAAATGTGCGTAGTAGTTTTTGGCAATTAAATCGCCAATAGTTCTTCTAAAATCCCAAAGAAAACGTTCTGAAATTTCACCGCTTTCTATGTAATAACCTGCCAAAGTTGGTAAGTACGATGTTAAATCGTAGCCTCTTAAATTTTTAAACTGTGCGTCGAAACCAGTAGTCCAATTGGTAGTTTCTACCTCATAACTATCAATCAAGCAGTTATTTACTGTAGTTCCGATTAAATCTCCTAACTTATCAATAATAGGCTGTACCCCACCTTGCCAATAGGCATCAACTGCAGTTTTACTCATTTTATCAACTTCTAAACCTTTGGCTTCTGGTGGTGCTGGTCTATTTGTTGTTCCTATTGGTGTATGCCCTAAACGTAAAATAACCCAATCGCCTTTGGGTGCATCCCAAGTTAAAACATCATCTTCAGACATGTTTGAAGTAACATTGATAATAGCTTCTTTTTGGATAACAGCCTCTTTTGAGATGCTTTTAGTGTCTGGCAATAAATGATTGCGAATACGTTCGGAAAGCATTTTATAATCTATACCATCAATTTTTAGCGTTTGCTTAGGTTTTGGAAAGGCTAATACTGCAATGTCTTTATAGTAATCGAATTTGGTTTCTGGTCGTGGTAATTTTTGGGTTATTGTTTTTCCGCCTTCTATTGCAAGTTCACTAAAAACAACGGTTTGCATGGCATTTTCTTCGGTAACCCAAGGACCACCAGAAGACGACCAACCTGCACTATTATGAAACGCTAATTCTAACCCCAAACGTTGTGCTTCTTCTGCCGAAAATTTGAATAAATCAAGCCATTCTTCGCTTAAATATTTTACTGGACCTTTTGGAAATCCTAAATGCACATTAAACAATTGCGCTTCTTGAATACCAACAGATTTCATAGCTTCCAAATCTTTTGTGATTCCCGATTTAGATACGTTACCACTGATCCAATGCCACCAAGTTCTAGCTTTGGCTTGATTGGGTGGATTTTTAAAGCCTTCTTCTAAGGTTACGGTTTGTTGCTCTTTTTCTAAAGACTGATTATTACAACCAAAACATAACATTAGTATACCTAAAATAGCTAGTTTTTTCATTCTTTATTTTCTGTTTATAATTTTAGATGTCGATATGGTAACAGGTCCTAATAAACCTGAAGGCAATAAGTCGTCCGTTGCTTTCTGGAATGAATAGGCACTAAATGTTTTACGAGGTCCTTCTGGGAGTGGTTGATTATTTCTATACCAATCTGGCATTTTTTTAAACTTGCCTCTATAATCTTCAGATCCAAAACCTTTTTTAGTTCTTCTTACATCATACTCTGTTTGGTTGGGTAATTTTTCATCGCCAATTAAACGATTCGTCCATTGGTTAGTGACTTGAACTTCTAGTGAATTCTCGCCCTCTTTTAAAGCATTCGTTACATTTAAGGAATGAGGAGCTATCCAACTTACACCAATATCGTTTCCGTTTACCAATACTTTTGCAATCACATTTACCTCGCCTAAATTGAGTTGAAATTGTCTACCCGATTGCAACATGCCCTTTTCTATGTTGAATGTAGTTGTATAAATTGCAGTTCCTGAATAGTGTTTTATTTCCTCTTTAGAATGGGTAGTCCAATCGAACAATTTATCTGTTGTTATTGTTGCTTCATAAAAATCTTGTTTTCTAAAATCGATTTGCCAATTGCCTTTTATTTCAACTTGACTAGGAATATCGCTTACATTAATATTCCAGTTTTCTGAATCATTTACTTTTGCATTGTAGTTTCCATTGGCATAAACTTCAGCCTGTAAATTATTGTCACTGTCTAAACTGAACGTAGGTTTTGGCAAATCATTAGATTCTGTATAAGTAACTTTAGGTTGTTTTTCTTTCGGGTCTTTAAAAACAACAAAAACCGATTCTTGAGGGTGTAATGGAATGAAAATATCAGTTCTTCCATTTTTATTGGTGTACTCTACTAACCTTGTAATTTCTCCAGTTTCTGCATTCCAAAGTTCGGGTACTTTTCCTTCTACTAAAAAGCTACAATTTAGTGTATCAGCTTCTGTTAAATTATGATTGTAAACAAAATAAATATCTTCATTATCAGTACGTCTGTGGTAAAAATTAAAATCGGGTTGCCCTTCTACAATTAAATCTTTGTGAATGTTGTTTGCTTTAAAAATTTCCTCCCAATCTACATTACTATAAGTTCTTTCGTTAGACCAAATATCTTTTACTAAAGCATCAAATTCAGCTTCCATTTCTTTGGAAATGTTATACCCACCTAATTTTTTGGGTTTCTTACCAACAATTAAAGCGCCTTGTTGTGATAGTTTATGAATTCCTCTCAAAGTTTCTAGGTTGATGATATCATGTCGCTGCAAAGCCAAAGCATTATACGTAATGCCATTAGGTAATTTTAGCTTGCCATTTTCTACTTTTAAGCGATTGATAATTACATCTGAATTTACACAATCGTATTTGTAAGCTGCTGGAAGTTTTGGTTGCATTTGGTTGGCGTGTATCACATGACTTGGTGCTCTATCACCCACAAAAACCAATACATCTAACACAGGATTCCCTTGGCGCAACATATAAGAACCTCTTGCCAAATAATTGAACCATTCTGGACCTGCATTGTCCCACCACGTTTGTGTGCGATCAATATGAGAACCCACAAAACTCATACTCATTCCTGGTTTTACGTGGGTATTGGATTGATGCGCAAAACGATGAAACATATATTCGTTAATTCCGTTTGTCCACTCGTAATCGCCTTTTTGTTTGGCTAACGCTGGATGAAAACCCCAGTTTAATTTGGTACTTGTAAATGCTTCCGCAGAAATTACATTTTTACCATAAATATGACCAGCAGATACTGCAGCGCGTTTGTGTTTGTTTGGTTTTCCTAACCAAAATTCACCCATAGGAATATCCGCACTTCTACCAGCATCCAAACTGTTAAAAGGCCCCACAAATCCGTAAGGTTCTATGTAGGATATCAAACCATCTTGATGACATAATTCTGTGAAATAATCGAAATAATTAGTCACCATTAAATCACTTACCAATTGTTTCATATCCCAAAAAACAGCTTCAACAGTTTCATTATTTTCTATGCTTTTACCTGCGTACATCAATAAAAACGGAGTAAAATCGTAACCAAAACGTTCTTTGAATAACTGCTCCATATTGTTAGTCCAGTTTTGTGGTCCCACTTCGTAACTATCAATTTCTACATATTGCAAGGCGTTTGGTGCATCAATTTTTGCTTGCTCTACTAGTTTCCCAACAAAAGCATCGTAATGTACTTTTAATGCTTTTTTGCTAAACTTATCTACTTCAAGACCTTTCCCCTCTTCTGAAGAAGGTTCGTTAGTGGCTCCAGAGGCTGTAAATCCAAAACGCATGATGGTCCAATTTCCATCTGGTAATGTTGTTTTTAAAACACCATTGGCATCCATTTTATCACTTAAAATAAGAATGTCTTCTTTTTTAATAAATGCTTCTGTAGCAGAATTTCTAATTGGACGTCTATTTTTTCTGTAAGACGTATACTCCATAATATTTCCTAAAACAGGACTTGCAGAAAGTTGCATTTCATAAAATCCTGCATCCATTTGGGTTTCTATCCTAAAATAACGTGCTGTAACTGGTTTAAAACTTTCGTAGAAATAGCATTCGTCTTTCCCAATACGTTCTTCTCTAGGTTTGTGAGCAACTGTAAAATGAACACCATCATCTGATTTTAATAAAGTTAATCGCCCTTTACGTTTATTAATAAAAACGTTTATAGATTGAATGGTGTGTGCTTTTCCGTAATCGTATTGCACCCATTGGTTTGCTTTTAAATCTGCATGTGTATTGGTTTGTTTGTCAGTTGCTAATTCTACTTTAAATGCTTTATCTGAAGATGTTATTATTGGATTTACAGTGTCGTCTATCAATTCACTTTCCAATGATGGATATGCCACAACAGCAATATCTTTGTAATAATTATGTCTTGCTGGAGGCTGGGGTAATTTTATATTAATTGCTTTTCCTCCTTTTGCAATCACTTGGCTATTTACCACGACTTTCATCGCGTGCTCTGGGGTTACCCAAGGGCCTCCACTAGATGTCCAACCATCACAATTATGCACGCCAAAACTCAGCCCTAATTTCTCACATTCTTTAGCGGCATGGGTTAATATATCGCGATGTTTTTGCGAATTGTATTTTACATCGCCTTCTGGCAAACCCATAGATACATTAAATACCAGAATCCCTCCAATACCAGCATCTTTTATAGCTTGTAAATCTTTGGTAAAGCCTGCCTTGGAAGCATTACCACTATTGATATGATACCAGGTTCTTGGTTTAGTTTCTTGTGGTGGGTTTTTAAATCCTGCTTCAAGATTGACGTCTTTTTCTAAAACACTATTAACTTTCTGATTTTGGCAAGAAGTTAAAATTGAAATCAAACAGAATAATAATACAATCTGTTTTATGCTAAAATTGAAATCAACTTTCATTTATTTACTATTTCTATTACAACTAAACCTAAATAACAAAATATTCAATACCAATAAAACTGCAATTACATATACAAACCCCATATCTATTATTTAAGATTAATCTATAAACAACTCATCTATAAAAGGACCGCTCTCTCCTGTAGTTTCTAATTTGATATTATTAGCTCCAGATTGAAGTACAATTATGGTAGGCACAAACTTCCATTCCTTTTCCCAGCCACCAGTTGCCGGAAACTCTATGGTTCTTACGTATTCGTCGTTTACAAAGAGTTTCATTGGGTGTAGTTTCCCCTCATTGTTATGCATATATCTGAAACGGATACTGTAGTCGCCCGGTTCGCCGTCGTTTTCTTGATACCAAGTGATAGAGCCTTCACCTCCTTTGAAATCGACAAAACCACTTCCTTTAAAACGGTGCGCTTCTCTACTTGGTTTGGCAGTTCCTATTAAAATACCGTCTTCGGCAGAAATATTCACCCCTCTACCTATCCACATATCGGCTGAATGTTCATCGCCCCAAAACAATCCTTCATTTTTACCGAAAGTTTCTTCCATAGAAAAAAGCGTTTTACCATTTTGTTTTACAATAGCTTTTACAGTTGTGCCATCTTTCACTTTAAAAGGAGCATTATAAAGTTTTCCGTGGGTTTCAGGATTATCGCCATTGGTAGTATATAGCACTTTAAAATCGGCTGATTCATCGGTTCCAATTAATGCAACGTTCTGTACATCAATAGTAATTTCGTTTGAAATATATAATGCCTTATCACCCAAAATTGAACCTACAACTACAGATGCTTTTTCGGCATTTTGAGCTTCTTCTAAAAACAATCTGGTTTTTCCGAAAAACATGCTTCTGTAATCGGCTTTAGTTCGGCTTGTAGGATCTATGGGATTACCATTTTCCATAGAAACTTTTTCAACATCACCAACTATGCTGTAATACACTCTGTTTTCCGCATACGGAAATAAGTTATCCTCTTTATCAAATCCTTCTGAAGTTAATATATAACTAGCCCTAAAATCGTCTTCTGCCTCTAATTTTGTTATCGTGTTTTTTAAGGTAATAGGTTGTTTGGCTGTTGAAAACGACGTTCTGTTTACCTCTTTTCCATCAATGTAACCAACTGCTTCTATGGTACCCTCTTCGTACGGCACCAACCACTCGCATTGCATTTCGTTCCAAATGGTTCCAGGTTTATCTTTACCTAATGATTTTCCGTTTAAAAACAGCTCAACCTCATCGGTATTAGAATACACCCAAACTGGAATTTCGGTACCTTTTTCCATTCTCGGGTGCGTCCAATGCGGTAACATGTGAATCATGGGGTCCTCTGTCCATTGACTCTGATAGAAATAATATAAATCTTTTTCAAAACCAGCTACATCTATTGCGCCTCCCATAAACAAGTTAAATGGTAAACCGCCGTGTACTAAACCGGCTTCTCCGTAATAATCGAAACCTGTCCAACGAAAATGCCCACTATGCCATGGTGTATCGCGCATCACTTCCCAATATTTTCTTGCCGAAACACGCACTGTGGCATTATCGTATGAGGAATTAAAACGTTGTTTTCTGTTCTTCCAGTCTTTTGGGTTTAAACCTTCGTAGAAGAAAATTTCTTTTTCTGTTAAGTTTGGCAATTCATAGGTACCTGGCAATTCGTTATCTCTCCACCAAGTATGCGTTCTATAATAACCTCTAGTTTGCCAAGTGTGAGGGGCTTCTGTAGAAATGAATGGTTTTTCTAGTTCATTTTCGTTTTGTCTGTCTATAAACGATTTGGTTTCAGAACCTCCATTAACGCCCTGAATATCCATATCTTCCGGGTTTCCAGCACCAGAAGTAAATAATCGGGTTGGATCTAAGCTTTTTCCGAGTGCTACCAATTCTGGGGCCACATCACTATGCGTTTCGTTACCTAAGCTCCATACAAAGATACTGGGGTGGTTTCGGTCTCTTGTAATCCACTCTTTTACATCTGCTTGCCACCATTCATCAAAGGCTTGTTTTCCGTAATCTTGCGGGGCTTTTTTATGCCAACCATCAAAAATTTCATCCATGACCAACAATCCAATTTCATCGCAAATATCATAAAACATAGGAGGTGCTGGATTGTGTGACGGTCGAATGGCGTTTATGCCCATACCCTTTAGTAGTTCCAGCTTCCAACGTAACATGGGCTTGGTCCAAGCGCCACCAACAGGTCCGCCTTCCCAGTGTTCACAAACCCCTTTTAGTTTCACATTTTCACCATTTAACCAAAAGCCCGTTTCGGTTTTCCACTCCACGGTTTTAAAACCGAAAACAGTAGTTTTTTCATCTAAGATTTCTTCACCATCAAGAATTTGAGTGACTGCTTTGTACAAGTTTGGTGATTCTGGACTCCACAACTTAGGAGTTTCAACCTCTAAATTTATTTCTGATTTTGATGCTTCAACGCCACTTTTTGCAGATGTTAAAACCGTACCATCCGACGCTAGAATTGTAATTTTAGTTTCTAAATTATCAGAGGTATTGACAACATTAAGCTTCGCGTTTACAGAAGCTTTGTCTTCTGCTATACTAGGCGTCGTAATAAAAATGCTATTGAGTTCAATGTGCGTTGGGTTCACTTCTATTAAAGAAACTGCCGCATAAATACCACAAGGATGGTACCAACGTGCAGAAGGCTCTAAACTGTTATCGACACGAACAGCAATGGTATTTTTGCCTGCTTTTAAATATTTCGAAATATCATACCTAAAACTTATGTACCCATAAGGCCTTTTGCCCAATCGGTTACCATTTACCCAAACCTCACTGTTCATGTAAACACCATCAAAATTGATGTAAGTTACTTTTGAAAGGCTTTCTTTTGAAACTTGAAAGTATTTACGGTACCAGCCTATACCTCCATCATGATAACCTCCGCCTTGCCCTTGGTCGCCTCCCTTTCTAACACCTTTTTCGAAAGACCAATCGTGGGGTACATCTAATTGTTGCCATGCACTATCGTCCATCGATTCTTGTGAAAACTCTGCTCTATCTACATCTAGAATAAATCGCCAATCGTTGTTAAAGTTTGACACCGTTCGCTGGGAAAAGCAAGTTGCCGAAACCATTATAAAGAAGATACTGCAAATAGTTTGTAGTTGATGTTTTATTGACATTTTATACATTTTTAAAATTGTTTATTATTTTCTGGGTATATCGTTTTGTGGAAAAGGCACTCCATCTCTGGGAAATTGCGATTCCAACAGTGCCTTCATGCGTTTTTCTACTGCTTGGTATTTTTCATGCCCTGATAAGTTTTCAAAAGACAGTAAGCTATTTTTATGCTCGTATAACTCTGAACCTAGTATTTCGTGGGTGACCGAATCTCGCCATTCGGTATATCGCCACTCCCCGTCGGTTGCGGTACACCCCATAATATTTTTTCCTCTAGGAAAAACGCTTGTAGCCACCTCATCCCAAGATGCTTCAGGATTATCAATAACGGGCACTAAACTTTTCCCGTCGGATTTTGGGTCTTCAAAACCACAAATATCTGTAAGTGTTGAAAAGATATCGACATTTTCCACCAAGGCATTTGAAACGACTCCTGATTGTCGTTTTTTATCATTGGTTTCCCTACTGATAATTAAAGGCACACGAACATCAATCTCTACGTTTGAGTGTTTGCACCACGCACCGTACTCACCAATTTTATAACCGTGGTCGCTCATAAAAACTATCATCGTATTTTTTTTCAAATCCAATTCTTCAAGCGTTTGCATGACTTTACCCACTTGGGCATCCATATAACTAACGCAGGCATGATAACCGTGAATTAGAGTTCTTGTAATGTCATCGTTTAAAGGGTCTTCTTTAGGTATACCGTGATATCCTTTTAATTCTCCCCATTTACTTAGTGCCAAGTTGTACATATCGACTGGCTTATCCTTTGATGGGATTTCAAACTTGCTCTTATCATATAAGTCCCAATATTTTTTTGGCGCATTAAAAGGAAGGTGTGGTTTCATGAAACCTACAAACATTAAAAACTTGTCATCTTTATATTGATGTAACATTTTAATAGCATCGTTTGCAACGATTCCATCTTTATACCCATCATCTGCTACATCGGCGTCCTCATAAGCAGGTCCTTTAACTCTATTTCTTCCAGCCGCTTCCAATTGATGAATCGCATTAAGACTTTCTTCCTTTAAGTATATATTAGATGGTCTTTTTACAAGTTCGGTCCAGTTGTCTTTATCATCTACAAAATGATGATATACTTTACCTGTACTAATGGTTTTGTACCCATTTTGCTTGAATAGCTGTGGAAGCGTAACCACATCTTTATGAATTTTCCTTAAGGGTGTAAAAATGCTATAGATGCCCAGTGTTTCAGGCCTTAAGCCCGTTAGTGTACTCATTCTGGAGGGCGCGCAAATGGCTTCCTGGGTGTAGGCCTTATTGAACATTACGCCCTCCGAGGCTAGTTTGTCAATATTGGGTGTTATAGCTGTTTCACTGCCATAGCAACCTAATTCTGCTCGCAAATCATCAATGTAAAACACTAAAATGTTCGGTTTTTCATTCTGGGAGCATACAGAACTCGAAACACAAATTGCGACACAAAATACTAATAGTAATTTTTTCATTTTAAACATTATAATTAAAACTGTTTTGGCGATTGTACCACACCCTCTCCTTTATCGTGACTCCACCAATCTATGGCGCGTTTCTTTTCATCAAAAGTGTAATTCCACTTATCCATATAGTAAGCCCTAGGTTTAATTGAATCGCCTATTTTTTGAAGTGCTTCATGTAATTTGGCATCTAAATCTTTCTGCATAGCTTCCATTTCAAGTTTTCCCAACAAATTATTTTGTTGAAGCGGATCGGCAACATTATCATAAAACATGCTTGGTCCGTTTGGAGTTATGGCGTATGTATACTGTTTGGTTCTAATAGCCCGATAAGGTTCATCTTTAAAATTCGCTCCAAAGGGTGCTGGATTCATCACTAAAGCCACTCTATCTGCATTGGGGTCTGGGTTTTGAATAAGCTCCATTAAGTTTTCACCTTCAACCCCTTCTGGAATCTCAATTCCCGTTAAACCTAATAATGACGGTAAAACATCCGGTGTTGTAAGCGGCGCATTAACCACAGCACCTTTGTTATCACCGATTGATGGATAACTAACTAAAAACGGTACACGAATAGCTTCGTCCCAAGCCAATTGTTTTACAAAGGGTTTAACCCCATGGGCTCCCATCATTTCTCCGTGGTCTGATGAAAACACTACAATGGTATTATCCATTAAGTCCAGTTCTTTAAGTTTTTTTAAAACTCTTCCAATGGCTTCATCGGTAGCAGTAGCATGTGCGTAATACCCTTGTAATTCTTTACGGCAACGTTCTTCAAGCTTTGCAGGTATATTTGCATTAATTGTTAAGCTTTCTGACGGATACAAGTCCTTGTATTTCTTAGGTGCAGAGTTATGCGGATAATGAGGTGTTGCAATAGATATAAATGCTAAAAATGGTTGTTCATCGTTAGCATGTTCAGTTATGTAAGCATTGGCATCTTTTACAATGGCAAATGGTGAATACTCATCCCAAGTTTTGATATTAGTGTCCTCGTTATCGTAGTAAGGCATTTTAGTGTAATTATGTGAGCACTCCAACGCTTTCCAATAGTCAAATCCTTGACGCCTTTCTTTCGGAATGAAAGTTGACCTGCCATGTCCATCTAAATGCCACTTACCCCAATACGCAGTATTATAACCAGCTTTCTTAAAAATTTCTGCCATACACAATTCTTCACTCGGTAAATACAAATCGTTTAGAAACATTCCCGTTGTAGTTGGAAACTTTCCAGTAAGTAATGATGCTCTATGCGGTGTACATACCGGCAAAACCGAAACGGCATTTGTAAAATTAATAGCTTCTTTAGCAAAAGCGTCTAAATTAGGCGTCTTGACATCGGGATTACCGGCATAACCTAAAGCTGAACCTCGCCATTGGTCGGTAAGTATATAAACGATGTTTGGCTTTTTTTCTTCTAATTCTGAAGAGGCTCCCGCATTTTGTTTTACTTCATTTTTACAGCTTACAATTGATAAACCAATTATCAAAACAACTGCAAATATTCGAAATCCTTGTTTCATTATAATTTAGACTTAAACGTGTAGGTTCCTGGTTGTACCAATAATTCAGTATCGTCAGTTTCTGAGCTTATCGTTTTTATATCGTTTGTATCTTCAATCGATTCTAAAGTCTCAGGTAATATAACTTTTGCTGTTGTATTAGGTGGAATGGTGACATTTAAAGTAAAAGTGCCTTCATTAATTTCCCATGAAGAAGCCACTTTCCCATACGGCGTATTTAATTCTGCAGACGCTGAGGTTAATGGACTTTTAGGTTCTGGAGCAATACGAATGACTTTATAACCCGCTTCTAATGGTGCGATACCCGCAATGCGCTCGTACATCCACTCACCTATGGCACCATACGCATAATGATTTAAACTATTCATGTTTTGAGGGTTGAAACCCTCGGCTTTACTGTAACTGTTCCAACGTTCCCAAATGGTGCTTGCACCTTGATTAATAGAGTAAAACCATGATGGATACGTTTCATTAAACAGTAATTTGTACATTAAATCTATTTCACCGGTTTCATCTAAAACTTGGGACAATAATGGCGTTCCCAAAAAACCTGTTCTTAAATGATTGTCGGCTTCTGCAATCTTTTTTAGTAAATTTTGTTTTGCACCTTCATGTTTTTCCTCTGGTAATAATTTGAATGCTAAAGCCAACAAATAGGAGGTTTGCGTTTCTGTAGCATTTTTTATAGTACCATCGGTATTAAAAAACTGATTACTAAACTGCTCCGAAACACTTTTATACAGCTTATAGTATGTATTATAATCATCATTATTCCCTAAAATTTTTGCGGTTTTGGCGGTTATATGGGCCGATTGCGCAAAAAATGCGGTACCTATTACATTTAACTTAGTATCGCCTTTATTATCACCATTTTCTGGATAAGGTTGTAGCCAATCTGCAAAAAAGCCCATTTTAGAAATTAAATTCTCAGAACTTTCTTGATGGTAAGCCACCCAAGCTTTCATCATTTCAAAATTATCTTCTAAAATTTTTACATCTCCAGTTCTTTGGTAAATTTTATAAGGTATAATGGTGCAGACATCGCCCCAACCTGCACTTACTTTACCATCAAACAAAACATCGGGCACTACCCAAGGAATAGCCCCATTTTCAAACTGAGATTCGCGCACACTTTGTAGCCAGCTGGCCCAGAATTTATACACATCTGCATTAAACATGGATGTTGGTCCAAACACCTGTGCATCTCCTGTCCAACCCATACGCTCATCGCGTTGCGGACAATCGGTGGGGATATCAAAAAAGTTGCCTCTCATACCCCAAACAATATTGCTTTGTAATTGATTTAATTTTTCGTGAGACGAGGTAAAGGTGCCATTTTCATCAAAATCTGAATATTGCACCATACCTGTCACCCAGTCCTTTGTAGGTTCTATAGTTGTATCAAACCCACTCAACTCTATATATCTAAAGCCATGAAATGTGAATTTAGGCATCCAATCTATCACACCATCTTTTGAGGCAGTATAATAATTTGTTGATAGCGCACTTCGGTAATTTTTGGTATAAAACGTACCATCTGGAGATAGCATTTCTGCAAAGCGCACTTTTAAGGTTTCCCCTTTTTTCATGGGTACTTTCAAAAGCGGAACACCTACCATGTTCTGTTTTAAATCAAAAATTACAGTGCCATCTTTTTGAATAATCTCTTGTGTGGCTAATTCAATTTTAGACTTAACTGTAGTGTGGCGCTTAGGCTCTAAACGAATATTGTTTGTAATAGGAAAGCTGTTTACTGAACTCCAATCTTTATCGCTAAAATTATTGGTTGTCCATCCTTCCATTTCTAAATTGGCATCATAAGTTTCACCATCATAAATTTCTGAAAGACGAATGGGGCCATTGGTCGTGCCCTTCCAACTATCATCAGAAACAATTATTTCTTTAGTGCCATCTTTCATAGTTAATTCTAACTGACATAAGACTTTAGGCGTTTCTGTATCAACCCACAATGCTTTTTTCCACCCTAATCTACTGGAATGCCACCCAGAAGCCAGTTCCACACCAATGGTGTTTTGACCAGATTCTATAACACTGGTAACATCATAAGTAATGGTTTCTATGCGTTCTTTATAAGGTGTATAACCGGGAGGCATCACATCATCACTTACATCTTGGCCATTAATGGCTACATCAAAAACCCCTTTTGCTGTAATGTATAATCTTGCTGAAGCTACATCGCCAGAAAGTTCAAACCCTTTTCTTAAATATTGTGGTCTGTGGATAATGTTTTCCTGACTTCCCAAAATACCCTCGGCCTTCGTATCTAAACCTACCCATTGTGCTTTCCAATCACTGTTATTCAGTAATCCTAATTCAAAATGATTTATAGCACTCCACACTGAAGCATCTTCATCTTGATTCCAGTACTTTACCTGCCAATATACTTTTTGGCGCGATTCTAAGGGTTTACCTTCATATTTTACCCAAATAGATTGGTCTGTCATTTGCTTACCCGAGTCCCATAAATCGGCATTATCGGGCAATAAATCTTCACTAGATGCGACTACAATATGATAAGCTGACTGATGTTTTACATCTTCTGCAACTGGCAGTTTCCAAGAAAATGATGGACTGGAATCATAAAACCCTAACGGGTTTTTAAACCCTTCGGAAACCGTTAAATCATTTGCTTTTTCTATGGTGGTCTTTTCTTTGCAAGAAATAGATGTGCATAATGCAACTACAAATATTAGCGTATAAAACGATAGTTTTAAATTCATTGTTTAGTTTGATTTAATTTTATTTTATTTTGAAATAACTCTAAAGGACTTTTAGAATAATTGTACTCCCAAGTTTCTTCTGGCTCTACACTTTTAAAATCCTTTTCAACATAGAATCCATCATTAAATGAAGCCATTGACTCATATGTCAACTTTTCTAATTCAAGCCTTATATTTTTATAATCTGAGTTGTAAAACAAATTATTCAGTTGATTTGGGTCATTTTTCCTATCAAATAAAACATTATTCATTTCAAGTGGATTATCTCCTCCGTTCATTGTAAATGTATATGCTTTGGTTATTACACCTCTCCAACTGTGATTTTTTACGGTTCCTCTTTCAAAATTAAAAATAGGAATAAAATCGGCTGCCGTTAGGTCATTTGTAACTAAGGCACCTGAAAGGTCTTTTCCATCGTATTTTTGTTCAATTGGTATATCCATAAAGCCTAAAATGGTTGGCATAATATCTAAAGTTCCAAAAAGTACATCTGATTGGCTATTTGGTTTAATTTTTTTGGGATACTTAATAAGAAATGGTGTATGATTTGAGTAGTCATGTGGATATTGCTTGGGTAATATAGCACCGTAAGACTCTAGCATATCGCCATGATCTGCTGTAAAAACAGTTAGTGTATTATTTTCTAAATTAGTTTCTTTTAGCTTATCCATGAGCATACCAAATGCTTTATCCACACCACTCACCATAGACATGTGTCCGTGGTACATATCTATTAAATCTGGTGTTGGCTCTATACCTGGTCTTACTTTGATAGAATCGGGATTATACATAGACATGAACTCATCTAGCGTATCATACCTGTAATGTAATTTCCCATCTTTACCTATCTTTTTCCCCCAATCATGCGGTGGATGCCAAGAGACAATAAGGGCAAAAGGTTTGCTTTTATCTATGGTATCTAAATAGGTTAGCGCTTGTTTTGTTTGTCCATAAACTTCCCACTCATCAAAAAACTCTTTTTCTCCTTTTTCATTCCAAAAATAGGATTTATGAGCTCTAAAATCTGAGTGACAATTATTAGTGATTACCTTATCAAATCCATAACGTAAATCGCCCTCCGGTATACCTCTATCTCTATCGCCTCCAAGAAGATGCCATTTACCTATATATGCTGTTTGATAACCTTCTTTTTTCAACTTTTGTGCCATTAAAACACTTTTATTTGGTAGTAGCGGACAATCATTAGTAAACGCTCCATTTTTAAGTGGGTGCATACCACTCATTAGCATGCCTCGAAAAGGCGTACAAACGGGTTGATTTGAAAAACTGTTTTTTAACAGCATCCCTTCTTGTGCAAATTTGTCAAGATTTGGTGTTATAACTTGTTCATTGCCGTAAGCACCTACCAAATCATAAGAATGTTGGTCTGATAATACAATTAACAAGTTGGGCTTAATTGGATTTTTTTGTTTTTCTTCTATTTTTGTAGGCAAACATCCTCTTAAACTAATTGAACAAAGAGTTATTAGAATTACAAGTTTCATTTTTTGGATTTAAAATTAGAGTTGATATTGTACTTTCCAGCAGAAACTTCTATTATTAATAGATCTTCTTTCTGGTTCTTTATTTCATTCTTGCTTATTTTCTCACCATTAATATCCACGTCATTACTATTTGTAGTTGGAATACTTACCAATGCCGTTGTATTAGGAGGAATTATAATATCTAAGTAAAAACTATCGTGTTCTATTTTCCAAGACGATGATGCTTTACCGTAAGGCGTGTTAACACTTGCTGACGCAGCATTTAAAAAATTGATATTCGGTACCGGTGCAATTCTTATTTTTTTATAACCAGGTTCCAAAGCGGCAATTCCAGCAATACGCTCGTACATCCATTGCCCAATGGCACCGTAGGCATAATGGTTTAGGCTGTTCATTGGTTGGGTGTTATACCCGTCTTGTATACTATAACTGTTCCAACGCTCCCACATGGTTGTCGCCCCTTGGTTGATGGAATAAAACCATGACGGATAAGTTTCTTTAAATAAAATATTGTACATTAAATCAATTTCACCCATAGCATCTAAAACCTTTGGTAAAATAGGTGTTCCTAAAAATCCTGTCCTTAAATGATTATCGGCCTTTTCAATCTCCTTTAGCAAAAATTGTTGCGCCTTTTTCTTTTTTTCTGAAGGTAGTAAATCAAAATAAATGGCCAATAAATAGCTTGTTTGGGTTTGCACTTTGCCTGAATATTTACCGTTTTCATCAAAAAACGTCTTATCGAAAGCATGAGCAATATTTTCATATAAAGATTTATATTTTTTTTCATCTTCGTTATGCCCAAGTACACCTGCAATTTTCGAAACTAAATTTACCGAATGCGCAAAATAAGCGGTACTAATTAATTCATTAGGTGTATCGCCTCGATTTCCCATTTTACCATCTTTTTTGGGAAACGGTTGTAACCAATCTCCAAAAGCAAACATACTCGGCACATATGGAATATTTTTAACTTTTGATTTATAAAAATCAACCCACTTTTTTGCGGATTCATAACTCTCTTCAAGTATAGTAGTATCTCCTGTTATATTATAAACATCCCAAGGAATAATAGTACAGGCATCTCCCCAACCGGGACTTGCGTTCTTATTTTGAAGTACGTCGGGCACTATAAAAGGCACAGCACCGTTCTCATGTTCGGACTGGTTTTCTCTTAAACTTTGCAACCATGCCGTCCAAAAGGCATGAGTACCGTAATTAAACAATGCTGTGGGGGCTATAACTTGGGCATCTCCTGTCCAACCTAAACGTTCGTCGCGTTGTGGGCAATCGGTTGGTATATCAAAAAAGTTATCGCGCAAGCCCCATGTAATATTGCTTTGTAATTGATTAAGCTTATCATGCGAGGAAGTAAAGCTTCCTTTTTGCTCAAAATTAGAATGTTGCGCCAAGCCTTGTACCCAATTCGGCTCGGGTGTGGCATTTTCATCAAAACCACTTAATTCTACAAATTGAAAGCCGTGGAATGTAAACTTAGGCATATATTCAATTAGGCCATCTTTTGAAGCAATATAATAATCGGTGGAGTGTGCCGAACGGTAATTTTTAGTATAAAACGTCCCATCTTTCAACAACATTTCTGAAAACCTAATTTTTAAAGTATCACCCTTTTTCATGGGTACTTTTACTTTTGGCACCCCCACTATATTTTGCTGAATGTTGAAAATAGCGGCATTCCCTTCTACCGATACTAATTTTACATCGTCTAACACCGTTTTAGTTTTTACGGTGTAATGTCTTTTAGGCTCTAATTTCACACCGTCATCAATAGCTTCAACTTCAACGGGTTGCCATGAGCTATCATCAAACTCTGGATTGGTCCAATTGGGCATTTCTAAATTGGCATCGTAGGTTTCACCATCATAAATTCCGGCTAACCGAATGGGGCCATTGGTAGTACCTTTCCACGTGTCATCAGAAATAATAGTTTGCTTAGAACCATCTTCCAAAGTAATCTCTAACTGACATAATATTTTTGGGGAGGCGAAATTTTCATAAAGTGCTGTACCTCGACTAATTCTTCCCGAATGCCAACCCGATGCCAACTCTACAGCTAGAACATTCTGGTTAGATTGTAATACATCGGTAACATTGTAAGTTAATGTTTCTATACGATGATTATAGGGTGTCCAACCCGGAGGCATAACATCTTCACTAACGTCTTTTCCATTTATATGTACATCAAAAACGCCTTTTGCCGTTATGTATAATCTAGCAGATTCAACTTCTGAATTCAGCTTAAATCGTTTTCGTAAATATTGTGGTATGTGCATTAAAAAGTTGTGTACGCCTTTAATACTATCTTTAGCGGTATCTAAGCCCGTCCATTTTGCTTTCCAATCGGTATTATTTAGTAAACCTAATTCAAAAGTATTTATCTCACTCCATTGTGAAGCCGTCCCCTCTTGATTCCAAAATTTAACCTGCCAATAAACTTTTTGTCTAGATTTTAAATGTGCGCCTTCATAATTAACAAAAGTGGATTGTGAACTTTCTTGTTTTTTAGAATCCCACAAATCTGGATGGTTCGGTAATAACTCTTTAGAAGACGCCACTACGATTTGGTAAGCCAATTGCGATTTTACATCATCACTAATTGGGAGTTGCCACGAAAAGGTTGGTTTAGCATTGTAAAAACCTACAGGATTTTTGAAGCCCTCAGAAAGTGTTAAAGAAACTGGAGCCCCTACCGTTTGTTCATGGCATGAGTACAAAAAAAAACTTAAAACAAAATAAGCTGCAAAAAGGAATCTAAACTTTTTCATTTAAATTAAATAGTATACAAAAACGCTTTAAAGCCGTGTTTATGGGCTAAATGAAATATTAAACAAATTAAAAGATCAATTTGCTATTTTTTTACTACATCTCTATCCTGCTCTGTCTTTAAAATTGTTTTTGTTAAGACACGGTAATGGTGCAAACAACCTCTGTAACCGATTGCGGAAAAACAACCATTATAGGCAAAACCTCCATACCGGGAACTTGATTAAAAACACGTTCTTCTTGAAGCTCCTTAATATTAATAGGCACATTGGAGTTTATCGTGACCACAGCTTCTTTTTTATGGATTTCAATACTATGGTTTGAAACTTGAACAAACTGTTCTCCCGTAGGTGATATTAACGGCAACACCAATGTATCTCCATTAAAACTGGTTGATGTTCTTCGGGCTTTTATAGTGGCTTGATTCTTATCAAACAAATAGTTGAGCTTGAATTCAGCATCGGAACCCACAACTTCCTTTTCCCTGTTGGTCAATTTCACTTCTGCCAAAAAATCAATGGTATTGTTATTATCGGTGTAACTCACTTTCGCATTTAAATCGTGAATGTTAGTGTACCATACTCCATCAATAAAACGCTCTACCCTTGGTGTGAGGCAAAAATCAATTTCTGGCTGCTCTTGCTGGTTGTTAGGTTCAACAAGAATGTACTCCGCCATACTAGCCGTAAACAAAGGCCCCACTTTTTCGTGCCAAAGCACGTTTAATGCCCCACCCATTCCTGCCACCGAATACTTTTTCTTCCAAACTTTATCGTATGTAGATACCGTACTTCTCCAAGGGCCTCTAGCCCCCAACCAAACATCCAATTCAGGAAAATGCTCAACCCCATCACGAACACTTCTGGGTATGGGCGTTTTTTTGTTGACACCCTTTGTGGCCTTTAAATTATCCAACACAAAGGCCAAACTTTTGGCATGGGCAAAAGTGTGATGTATGCAGGGCTCAACGCCGTGCGACTTATAATGCAAACCTCCTGCTAAAAGTCCGCTTACCGTACAACGCTCCAATAACTCAGTACTTAACGCAGCTGCTGTCCCAAAAGCAGGGTTTCTATCTGCCATTAAAGTAAATGCAGGCTGGCAACCATCTGCTGTCCTGCTGCCCCAGTAAGTCCATTTATTTTGGCGTGTCCCAAAACTGTTGTCCCAAGCGCCATCGGGTAGCATAAATTCCAAATGGCCGTTCATAGACTCGGTTAGCACATCTAACATCTTTTCATCTTTCTTCAAAATGGCATATTGTACTATTCCGTTCAGGCTTTCTTCTACATTATAACCTAAGTCTATACCATACAGGCCTTTTTTGCTTTTACTCTTATTCGGTTTATCCTCTCCAAACATCAATTTGTTTGGTTCGGTTAAATATTCATAAACTGTGGCAGCAAACTCTTCACCACGTTTTATGTATTTGTCTTCGCTAAAATATTCTCCCAAAAAACAAAGACCGTAGGCCGCAGTAAATCTGTAATTTACATGACTATAATCCATATGAAACGTTTCATACACATAATGAATAGCTTTTTTAAGCCTAGCCTCCCACTTTAGTTTATCTTCTTTTGAAAACAGATGTCCATGATAGTGCAGTGCTTCCCCTAAGGCTATTGATCCAAAAACGGTAATCCCTTTCCAAGAATCTGGATTTCCAACATCGTTAGTCCAACTGCCATCAGGGCCATCTACATTTACAGACCAGTCTAAAAGTTTAAAAGCAGCGTCTAAATATTTTTTGTCTCCAGTTATATCTGCCATGCACATTAAAGGATAAACGGCGTCATGGGCACGACCATGAACAGTCTCACAGGCACGACAATATAGCGTGCCGTGCATCACCGGGTCATTTTCATTGTTTACCTGTTCACGAATCATAGCATCACACCATGTTTTTAATAAATTAAAACATTGTTTTTGGAATGCTGTTAAGTTATCTAAGTTTATGGTTTTGTTGACACTTTTACCTTTCCCACAAGCATATGCAGGAAGCAACAACCCCATACCTCCCAGTATGGAGACGTTAATAAACGACCGCCGTTCCATTTATCCTTTTATTTTTAAAGTTTTTTTAAAAAAAGACTAGCGCTTAATAAGTTTCACAAAAACAGACTCAGGAACATTCACTTTTGCAAAGTAAATACCGTTGGGTTTATCTAGCAGACTTAAAATGAGGCGACCTGAGCTTAATTTATAATCCTTTGAAGATACCAACTGTGATTGTAAATTATAAACCTGAACGTTTACAAACTCTAAGCTAGTTGGTAAATACAATTCAAATTCGCCACTGGAAGGGTTGGGGTAGGCCTTAACCTCTTCTAATAGATTAATGTTTTTCGACAGTTCTCCCTGACATGCGTCTTTTCCTTTAACCTGCAACTTATCGCCATGTTCTACTTGTACCGAAAAATCCGATTGAATTGTTTCCAACAACTGTTTGCCGTTTTTAAAAACTGTATAAGGGCCTGCTCCAGACTGTACAGAAATCTGTGCAGATTTCTTTTCTATTTTGATTTTTCCCGACAAGCTCGCTCCGCCATCTATGGTAATCTCATAACATTGCTTGTGCGAATCTCCAACCAAATCAATACACAAATCATAAGTCCCAGGAGCCAAATTTTCAATGGTTTTACTATCTGTAAACTCGTAATCAAGGCCATCTATACTTGCCTTATAATTATGTGTAGCTGCTGCACTTATAAACACCTTGCCGTTTCCTTTATCTTTGCAGGTTTCTCCGGTTACTTCTATTGTGAAATTGTTAGATGCCAGTTGTGTTGATGTGGTTAGCTTAAATTCTGAAATGGCAGCCGCCGAAAGCTCTTGACCAGGAAGCATATTTAATACATTGAAACGAATTTTACGAGCACTAATAGCCGCCGATATTTTCTTTTCGGCACCTATTTCTGTTCCAGCTACTAGCTCCTTCCACCCTGATGCTTCCCAATATTCGAGCCTCCAATCCTTTATTTTTGAGGCTGGTTCTTTTATGCTAATTTCGCTTATGGTTTTATTTGTGCCCAAATCTAACATGAGCCATTGTCCTGAACCTGCAATTTCCGACTCCCAAAAGGTGTTACCGTCACCGTCATTTGCTAATTTCGCTTCAAAATTATCTTTTGATGAGGATGCCGACATATAACCTCCATATAAGCGTAATTGCAACTGTGCATCGAATAAAGAATTTGGGTAAACTTGCTGGCCACGCAACTCATCCAAACCTTCATTTTTAAACATTATATTATCACCTGGTTTAGTTTGAAAACCAACAAAAATAGGGTTTGCAAACGTATGGGTTCTTCTTTCTGTTGTATTGGAAACAAACCAAAAATCATAAAGCCTAGTAGTAAAATTAGCATCATGCTTAAAATTCCAAAATGTTAAATATGGACCACTATTAGGATACGCATTTTCTGCACCACCATTTCCCAAAAGCTTTCCTCCTTGAATGTTATCCAATAAATTGGAGTAAGGATGATACCCATGACAATCCGTAGATTGATCTTTTTGCATCTCACAATTAAGAAATACAGTGCTTGTGGTACTCCAGCGCATACCTGGGCCATGCAACATACCCTTTCTACCGTCGGTAAGACCTTCACTGCAAGTATCTAAACAATTTTCAAAAAGCACACCATAACTGTATTTAGAGTAGTAACTAGTATGCCCTCTTTTTCCGTATATATGAATGTCCTTTGCCGTAAAACCCAAACTTCTTTCTATGAATAAACATTCGTTCCAATCCTTAAAATCGCAATCTCTAATCCATCCGTTTACCACGTTTCCGAAATAAACAGATTGCCATGCATAATCGATAATCTCGTTGGCGTGGTGCACAAAATTTTCTGGATAGTCTTTCCATCCACTAGTAAATAAAATATCCTCCACACCCACTTCAGTTATCGTGTTATATGTTCTTAAAACTGTGGTTGAGGACACGGGCATATTTAATTGCACCGGATTTTTGAATGTTACTTTATTGCCAGAAATTTTGGTGATAAGATGCTTCTCATAAGGCCGAATACCATTGTTTTTAATAGCACCCCAATTAACATTCGGTGTTAACCCCATCATATTTGCCTCTAAATTAGCCGTAGTTCTTTGGTACAAATCTACATATTGCCCAACCACTAAATTAGCTGTACTTGCCACCTGAATTTCAAAATCACCTTTCTTTATTTCTGAAGTAACTTGAGTAATATCGCTGGACTCCGTATTAGAAGGTATGAACATAAACCGATAATGGGCAGCACCACTACCGAACTTATTTTCGTTGAACTTGTCGGCATATATCTCTGTTCCTCCAGTTCCCTTTCCTGCTCCTTTTAAAACAATATTGCTCCCACTAATTGTAATAGGTTGTGTTTTTGTGGTTTCACTGGAAACGATGTACCTGCCTGCCGGAAAAAAAACAACGGTTGGTTGATTACTAGCCTCAGCGGCATCAATAGCCGCCTGAATTCCTGCATCGTCATAACCGGTATCATCTGGAATTGCTCCATAATCGGTTACGCTTATCGTATTCCAACCAGACACATCCGGCAATTCTTTTTCTGAAAAATGGTATCCTGTATAAGAGAAATCATTTAAGGTTGCTTCAGATAGATTCCCATTTAACTTTTTCTCTGCAAAGTCAACCCATGAAGGAGCTTCTGTGTTTTGAGCATTAACAAAAACACCTAGTAAAATAAAAACGCCTAAGCATTTTTTCAAAAAAGAAACCTTTATTAGTATGAATTTAATACCACTACTAGTATTTAGTGTAAATAACATCTATTTATTATTTCGTAGTAAAACTCCAAACCTGTCCAAGGGTAACGCCTCCGTTACCATCTTTAGCTACTATCTTGAAATAATAGGTAGATGCCGGGGTTAGTCCTGTAGCTTCATAGGTTGTTCCTGATTGATCTTCTGATAATTTTGTTGTTAAATCACTGTTAGTATCTAAATACACATCATAGCTTAGGGTATCGCCATCCACATCACTAGCCGTCCAACTTAATATGGCACTCGTACCATCTATTTCTGAATGTAATGCAGGAGACACTAATTCTGGTGCAAAAGGCAAATGGTTGGAAACCCCGTCTCCTTCGGTTAAAAATTGACTCACAGAAGAGTAAGCACTCTCATCCCCTTTAGTATCTTTCGCTTTGAGCCTCCAATAATAAGATCTCCCTTTTTCTAGAGTGAGCACCCGTGAAGTCGATGAACTGGAAACATCGTGCGCCAGTGTTGAAAAATCGCTCTTTTCAGATACCTCTACCTGATAGCTTACCGCATCGCCCTCTTTATCTGTTGATGTATCCCATTCGAAGACCACGTTGTTGTCAATGCACAACGTATTGCTCAATGGGTAAACCTGCACTGGTACAGTGGGCGCTGTGTTTTCGGTCTCGTTACCTGAACCCGAATCATCATCGTTACCGCCGCTGCTGCAGGATAAAATAATACTGGTAAACAAAATCGCAGTTAAATATAAATATGACTTTTTCATCTGTTTATTTTATTTGTTTTTAATTGGTCAGATGCAATTTGCCATTAAACATTTCGGTTGGTATCAACTTAATTGTTATGGCTCATTTCATGCTATTTTTTAATTAGTTTAATAAATTTTGGCTTTTTTGAGTTTATTTTTACAAAGTATATGCCGTTGGGTTTGTCCGCTATATCCAATTTCACTTTTCCAGCGTTCACCTTAAACGTGCTTGCACTTATCATCTGAGAATGAATATTATATACCGCTAAATCTACTTGATCTATGCCACTAGGTATATTTAGTTCAAATATACCACTGGACGGGTTTGGATAGGCCCGAACACTATCAAATAGGTTTATCGTTTTTGACATTTCTCCTTGGCAGGCTTCATTACTCTTTATTTGAATTAGATCACCATCTCGAACATCTACAGAAAAGGTAGTTTGATTGGTTTGTAAAACCGCTTCTCCATTCTTAATAACTGTGTAGGGAGCCGTTCCGGAAGCTACATTTATTTCTACCGATTGTTTGCTTTTTACACTGATTTTAGCGCTGAGTGACTCGGCTTCAACGATTTCTACTTGATAACAATGCTGAAAATCTTTCCCGACAACATCAATACAAAAACCATAAATACCTGGAGCTAAACTTTCTATGGTTTTGCTTTTTGTAAATTCATAATCCACACCATCAATTGTGGCTACATATTCATGGAACGCCGCACCGTTTATAACCAATTTACCATTGTCCATCCCCGTGCAGGTTTCTCCAATAGCTTCAATGGTAAAATTATTAGGTAATGTTGGGTCTGTGGGCTCAATACCTAAATCAATAATTTGCAAGTATAGAGGTTGGGCATTGCCTGATTTGTTTTCCATTAAATAATAGTAAACCTTACCATCATCAATATGTACCACGCCATGGTCAAATGTTTTGCCCGATGTTGCTTCGTATATTCTTGTAAAGTTATTAGTGCCTCCTTCGGTTTTTTCCACAAAAACCCTTCCATTCTGCAGGCCTATCATATATACATCATTACCAGATGTGTACAACGCTGAACCTCCAGAAAAATCTTCTGAGGTAATAAAATCTCCCTCTCCTGACGGTTGATACGTGTGCAAATACTTCGTTACATTGTTTTCATTATCTTTAACTCTACTTATAAAATGTACATCTCCATTGGTGGTTACCGTCCAATCAAAATCACCAACTATATGCACTTTGCTTGTTTGCGTTGTTGCCACATAATCTCCGGGTTCCATAACTTTTATAAAATCCGCATCATTTAGAGGTAGTGCAAAAGACTCTCCTTTATAATTTTTCCAACCAGTTGCACCACTTGGATCATCTGAGTAGGCATAATAAATACCGTTTTGATATTGATATTTATCATCATTATTGGATGATCTACGTTGAAAACCTATACGTATTTTTCCATTTACATATTTAATATCACCATATAACCCCCAGTTGTATGTTATACCTGGTTGGCTTTTAGTATTTAATCTATTAAAATCGATAAAATCCCCCCAAGTTCCAGACGTTGCATCATACTTACTAAATTTATACATGCCATTGTTATTTCCGCCTTCTCGCATAAAAAACAGAAGATCTCCTTGGTCGTTCAGAAAAAAGCTAGGATAGGTCAATGCTACAAATTCAGATTGCGCCACGCTTCCTGGTGTGCGCAAATGTTTGTAATCTCCATCCACTCCATTATCCTTAACAAATAGGTCCAATTTAAACTCATTATCGGGCACGGTTGCAGCATTTGGAACCGAATAGGAATATCTAAAATAATCATTGGCTAAACTTCCATTAGATGGCCTAGATGCACTATAGGCATGCATATCGTATAACATATGGATGGTCCCATCTTTAGGACTTATACCAACGGCGCATGTATTATGTGATTCGCCAATCCAATACTGGTTTTGATACCCGGTGTGCCTATGTGGAAATTCAATAGTTGCAACAACACTTGTTACTTTATTATAGCGTGAAAGCATTAAATGGCGGTCTGCCTTCCCACCACGATACCAAGTCAAAAACACGTAATTCCCAAAAGACTTTACAGCATCGCCATGAGCAGAAATATTGCGACCAAAAAAGTAATCGTAGGGTGCATTGTCTCCTGTATTTGATGCACCTCCATTTACCTTGCTTCCATCGAAATGCAAACCAAAGTCGGTAATCTTTATTTCATTTTCGAGAACGACTTGCGCTTGTGAACCAAACGCACATAGAAATAAAAGGTATAATTGAAGTAATTTATACCCTCCAATAATACCACTAATGTAATTCTTTTTCATCATTAAGCAGTTTAATGTTTTTTAGTTGACTTATAAAAGTAAAGGAATACCATAACATCTCTATACTACTTTGTAGGAGTCAAACCCCATTTTAGTATAATATCGCACTGTCACTCTAAGTAAAACACTTCTTCTAGAGGTATCGATACAGGTGAATTATCTGGGTTTACCTCCATGATATCTGCCATAAAACCCCACCATTTTTTTACTATTTTATTATTGGCCAAATCTTGGGAGCCTCCTTCACCAGATACTTTTTGAAACGCAAAAAGCGTATCGGTTTCTTCGTCAAAAAAGATGGAATACTCGCTTACACCATTTTCTTTAAGTAGTTTTTTTAATTCTGGCCATAATTCGTCATGCCTTTTTTTATAGACCTCCTTTTGACCTTTATTTAATTTCATTTTAAATGCTAATCTTTGCATGTATAATAGTTTAATTATTAGTTAAAAAAAAACATTCCATCTTTATTCAAGACAGAATGTTTAAAAAAAATATTTTTCGCGCAGAAGCAGCTCTTATTGCTTCACAAACTTTTTAGTGAAAGAACCTTTATCGCTACTCAGTTTAACTAAATACATTCCACTAGTTAAAGAACTAACATCAATATTTACTGATTCTGAGTTGATATCTCTACTTAAAACTTCCTTACCGAGCAAAGAAAACACAGAAAGGTGGTTTATATTCGCTGCAAGTCCTTTAACACTCAATTCATTGTTAACTGGATTAGAAACAAAAATTGAACTTGTATCAAAGTCTGTAGTACTTAATGTAGAAACAAAGATTAATCGAAGTGCGTTAATTGCAAGTGGAGCATTTCGCGGTTCTTTACCATCCCAAAAAATCACATCATCACCTGCTGCAGTAGGAACTAAACCATATCTTAAGTCTCCTTGTCCTGGTGGTTTCGCGAACAACGCATTATTTCCAGCACCTGACCAACCTGTCGCTTTTCTTCTTTGAAACTGGTCATAACCGTAGTTTGCATCACCTGTATCACTTATTGGAAGACCAGGTCTAGCAGTAATTCTAATTTGATCATCTGCCGGAGTCCCCCCATTAAAACTTGCTTGATCTACAACCATGGTATAGGGACCTACACCAAGAGCAGATAAATCTGCTGTAATTTCTACATACCCACCTGAAGATGGCTCTCTATGTCCTTGTATAGTCCAAAGTTGTGTTACATCAGCAGGTGAGGATGTTATTTCGGCAGCCCATTCTAACTGACCTGTACCATTAATGGTCATGTAAAGTTCTGGAGTCAACCCACAAGTAGCAATCTTATAAACACCAGCTTCTTGATATAGCTCAGGACATGGTTGAGCTTGTACTTGAAGTGCAAACATAAAAAATAGTAAGAATACACTAATTTTTAAAGTAATTTTTTTCATAAATAAAATAGTTTTAATTAGTTAATAATTATTTAATCTAAACTGTTATCAAGTTAGATTTCATAAACTTAATTCATTACAAAAATGTTTCTGTCCTGTTTTGTCGGGGTAAACATTGAATCTATTACCGCCAGTTATTTCAATATAAAATTTAGTTTAACCATCATCTCGATTACATTCTAAGCTTAGAATCGCTAGCAAACCTCTCTTCAAACTTTAAGGGTTATTAGCTATGTACTTTTCCATAATAGCTTTTACCTGTTCTACTGAGCCTTGCTTTAAACCTCCATTTGTAGCTCCGGTTATCCAGTAAAGTACCATTCCTGCATCTGAGCAATCCCATTTTCCTTTTTGAAATTTTACCACATCATCAATCTCTGCCATTTTACCCATTAGCCATACAAATTGCATACGATGGTCTGGGTGTATTTTTGCCCAGTCCCATTCTGCTTCGTCAACCTTTAAATTAATGTTTTGGTCGGGTATACGCACTTCTTCTACGCCAAAATCCAAAATATCCTGCCAAGTATAAAAATCGCCAGCATCATCATTTGCCGGATGGTGGGTTACAACTTTTATAAATTGATGTTTTTCTTTTGGCGTAGCATCTAGGGCAAAACCAATAATATCGGGCTCGCCCGCCTCAATGACCCAAAGCGGATTGTTTTCTGAAGAAGCGTTTATGGCTTCGCTTAAATCCTTAATCGTTTCATCAAGCTGCCATTTGGCATCAAAAAAAGTTAGGTTTTCGAAACCGCCCCAACGTCTTGCCGTACCATCACAGGCCGTTTGCATCATGGCATGTCTTTCGTATTCGGCTGCTTCCGATATTCGATTTACACGAACCAAATCACAACTATGCGAATAATGCACCAGTCTATCTTCTAATCCGGCGGCTCGAAGCAGTGCTATAGAAACAGCTGTACCGCCCAAATCATCTGGATCGGGAGAGTTGCCATCTGCAACGATGGCTATACGTCCTTTGGGTGGTTTAATAACTGCTTGGGCTGTTACCAAAGTAGTTGTTAAGGTAGCAAGTAATAGTAAGGCTAATTTATTCATTTCTTAATTATTTATTTCTATTTCTCGAAAATGTATGTTGATGGCGCCTCTTGTAAATCTTCCCCATGGCCAACAGGTGCAAAAACAAAACCTGCCCAACGCCCACGGGTCCATTCATTACCATCTGTAGCCACATGGACTTCAACGGTAATTTTATCGCCCGTTTTAAGCTTCACATTGTTCCAAAAACCATTGAATGCTTTTCCTTCTTCCCAAAGCATATGGGTTAAGGGCGGCTGATAAGTTCCTAATTCTTTGTTATTAATTAAAATGCGAAACGTTGAACGCCCATCGTTTTCACCAACACCAACAAAAATGACATCATATCTGCCGCTTTCAAAATCAAACATTTTTGATGTTCGGGCCTGTTTATATTTCTCTGGATTTATGGCCATCCAATTTTTACCATTTTTATAAAAATTGGTGCCCTCCACAGGAAACTCCTGTGAGGCTATAAATTTGTTTTCCGGAAGTTTTCGGGCAATGGTATTAAAATATGATAGTTCCGTTTTGGAATTATACGAACTAGGTAAGCTGCCTTCAGCCAATGCCATATTTGGTCCTTTATCAATAGGAACATAATTAACATTTGTTGTTAATACAAACTTATCGAACTCAAATCCATCTTCCCGCATGCTAAATTGCACATCGTGAATACCAGGCTCAGGAACATCTAAATAGATGGCATGTGGCACACCACAGTGCTCCTCTTTGGTACGTTGCTTACTTTCCCACATCCAGTATTTTTTTCCCTTGCACCACTGCATGCGTTGTCCATGTTCTGGCCAAAGCCCGTTAAGGCCAACGTGAATACCATTATCTTCACTCCCCGTGCTCATGGCACGTACCCATACATAATAACGGCCCGGAGAGTTGAATTTAATCTTATAGCTCACTACTGCCATTTGACCGGGTTCATTGGAAAAATTTTCTCCCCGAACTAACTTATCGGAATGCGCTACCCGGGTATCTGGCAGTATTTCTATATAGCTGCTGTTACTGGCATTTAGATAGTGGTTCGCATCTTCGTCCCGCCCCCCAACAGCCATACTGTCTTTTGTTGTTCGGTACCATTGCCTAATTTCGGCATGGGTTTGGTGGTGAAAATACTCTGCTTCAACAGCTACAAGTCCATTTTTTTCTTCAAAAACAAGACTTTTGGAAACTATGGGTAGGTTTAAATTAAATGTTTGAGCATTCAACATTAAACCTACCCATGGTAACAACAATAGTAAAGCAATACCTTTCCTTTGTTGCATGAGGTTTTATTTTACAGTTAACGAAACTGTTTTTAAATCCTCTGCTTTAGAAGACGCCCCAACCGATATTGTAAAAGTTCCAGGTTCAACGACCTTCTTCATATCTTGATTCAAGATATTTAGCTCATCAAAACCTAATTTAAACCTAACTGTTTTAGTTTCACCGGGCTTTAATGTAATACGTTCAAAGCCTTTTAACAGTTTGAGATAGCGGCCTACTGAAGCAAAATCGTCGCGTACGTACATTTGTACAACCTCATCGCCCTCTCTATCTCCCGTATTGGTGACTTCTACAGAAATAGTTGTGGAACCATCTACTGAAATCGATTCATTTTCAAGCTTTGGTGCTCCATATTCAAAAGTGGTATAACTTAAACCATATCCAAATGGAAATAATGGAGATTTATCGCTAAATCGGTATTGCCCTTTTCCAGACCCAATAAAGTCTGGACGCTCCAAATATGTTACAGGCACTTGGCCTACATCGCGAGGAAAAGACATGGTTAGTTTACCACCTGGATTTACATCGCCAAAAAGGACATTGGCAACCGCATCGCCAGCTCTCATGCCTCCATACCACGTTTCGAGTACAGATGGTATCTTTTCAGCGATATAATTTATACTCAATGGGCGACCATTAATTAAAACCACAATTACAGGTTTTCCTGTTTTATGAATGGCTTCCACCAACTCATTTTGGACACCGTATAAATCAAGATCGGCACGGTCGCCACCTTCTCCACAAGTTTTATGAGAACTACCCACGACTAAAACAACAGCATCCGATTTTTTTGCTGCAGATATAGCTTCGGGAAATCCTTCTTTTGAAAAACTATCGATATCACAGCCTTTGGCGTAGTTTATCTTTACGTTATCGCCCACTTTTTTCTTTAATCCATCTAATACCGAAACATAATATGGTGGCAACCCAGAATAACCTCCTAATAGTTTATAGGTTCCTTTTTTCGGTCTTTCTTCGTGGGCGTTGGGCCCAATAACGGCCAAAGATTTTATTTTTGATACATCAAGCGGTAAGAGGTTATTATCGTTCTTCAACATGATAATAGATTTCTCTGCAATTTCCAATGCAAACTCACGATGTTCATCGTTACCAGCTTCTACAGTTTCCGTGTCAATCTCTTTAGGCTTTGTATCAAATAAGCCCAATTTATATTTTGCTGTTAAAATGCGAGATACGGCTTTGTCTATGTATTTTACCAATGAAGGGGCTTGCATTACGGTATCCTTTAAAACATTAGTATGATACGTTGCTAGATCAACGTTTTTCCCAATTACTAAGTCCATGTCAACGCCTGCTTTTAATCCTAAGATAGCAGCTTCAGTTCTGTTTTCAGCTATAAAATGCATGGTTTCCAGTCTGCCAACATCGTTATTATCAGAAACTATAAAACCGTCAAAACCTAGCTCGTCTCTTAAAATATCCTTCAACAACCAGGTATTCATATGACAAGGCGCGCCGTTAAAATCTTGATGCCCTGGCATCACACAGCCTACTTCTGCTTCTTTTACTGCGGCCTCGAATGGCGGGAGATAAACCTCGCGTAAACGGCGCTCAGACATATCGCTGAACCCGCCATTTATACCACGACGGTTTTCCGGGTATCCCACAAAATGTTTGGCCGTTGCAATAACATGATTTTCATCAAATTGCTCCTCACCCGTACCTTGCAAACCTTCAATAAATGCTACCCCCATTCGCGACACCAAGTAAGGGTCTTCACCATACGATTCTTCTACTCTACCATAGCGCGCATCGCCAGCGTAAACATCTAAATTAGGAGAGTAACAATGTGTAACTCCCAAAGCACGCGCCTCTTTTGCTGTTTGAGACGCCATCTTTTTTATGAGCTCAGGCTCCCAAGTTGAGGCACAAGCTACCGCTTGCGGATAAACTGTTGTATTACCGTAATAATCGAGGACAAGCCATAAGCCGTGTAATGCTTCTCCGTATTTCATCTCAGGAATACCCAAGCGCTCATTGGCAGGAGCATCTTGCGTCATTTCGGCAATTTTCTCCTCTAAGGTCATTTGGCTTAATAATGCAGCTACCTTTTTTTCTATCTCTGCCTCTTTTTTTGTTTTTAATTGTTTGCTATCTGTTTGTGCATAAACATTTATCAATGCAGCAAACATCAAACCGGCTAACCATAATTTCTTCATTGGACTTTATATATTAATTATTCAAAATTTCGAATTCCAGGAACTATTTTTACTTGTAAGTTGGCCTTATCCCGAGGCCACTTTAAAACTGTTAATTTTTGTGAGTGAGCATCCCAAATAAAATCTGTTGGACTTCCGTTTTCAGGACATTTATAGGTTTCTAAACCTACATTTTTCAATGGGTTATAGTACAACACCAAATCATCGTTTACAATAACCGAAAAGCCATCCGGATAATGCCTGTTGGCTCCCACGAAAATAGTAGACGCTCCTTTGCTATTATCGGTTTCAACATTCAAATTTAGTGTTCGAGTGGCATGATTGAACATAAAATCTTGAATGGTTCCGGCTATAACCTGCGGGTATGGTCTAGCAATAACATCGGTTATATACTTACGTTCTACCGTTCCAGCATCAGTACTATCACTAAAAATAGCCCAAGTAGAAGGACCGCCCGGGAGGAAGTTTTGCATACTGCGATTTCCCAAAAACCATGCCTTTATTGACCCTACGCCCATTTGGTCGAAAACCTCTGCGGTTTTAATGTAGAGTTCTCTGTATTTTAATTGTCCCAACCTACCACTAATTATAGTATCTGTTTTTGCAAAGGTAGGAAAGCCCCATTCGCCTATAAGTATTGGAGCATTTAACAAATCAGACTCTTTATCGAATCGATACATTACAGGTTTTACTAAATCTATGTTATCTTGATATATATGGGGAGCAAAAATCACATTTTCACGTTTTATAGGAGCAGTAATTTCGGCATACTGGTTATTATCAATGGCTTCGCCTTTATTCATAAATATAGATTGGATGAGTATTTTTTTATTCGCATCAATCTTTTGGCTTTCATCAATAATTTTTTGATACAACGGAATCAGATATTTTTCGGTAAGTTTATTATATGAAATATCCATAGTAAGTTTTCGCGGTTCGTTCACCACATCATATCCTACCACTGCATTATTATTTGCATAGCGCTTCCAAATGACTTTCCAAGCATCAATATAGGTATCATACTCGTTATTTTTATTCAACCAAAATTCTTCCCATACAAATTTTTTGACACCATAAACCGTCATTTTAAAAACCGTTTTTATATCATGGTTTATCCCTAAAGCAACAAGGGTATCTAGTTTTTTTAAATAATTGGGCTCTAGCTTTCCTCCTGGAAATTCACTGAGTTTACCAAGTTCTAAACGTATAACTTGATAGTTCGCCCCCATTCTAACCATACGGGCATAGTCGTCGCTATTAAAAAACACTTCACCTTTATGGTCGTTAGTATTAACCACAAAGCCTCGAGGTATAACATGCCTACCTTGCGCATCTCTTAAACCATGCTTAATTTGGGCTTTTAGGGCCAACGGCAACATAAAAGCGAAAATCACAATCTTTATAACTTGTTTCTTTTGAATCATTTAACAGGTGAAAACTTTATTATATGAATAAGCATTAAGGCCGAAATAAAAAATATCTCGACCTTAATGCAAGTAACTAACTCAAATAAATACTACTGCCTATAACCATTGTTTGTTGGGTCTGATTCCAATAAATTAGGATTGGTCTGCAATTCCTGCAATGGAATAGGCAGTTTAACGTGATAGGCCCTAATATTTGATGCTGGATTCCAAAAACGGTATTCCAAATTTTGAACCACATCCAGCAAGACGCCCCAACGAATTAAATCGTAACGTCTCATACATTCTCCTGCCAACTCCCATTTGCGTTCGTCGTATATAGCTTCTCTAAATTCCTGTTGAGATAGACCAAGAATGGCTTCAGCCTCGGCTTGGGTCTCATAGGCTCGCTCCCTAATTTCACGTATATACTCAAACGCTGTATTGGGATCACCTCCAGGTCGTTCGTTTTCACATTCTGCAGCCATTAAATGTACATCGGCCAAACGGAATACCAATCGGTTATCTTTATGATTGAAACGCGGTGAATCTGTAGTGCTCAAATTCCAGAACTTAGCCATGTACGGAAAGTTTAAATCGTACCCCAAGTAGTTATCTACGATATTTATAGACCGTCTAAGATCATTTGTTGGGAATTTTTCAGCAAAATCTTTAGAAGCGACCTGTAAACCAGTACCGTTGAAAGCTTCACCTCGTGCCTCAAGTGCATCTGCTAAAGCGTCTCTCTCGCCTGAATTTTTTGGTTCATCCCTTAAACGAGGTGCAAACATACTTGGTCTCCAATTCCCGTTACCAAAAATACTAGGAAAACTGCCATCTGGCCTTAGCGTACCCTCTTCAAACTGCCCTCTTATGTCTTTAGCAAAATCTAAAGACCATATAATTTCGGAGTTATACTCATTATCGGGATCAAAAACGTCTGCATAATTTGACAATAAACTATGCGGTGATTGATTTATAATTTCTAAACACTTATCAAGCCCTTGTTGCCATTGTTGTTGTTGCATGTAAATCTTTGCTTCAATAACAGCGGCTGCCCATTTTGAGGCTCTTCCGCGCTGATCATCTGTGTATACAGGTGCTAAATGCTGTTGCGCAAATTGTAAATCGTCTAAGACCCCCTCAATAATTAAATTCTCATCGGTTCTCGCCAAAACTTTAATCTCATCAATTTCAAGAGCCTCGGTGTAATATGGCGCATCGCCCCAAAGGTTAGTTATATGCCAATAACACAACGCTCGTAAGAAGCGGCTTTCAGCTATGATATCGGTTTGGGCATCCGCTGTTATCGCATCATTATCCGTTACTCTGGAAATTATAATGTTTGCATTGTTTATTACTCTATATAGGTCTTTCCAACTATCAGAAACACTCATTCTTTGTACTGAAACATCAGCAATAGCTTCGTTTACAGAGTAATTTCCTATGGGTTCAAAAATATTAGCTGAACGGTTGGGCTCTATAATATCTGCTCCATTATCATAAAAAACATCAAGACCAACTTGACCATAAATGGAATTATTTTTTAAGATACCATAAACACCGTTTAAAGCTTGGCGAGCATCATTTTCAGAAGCAAAAAAGGTTTCTGGTGCAATAAGCGATCGTGGTTCTTCTTCTAGGAAACTCTCACAACTAAATGTTGAGAAAACCACAAAGAGGTATATTATTATATATTTTGTTTTCATCTGTGTATATTTTTAAAAAGTTACGTTTAGACCAAGGGTCAACACTCTTGGGTTAGGGTACGAGCCATCATTATAACCTTGAGCTATATTACCTATGCCACTACGCCCAAATCTACTTGATTCTGGGTCTATTAATCTAAAATCAGAAATTAAGAGTAAATTACTTCCTGAGAAGTAGATAGTAGCATTTTTTAAACTGTTAAGCCCCATTTTGTCAACTGGTAAATTATAAGCTATTCTTGCTGTTTTAAGGCGTAAATGAGAACCATCTTCAACATACTCTGAATTTGGAGGGGTGCCAGTTACAGAATCGGCACCAGCTCTAGGGATATTAGAGTCTGGGTTATCTGGAGTCCAACGATTTGCAATATCTGCAAACTTAGTGGTCTCTCCCCTATTGAAATAATGATTACGGGTTCTTAAATTATACACTTCGTTCCCTATTGTTCCTTGAAAATAAAACGAAAAATCCCAGTTTTTGTATGAAAATGAGTTTTCGAACCCAAAGATTAAATCGGGCAAAGGACTTCCTAGTACCACGGCATCTTCAACAGAAATAATACCATCTCCATTTACATCTTCATACCTAGAGCCACCAATAACCTGTTTATTTTGTTCCTCTTCAGTTAAACCTGAAGCTGCTATTTCTTGTTGACTTTTCCAAGTCCCTAAAAACGGTACTCCGGTATAAACCGGCACCGATTCGCCTACAATAAGCCTAGTGTTACCGGATCCCAAAATGGCATCAACGGTTACATCAATAAAATCAACACCTCCAAGGTCTAAAATTTTATTTTGGTTGGATGATAAGGTTAAGGTCGAGTTCCAATTAAAGTTTGTGTTACTAACATTAGTTGTGTTCAACATAAACTCCCAACCTTTGTTTTCTAATGCACCTACGTTTTGTAATTGCGTATCAAAGCCTGTTTGTCTTGGAATGGTAACATCTAAAAGTAAGTCGTTAGTTTTTTTGTAATAATAGTTTAATTCTGTAAACACTTTACCTCCAAAAAGAGATGCTTCTAAAGCTATATCTAAAGAATTAGTTGTTTCCCATTGCAGGTTAGGGTTTGAAGGCCTTCCTAACGTTAAACCTGGTTGTTCTACCCCATTAAGAGTGGTATTAGCTTCTACCAAAATTCCTTTTGTTCTGTAAGGCTCTATCGCTTGGTTACCTGATTTACCGTAACTAGCCCTTAATTTTAAATCTTGAAAAACTGATTGGTCCCGCATAAAGGGTTCTTCAGTTACTTTCCAAGCTCCTGCTATAGACGGATAAAACTCATATTGGTTTCCTGGGGCAAAAACAGAACTTCCATCAGTTCTACCCACTAAAGTTAACAGGTACTTATCTTTATAAGAATAATTAAGGCGTCCAAAAAACGAAACTATTTGAAAACTATTGTAATCACTGCTTACTTTAGACCTAATAGGATCAGAAAAACCTAAGTTATTAAACCCAGCAGCATCACTGGTAATTCCAAACGCTTCGGCTTCTGTAATTTCAGTAGAAACCTTTTGGAAAGAAGCACCAGCCAAAGCAGTTAGCGTGTGGTTTTCTCCAAAATCTGACTGATATTGAATTGTATTTTCATTGTTCCATCCGCTGCTAGCAACTGTTCTTACACTGGCATTACCGCCCTCTCCAAGATACAACAAATCTGGGCTTTGGCTCGATGTAAATTGATTTCGCTTTGTATTGTTAAATTCGGGGCTAAACGTTGAGCGCACCACCCACTTAGAAGATGGCTTGTATTCTAAATACATTGACCCCAACAAGTTATTTGAAAACGTTTCATTGGTATTTAAAGCTATATTTGCTATGGGATTAGACCAAGGAGCGCTTACTACCTCATCATATCCGTTAAAAGTACCATCGTCATTATAAATAGGCTGTGTTCTTAAAGTAGCAAAAGCGTTTCCAAAACTAGCATTTCCATTATCCTGTTCTATTCTAGAATAGTTAATTCTAAAACCTGTTTTTAACTTATCGCTTAATTTAATATCTAAATTACTTCTAAATATATATTTTTCAATACCTGTACTCTTTACAATACCTTCTTGATTAAAGTAATTTAACGAAGTGTAATAATTAACATTATCTGTTGCCCCAGAAATAGACACATCGGTGTTAAAAATTGGAGCTGTACCTAATAACAAATCGAACCAATCGTTGTCTGGATAAGTTGATGGATCGTTAGTGAACGGTATTGCTGCCGATCTAAACTCAGCACTTTCATTTGTAAATGCAATTTGCTCTTCCTGAGACAGCATATCTGGTAATTCTGGCACTAACTGCATACTTGAATATAAGTTTACACTAACCTCTGGTTTTCCGGCGCCAGCCCCTGAACCATTTTTAGTAGTTACCAAAACAACACCATTTGCACCTCTAGACCCGTAAATAGCAATAGAAGACGCATCTTTCAAAATTTCGATAGACTTAATATCGTTACTGTTGATGTTGTTTAAGTTGAAATTGGTTCCAACCACAATACCATCAATTACCCAAAGTGGTTCGTTACTTCCGGTAATGGAATTTCCTCCTCTAACCCGAATCACCGTTCCGGCTCCTGGCGCACCACTAGTTTGAGTAACCTGTACCCCAGAGGCACGGCCTTGCAAGGCTTGGTCTACCCGAGATACGGGAACAGCGGTTAAATCTTCTGAACTCACTGAAGACACCGATCCTGTTAAATCTGATTTTCGTTGCGTACCGTATCCAATTACAACTACTTCATCAAGTTTATTGTCTTCTAACAAGGTGACATTAATTTGTGTTTGGTTACCCACAGTAACCTCTTTAGTAGAATACCCTACATAGGAAATGGACAACACAGCCTGCGGCCCTGCTTCAATGGTAAAGTTACCGTCAAAATCAGTTGTTGTACCCTTAGAAGTTCCTTTAATAATTACAGCTGCTCCCGGCAATGGCTGCCCATCAGCAACAACTGTGCCCGATACGGTTTGTGCTTTGGCCATGGCTATACACGACATAATCAAAACCGCACACATCCAAGTTTTCATGTAACCTGAAAGTGGTTCTAGTTTAGTTTTTAAATTCATAAATATTTAGTTTGTTGATTTATAATCCTAAATGTATAGCGACCTAGATACTTCACTATCCTGCTTTGTCATGCTTTTTGAAAAAAAAGTCTAACTCGCATTGTTTTTAACAATTACCAAAAATAAAACCTTACAAAGGCTACAAAAAAGCCATCCAAAATAATGAACGGACTCGTTTATCGTTTATATTAATAGTAAAACTATTCGGGAATAAGTTCTATCAACTTCACTGCATGAGGTTCTAAATCTACTTTAAGTATTAAACTCTCATTCCGTTTACCAACAAGGGAATCTGTTATGGTTTTGGGCAATTTTGCCAAATCGGTGTACTTAGGTAAATTGGCGTTTAGCACATCTTTCCACCCATCTTCAAACCTATCAGAAGGGCGGTTACCATAAATGCGTCCATTGGTCTTTTCGCCAACACCAGCATTTCTAATATCTTTATAAAGTTCATGCATCATGACACCATGATTTTTATCTACCGTCCACTCATTCATTTTCCAAGTGGTTCCAGCCGTAATTAAACCACCTTCCAGCTTCGGGTATATAGTACGACTTACATTACTGGTTCGTGAAGGATTGTGATTATAAACCAATAAATACATTATGTCTCCTTTTGTTACAGGAATAACTCCAGCATAACCGCTAAAATTATCAGCCGCAGCTAGCCTGTTACCGTTTTCCATTTTTTGCAACATGCGCATTACATTTTTTCTGGCTTGCGGTAAATTGCTGGACTCAATTTCCATACCCCAATCGTAAATTTCATGAATACCAAACTCGTAAACCATATCGGCCACGGTTGCGTACCAGCTTGCTCCCAGTTCAGTAGCGTCGCATAAACTCAGTCCTCTTGTACGGTTTTCATCTCTCAGGATTCCAAACTCTTGAATATCTAAGGGGGTATTTGAAAACTTAGGAATGCTATTTAATTTATTTCTATACTGCTGAATTTTTTCGGGCAAAGCCACTGTATTTTGGTCGATTTTTTCATAATATGAAATTGAGAAAAAATCCATTTTAGTTCCAGTGGCTCCAGTGGCATAGTTTGTACCATTAGCGCAATGATCTATTAACTCTGTTGTATAAGTTGCAATATTAGACTCTGTGAGCATATTACCCGGACCAATAATAGCATCTGGGATAACCTTTAGCACCTCATCTACTGTTATATCGTAGTGTTTAAAATATGCTTCCATGCTAGCATTCCAATGGTTTGGTGTATAGTTAGGTTCTGTGCTAACCCTAAAACGCCAAGTTTTTACTTCATTCATGCCAAACTCGTTAACCAAAGTGGTTATAAAAGCATTAACATATTGCCGCCAATGGTCGTAATTATCAGGAGGACTGGTGTTACCATAGGTGTTCACTACCTTGTCTTCAACCATCTCCCAAGGCACTTTACTTAACACTATTCTTGGCTTAAAGCCGGTGCTCATAAAATTCCTCATACTCGATAGTAAACCGCTAAAATCTGTAATAATATTTCCGGAGGCATCAACACCTTTATAAAACATATTAAGGTTATCGGTTCTACCTCCCATGGTTCTTACCAGATTATAGCTTTTCACATAATCTTTTAAAGGAGCTATTGAATTTCTAAAACCTGAACTATTAAAACGCGTTTGATTAATCATGGGGCGCGTAGACCAAAAATTATGGAACGGCGCTACTACAGCCCCTGTATTGATTGCCACAAGTTGGTTAGGCGGCACATCACTTTCATCTATACTTCCCGGTTCGGTAGGCTCTTCTGGTTCGGTAGGTTCTTCTGGATTGGGTTGCTCAATGGTTTCTTCTTCAACGTCTGGCGATTTAGAGCACGATATTTGCAGCACAAACACTAAAAGCAAAGCCACTAGAAGCCTGTTTTCCCTTTTCAATGTCATAATTATTAATTTAGTTGTTCACTAAATTAGGTACACCCCTGCGCTTTTCTGTCCTGTATTATAGGGGATGCACTAAAATTAACCGTAGACATTGCCCCAATATCCAAGCATAGTACGTCAAGAATATCGGGGCATGCAACGTATTTTTTTCAATTCAACTTTAAAGCATAGTGAAACTATAGCTCCTTTTAATATTATCTTTCCTGAAATGCGGAAATTAAAGATGTTTCAATTTAATATTCCTGTATTCTACTTTCATTGGAGGCCCAACATGCACCTGCACACCAATAAACCCCCTTAACGACCTGTTTACGGTATCTAAATCGTTTACCTCGCTAAATAGCTCGCCATTCACATAATGTTGCATTTTGCTACCTTTTATTATGAGGTGAATACTGTTCCAATCGTTGGACTCAACTCTAGATATTAATTGTGATTTTTCTTTGGTTTCTGTAATGGTCCTTGTTTGCCAACAGTTTTTCTTTACATTTTTCCGCAAGTTATCCGTGGGTATACTATCAGGCATTTTAGGAATGATTACTATTTCTCCATTATACGCTAGTGTTGTTCGTTTTCGCTCTTCATAATTCTGCCCGGTATATCTGTTTTTTCCATCAACATCACATTGATAGCCCCTTAACGCAAAGGGTTCACCATTAACAATTTCACTTCTATAGTTTATACCGCTGTTTCCTGATTCGGTTATTCTATATTCCAGTTTTAGTTCAAAATTTTCTGGTTGTTGGTTTTCATAAATTATAAACGAATTACGCTTCAAGATTGTTTCGGGAGTTACTTCGCCTATTAACATTCCATTTTCAACCCGCCAATATGTTGGGTCTCCACGCCAACCCTTTAAATCTTTACCATTAAAAATCGAAACATACTCCTCATTACCAAAGTTAGTGCCTCCTTGCTTTTTGGCTGCGCAAGAGCACACCACCAATGCCATTAGAAAAAACAAAAGGTTTGGATTTTTTTCTGAACTATACATAAAACTTAATCTATTGTGGCTTGACTCCCCCACCAGTTTTCATTTGGTTTAAAACTTGGCGATAACAACTCTAACCTTTGCTTTTCTAAATTTGGTAGCTTTTGGTCAACCAAATTCTGTAAGCGTTGTTTACGTTTTTTAGCATTAAACTCATTATCAACTTCTGGATATAAAGCATTAACCTCTTTAAGCCACGACATTAGTTCTTCACTTAAATTTGTAGCGATATTTTGGTGTTGCTCTATTACGTTTTGACTATCTTTTTCTTCTGAAGGCAGCTTAAATAGTTCTTCTCGCCCGTCTTCCCAATAATGAATAAGTTTCCAACCATTTTTTTGAATAATGGAAGAAGGCTCCCCGCCTTGATTGCCATAATGTGGATAGTGCCAATATAATGGTCTATCTATATCAATACTTTTTCCTTCAAGCAACGGTTTTAAACTCACCCCATCTAAATGCTGTTCTTTTCTCAAAGGAAGATTAGCCAAATCTAATAGTGTAGGATATAAATCGGTACTTATCACAGGTGCTTCTGTTGTTTTTATACTATTCTTTAATCCCGGTGCTTTTATAAAAAACGGTTCTTTAATGCCTCCTTCCCATTGGTAACCTTTTCCGCCTCTTAGGGGCAGGTTACTTGTTGCGTAATTGTCACCAGAAGCCACCCCTCCATTGTCGGAAGTAAAAACGACAATAGTATTATCATCTATGCCGCTGTCTTTTAAAGCCCTTAAAACCACACCAACTGCGTCGTCCATAGTTTCAATCAAACCACCATAAACAGGGTTGTCCTGAACTGTTCTTATTGGCAATACACGCTCCATGTCGTAACCCTTTTTGGCTATTCCTAAACTATCGGCCTTATCACGGTATTTTCGCCATTTATCCTCAGTAGTTTGTATTGGAGCATGTACGGCATAGAACGACAGAAAAGCGAAAAATGCAGAATCTTTATGTTTGGAAATAAAATGAGCTGTTTCCTCTGCCAATCGCATGGTTAAGTTTTCTCCCTTATGCTTATTTTTTAGCTTAGGATTGTTCCATGGTGAAAAAAAACCACCTCTCGGACTTCCTGCTTCAATTCCTCCTATATTGATATCGAACCCATGGTCTTCAGGTAAAGAGCCTTGGCCGCCCAAATGCCATTTTCCTGCAAAAAACGTTTTATAGCCGTTCGACCTGAACGCTTCGGCTATGGTTATGTCTTTGTGAGGTAGCTCATGTACATAATCAGCTGGCAATAATTTATCATGCCTTTGTCGGCTGCGCCAGTCTTCTCCTGTTTTGGCTCCTATCCAATCTGTTATGCCATGCCGTGCTGTGAATTTACCGGTCATGATACTCGCTCTTGAAGGACTGCAAACCCTGCTTGCTGCATAGCCATTGGTAAATATAACACCCTCGTTGGCCAACTTATCTACATTGGGGGTTTCGTAAAATTTACTTCCCGTTACTCCCAAATCATGGTAGCCTAAATCATCTACCAAAATGAATAATATATTAGGCTTTTTTTGAGAGGAAGTTGCATCCGAGGGTTTGTTTTTACAAGCCAAGAAAGCCAAGGCTATAAAACCATATAATGATTTCTTTAAGCTTTTCATCCGTTTTTTTTATTGTTCAGAAATAATTTTAATGTTGTTTATCTCTAAATTAGTTAGTTACTCTTGTTTCAGGTTAAAAGGTATAAATCGTTCACTTTATAACTTTTTATATTCAATATTATAATCTCCTGAGCCCAAAAGTACATTTGTACTCCCTACAATTTCAGAACGACCTTCTTTTTGAAAATCATCAAAAGATTTTCCATTGACTTTAAGGGATGTCAATTCATCCTGACTTAAAACCAATCTAGCTTTGGTATTAAAGGGCACTTCAAGGTTCATGGTTAATGTTCCTTCATGTATTGACCAGTCGTTTTTAATCGTTCCATATGGAGAAAGCACACTTACTTTTGTGTGGGTAATTGAAGAAGGAAACTCAGGGTCAACAATAATCTGCTTATAGCCCACCTCTTTTTCAGCAGATTTTATTCCGCCTAAAGACTCAAAAAAGTAAGCAGCAAAACCACTGTGCATAGGGTGGT
This sequence comes from Tamlana crocina, assembly GCF_012037625.1. Classification (NCBI taxonomy): domain Bacteria; kingdom Pseudomonadati; phylum Bacteroidota; class Flavobacteriia; order Flavobacteriales; family Flavobacteriaceae; genus Tamlana; species Tamlana crocina. Next base: position 193,776 of record NZ_JAAVJS010000002.1, read on the forward strand.
TCAATGAATTGCTAGGACCTTCCATCTTTTCCCATTCGAACTGACGTTCTGGCCATGTAGTGAAGCCAGAATTCATCACATACGTTTGGCTAGGAAAATCTGGAGTGGTTAAAATATTGTATGCTAAATCTGCCTTTCCGTATTTAGACAATACCGTGTAAATGTATCGGTTACCATGAATACCCGTTGAATGATGCCCGCCTTTAACCTCAACAATATCGTAAGCTAAACCATTAACCACAGCTTCAATTTCATCATCCGGAACCATACCGAATTGCAAGGCTTGTACCGTAGCGGTTTGACTTTGATACCATTTGTGTTTTGTACCTGAAACTTCAACCAAGAATTCTCTGTTAAACGCTTCCTTTAGAGCTTCTTTTTCTTGTTTCATTTTTACTTCAAAATCAGCATCATCGTTCATTTTCGCAAAGTGCTCCATAATACCCAACACGTCGTAAAAATAAGCATTGGCAGAAATAATAGGGTCGCATTCCATCGCACTTGGGTTTTTTCTTCGATCCCATCGTGGCGGACACCAATCGCCCATACCATCTTGCATAATGCCATTTTCACCTTTAAAATTGAGGTAAAAGTTGGTCAATTCCTTCATTTCTGGGTAATACTCTTTTACTATAGCCTCATCGCCATAAAACTTGTAATTGTACCATGGTAAATACATTGTGGCCACTCCCCAATCTATTTTCGCATAGGTAGACGTGCGTTTTCCAGGAGCAATCATAGTAGGCACCTGATATTTTATTTCTGGATTATTGTGGCCTTTTGTAGGTCGCATTTGGGTACGGATATCTTCCATATATTTTTTATAGAAATCGTACATATCGTAATTGTACAAGGCATACTCACAAAAGGCATGGGCATCGCCCAACCAACCGCATTTTTCGCGATGCGGACAATCTTCTGGAATACCGTGAATATTATCAACAATTGTCCATTTACTGATACTGTGCATTTTATTGAACAATTCATCAGAACATTCAAAACTACCTGTTTCCTGGATATCGGTGGCCACCAAAACGGCTTTAATCATATCGGCATCAGGCTTTCTAGACACCCCTTTTATTTTGGCATAACGAAACCCGTGGTAACTAAACTTGGGTTCCCAAGATTCTAAACCTTCTCCTTTACAGATGTACTCATAAATTTGTGGCATACCGTTGGCACCGCCTCCAGTAGAACCTTGATAAATATCCTTTCCGTTGGTGAGCAAGGCTTCGGTAGTTATAATTTCAATAAACTGACCTTCTTTTTCTTTTACATTTAACTTAACCCAACCCGCTATATTTTGACCAAAATCTACAATCCACTCGCCATCAGCACCTTTAAAAACTCTTTTTGGCTCAAATTCTTGTAGCTTTTTAATTGGCGGAATTTGCTGTGCGCTAATGTTCGTAATTTTTGGAGAAGCTTCTTTCGCGTTGCCCCATTCGCTATCGTTATAGCCTAAAGTATTCCAACCATTAATTTCGAAACGGGCATCGTAAGTATCGCCTCCGTATATATTGTTAAACACAATGGGGCCAGTGGATTCCTTCCAAGAACCATCAGTACAAAAATCGGTTTCGGTACCATCTTCATAGGTTACTTTTACCAACAATTTTACCGTAGGGGGGCCATAGGCCAAATCCCTTTCAGACTCTGGGTCGCGTTTCCAAGAAATATTTTGACCGTAAAAACCATTGCCCAAAATTATTCCGAAGGCATTTTTTCCGGCCTGAAGGGTTTCTGTGATGTCGTAATGCACATAATAAGCCTGCTTATCGTAATTGGATGGCGCGGGATCCAACACGTGGTCGCCCACTTTTTTTCCATTTAAGTAAAGTTCATAATAGCCTAATCCGCAAATGTAAGCTTGTGCATTTTTTATGGTTTTATCGAATTCTAACTCCTTTCTAAAATAACTTGCAGCAAAGCCTTCTACCGCTTGGGCTTTATCCATTCCTCCGGTTTTGTAATCCCTAAAACGATTTGGAGATGTTCTGGTGTCGTTATTTAAGGTAATCCATTTTGATTCGCCCCAATTGGTTTCATTCATTAATCCCATTTGAAAAGTTTGTACTTCGGACCAATTGGAAGCCTTTCCTCTTTCGTCCCAAACCTTAACCTGCCAATAATAGGTTTTTAAAGGCTCTAAGGGATTTCCTTGAAATTTAACAAAGGTGGATTTATCACTTTCAATCTTTGAGGAGTCCCAAATATCAGCCTCATTTTTGTTTAACTTATCTTCAGAAGATGCGACTAAAATATGGTAAGCCGACTGTGATTTGTTATATCCTTCGGCATTAACCACCCAAGAAAATAAAGGCTGCTCACTTTCAATGGTTGAAGGGTTCGTTTTTGAATTACATGTTAGCGATTCAAATTTTAAAAACGATTCTGCCAATTGCGGTTCTTGCTTACATGCTACAAACAACAGGCATACAAAAAGTTTAAACGAAAATTTAATTAATCTCATTTAGGATAAATTTAGTGTTAAGGGTAAAATAATACTTGAAAGTTACAGCTATGTTTTTAAACGCTTGTCCTGTTTTATCGGCTAGATAAATTACCAATTCCCACTAAAACCACAGACAATAGGATGACTGCAATGCCAGGTGTAAATGGTCAATTCAGACTCATCACTGACTTTCTTTTCTGTAAATAGACTAAACATTGGAGGTTACTATGAAAGCAAATGAGTTTTAGGAATCGACACTCACCAAATATTGATATATATAATTCCCAATACCATTCAAATACCAGCGTTGTAGAATACATTACAACATTTTGGGCCTAAACTCCAATTTCTCGAAAGCAAAAGACCTTATTTCTGTTTTCACGCTAACTTCAGATCCAGCTTTACCATCTTTTCTTGCTGTAGTAATTACACTTTCCCATTCTGTAAACACACTAGGGTTTGGATTTTTATATTTTTTATAGGCTCTATAGCCTTCACGCGTTAAAGTACGATGCGGAGCTCCTTTATTGTCAAAATCACTTTTCACATAATTTGAGTTACTAACTAAAAAATTTTGAAGCTTGTTGTTCGCTTTGCCGTAGACTTTACTTCTGTAATACAGCTTCGTCCCTACTGGTAAATCTGTAATAAAGGAAACAACTATTGGTTCGCTTTTTCTATAGTCGAGTGAATTTCTATTGTAATTGTAAACTAAAACATCGTACTCATTTTTCGTGGCATTTCTTGCAAAAATAGCATCCAATTCGTTGGTAGAAGTATTTGGGTTTCCAATTACACTAGTTTCATAACGAATCAAACCTAACATATTTTTCAACTCTTTAATGCCCGTAGGATCTTCACTTCCAATTCCATTGGACCACCTGTAAATAAACCTTAAACCTTTGTTTCCATTCTTGTAAAACATATTGGAGTAAGCCAACTCTAAAATGTCTCTATGTGAGGTTTCACAGGTAACCAACACACCCCTACCATCAGCTCCATTCATTGTTGTTACCGTACTATATTCCATGAGGTCTATTGTAGTCTCTGGGTTCCATTTCGGATTATTAACAAGAGGTGCGAAAATCTCGGAGTACTTAGTTCGCATATCTCTATCTTCAGTGTCATCAATTGTTATATAGTTTGAAAGCCCCCAAAAGCCACACTTAATGTTATTAGCGTAATTATAATCTATTAAATCTTCTATAAAAGAAGCAAAAGGTTCTCCCTTATAATTTAACCTTTTCCCTTTTTTTAAAAACCCAGGCTCTCTGGTATGTAAACCTATTACTGCCTCTGGCAAAACAGATCTTACGGCACTTTCAGTATTTGCAAAATGCTCAATAAAATCCTGTTTGGTACCGTACCAATGTTCTGGAGTTTCTATTTCTGAGCCTACTCTAAAACGCCATGACAGAACCTTCTCTTTTCCATAGGTTTCAACCAATTTAATCATTAATGCCTTTATAAAATCATGGTAGGCCTGTTTATTAGCTGGAGGAAGCGAGTTACCATATTTTGACATTTTTTCATGTTCGCGAAAGTTAATACTATCTCTTTCTTCATTTGGAATAAATGTATAACCATGCTGAAAAGCCCATGGTGGCTGATCTAAAGCAATTTGAAAAATTTCTGTATGCGAATTTATGAGCTTATCTAATCTTTCTATAAGAGGCTCCCACCTGTAAACATAAACGTTATTGATTGAATCATATAAACATGGGTCGAAATCCAAATCTTTTTGAGGAACTCCGTTAACGTCTTTTTTAATACCACCAATCATCCTTACGATGTTCATTTTTAATCCTTCACGAACATTTGAACCCGCTGTTGGACTAATTCTATTGGCAACACTCCATATATCATGAACAGGCAATTCCCTTGATTTATCATTAGTAAAATCAGTAAACAACTTAACCTGAGCTCCACATATGTTAATGTTTATAAAGACTAATAAAGTACATTTTAGTAGTATAGGTATTTTCATTTCAATAAATATCATTTACTGTGAATCCATTTCAGTTAATTTCTAACAAAAAAACCAAGTACTTAAAAAAGGTTATCTAAATTGATAAAGATTCAGCATTGTTTAAGGAAGAACATATTTTCCTTTTATACCACTATATAAGAACTACAAACTGTTTTTAGTCTTTTTTCGTCTAATTCCAATCCAAAACCTGGTTTTGGGTTAAGCTCATAATAGCCATTATTACGCTTTTTTGTGGCCGAAGATTGAACGCATTCTAAGTAAAGTTTGGAGTCTTCTTCCTTTTCTATCGCCTCAACCCAAGTGGCTCCAGCTCCAATAGCTATTTGTTGCCACGCGGTACATGCAGGCCCCACCAAACTATCATCTCCAATCATCACTTTTGCACCAATAGCTTGCACCTCTTTTGCCAACAAGGCTGTATGGCTAAAACTCCCCATAGTAGAAGGGTGAAGATTGATTATTCTCCCCATGCCTTTTTGTAGTTTTTCTAAACCCTCCCAAGCGGGGCGCATGGGTGCATCTGGAATTAAATCTAAATTTCCAGTCATGTTTTGAAGCGCAATCCATTGGTCTGTGGTTAATGGAGCAGGGTCTTCTATGGCATTAAGTCCTTTTTCTTTAAAAGTATTCAAAATCTCAGCCAATTCTTCTAGCGATTTCCATTTTTTATACCCTTTATTGACATCTGAAATCACAATTGCATCTTCTCCTAAAACCTCGCGAATAATCTGAAGTAATTTTAAATCAACCTCAACATCGCCATACATTTTAAATTTCATGTGGTGCCCAAGATTTTGCTTTAGACTTTTTTCAGCCTCTTCACGTACTTTATCTTCATCTTTATGCAGAATGCAATACAAACCTGGAACAGCTTCTTTTTGATGTAGACTTAATAATTCAATTGAAGGTTTATTTTGCAAACGACCCGCCAAATCTAGCAAACCCATATCCATCAACTCTAAATATTTAAAAGATATTTTGGAGCCTTTTACTTGTTGAGATTGTAACAATTTTTGCGCTTCCAGAATACTTAAACCTTTGAATTGTTTTACATATTGTACCCAAGGACTCAAATCGACATCAGGAGTATTTCTGGAAGCAGGAATTTCGGACCAGCCATAGTAATCGCCTGCACTAATTTTCATAAATATATGCTGACGATTCAGCCACGTACCAAAAGAAAAATAACGTGGAATATTGATGTTGTATTGGTAAAATTCAATTTTTGTGATTTTCTCAGTCAATACGTTTTTATCACTAATACAAGATGATAATAATGGATAGGATAAACTGAATAATCCAACACTAGAGATACCTTTTATAAAATTTCGACGGTTTGTTTTCATTTGTACTAATTTAGTTTACCAAGGGTCATTCATCGAGGTTAGTAATTCAGCTAATTCTGTTTCCATTTTTTGGTCTAGCTCAGGGTTTTTACCCCAAATATTGGTCATTTGATAGGGGTCTTCAGCATCATGATAGAGATAATGAAACTTATCGCCATTTTCATGTTTTACCACAGCATAGGTATAGTCTTTAGTCCTGAAGCCTCTGGCATCACCTTTTGACGCAAAACTTTTACCAGCAAAATACAACTGTTTTTCTGGGCGTATCACTTCTTTCTCGAAAAACAGATTAGAATAATCAATACCTTCAACCGCTTTAGGGATTTCAGTCTTTAAATCCATTAACCCCAAAAGTGTTGGCATATAATCTGGAACAGAAATCAACAAATCTTCAGTTTTTGGTTTTATTTTTTTCGGATAATGAACAATTAAAGGAATATCGAAAGCCTCTTTAAACCAAACATTTTTATGCATTAAGCCTTGACTTCCCAACATTTCACCGTGATCTGAAGAAAACACAATTATGGTATTTTCATATAAACCTTCGTCCTTTAATTTTTTAATAACACGCCCAATTTGGTCGTCTACACCATTAACCGACGCAAAATAATCTTTAGCTTGGTCTAAACGCTTTTCTACACCGTGGTCTCCTCTTTTTAAATCATAATTATCTGTAAATTGGACATTGGGACGATTTAAAACCTCCTTATAATCTAGCCCTTCATAACGTTTTTGGTACCGTTCTGGCACTTGTTTAAACGGAGTATGTGGTGGATTGATGGACCAAAACAAAGCAAATGGTTCTCTACTTTTTCGTTGATTATCAGTATTGTCTAAATAATCGATAATAACATCAGCCTCATGCTCTGCAGACCATTTTTTGATGTATGTTTTTTCATCTTCTTTAGCATTTGTAGTCCAATAATAAGGTGCATTATGCCTATTATGCGTGCCATACGCATACCAAAAGGAGAACCCATGCCTTCTATCTGGAGGGCACCAAGTATCCCAAACCCGTTTTACATCGGGAGGCGTAGGTTCCGGGCCATCTAAATGCCATTTCCCTACGTAACCTGCACTGTATCCATTCGCTACTAAAACATCTGAAATACAAACCTCATCTTTCTTTAAATAGTTACCAAATTCTGTTCTTTGGGAATTACAATTTTCTACTACACCGGTTGAAAGTGAATAACGCCCCGTCATTAACATGGCCCTATATGGGCTACACAGCGGGTTGTTTGCTACAGCCTCACTAAAAAAAACACCTTCTTTTGCCAATTGGTCTATGTTGGGTGTATACACAGGGTCTTCGTTTAAAAATCCTAGTGATGCTTGCCTGTATTGATCTGCAAAGATGAAGAGAAGATTAGGTTTTTCCTCCACAACCTTCGTCTCTGAAGATTTTTGCTTACAAGAAAAAGCGATTAAAATTATAAAAAGTAAAAGATAGTGTTTTGTTATTCTGACCATTATGACTCTACATTTTGTTATTAACCATTTTGAAAGGTATAAACCATCAAGAAATTTATTGTCCTGTTCTGTACCGTTCAATAGTTTAACACACACTACATAGCATTACCAACAGCAACAAGAACTACAGATAGCAAAATCACTGCAATACCAACTATAATGGTTAATTTGGTCTTTTTGGCAACACCTTTCCATTCTTTTCTATAAATGCCCCAAAGGTTCGCCGTTAAGATAATGGTAGACATATGAAGAATCCAAGAACTAGCACCGTTACCGAGTTTACTCTCTCCCATACCATAAAAGAAGAATTGCAAAAACCAGATAGTGCCTGCTAAAGCAGAAAACAGTAAATTTTTAGAAATTGGTGTTTGCTTGTTTGCAAAGTCTTTATAGGCCTTATTTTTAATACTTAAATAAGTTGTCCAGATTAAATTTGTCACCAAACCGCCCCAAAGAATTACTACAAAAGTAACATTGTTTGCATACAAATGGTCATAACCTGCGGCAACTGCTGCATCTGCTAGTGGTTTTCCTGCCTCAATCCCAAAGCTAAAAAATGCACTTAGTATTCCTGAAAGTGTAGCCACAATCAGCCCTTTTACTAAATTAAATTCTAGAACACTTTTCTTTTTTTCCTCCTCAGAAAGTTCTCCTTCTTTCATCATGCCTGCTTTACCAGAAAGAATAATACCTAGTAAACAAATCAAAACACCTAATAAAACTACTCTTCCACCTGATGAAGCTAACATCTCTGTAAACGTGGTTTTACCTGCTTCAGGATTAAAATTATAATATATTGAAGGCACTAATGCTCCAAAAACTGAGCAAAAACCAAGTACAACAGAGTTCCCTAAAGACATGCCCAAATAACGCACCCCCAAACCATAAGACAATCCTCCTACACCCCATAGCAGTCCCATTAAAAAAGTAAAGCCAATAATTGTACTAGAACTAGCACTAATAATTTCTAAAAAGCCGGGAACTGTTAAATAAGCAGCTATTGGCGGCACAATGAGCCAAGACATTACGCCTCCTACCATCCAATAGGTTTCCCAAGACCATCCTTTTACTTTGTTGTAAGGCATGTAAAAGCTACCTGCTGCTATACCTCCTAACGAATGAAATAATACTCCTAATATTGCTTGCATCTTTTTTTAATTCTAAATCCTAATTCTATTTTGAATGCTGTTATTTTAATCGAAATGATGTTTTCTTATATTCTTGAGAAGACGTACCAATCATAACTTCATAATCTCCAGCCTCTAAAACAGGTTTCATTTCTATTCCTGTAAAAACTAACATTTCTGGTCTAATTGTAAACTCAACCGTTTTTGTTTCATTTGGTTTTAATTCAATTTTTTCAAAACCTTTTAGCTCTTTATCAGGTCTCAATACCGAACCAAACATATCTTTAATATACATTTGCACCACTTCTTTAGCCGTAACTTTTCCGGTATTGGTAACATTTACACTTACTTTTATGATTCCATCTCTTTCTAAAACATCGCTTGATAATTTAGGCTCCGAATATGCGAACTTGGTATAACTCAATCCAAAACCAAAAGGATATAATGGTCCAGATTCTAAAAATAAATAATCTTTAAAGAAACTAATTTCTTTCATACTATAATGGTAAGGAATTTGACCAATTGTACGTGGCACCGTTACAGGTAATTTCCCTGAAGGAGAAAACTCTCCAAACAATGCTTTTGCGATTAACTCATCGCCAAATTCTGTCATTTCCCAACAATCTAAAACAGCATCAGCATTTTCATTTATAATGTTAAATGCCAACGTTCTTCGGTGTTTTAACACCACAATAACAGGTTTGCCTAAAGCTTTTACTCTTTGAATTAACTCATTTTGTTCCCCAACAGGTTCAATTGTGGCACGATCTCCAATAACCCATTTAAAAAAGGTTGCTTCTTGGGCTGTAAAACGATCTCCTCCAACAAAAAGTATGGAAAGATCAGCATCTTTAGCAAGATTTACCATTTTATCAAGAGCTTTGTCATTTCTTGGTGTTAACTCAGGATGTTTCGTATTTCTGTTTGTTAATTCATATCCTTTTTCTGCAACAAAAGAAACTTTTTTACCGGCTATTTTATTAAAAGTATTTACTGTTTCTTCACCTAAAAGAGGACCAATTAAAGCTATTTTACGAGGTGTTTTTTTACTTAGAGGTAATATATCATTCTCATTTTTTAATAAAATTAAAGACTCTTCATCCATCTTTTTTGCTAGCGAAAGGTTAGCTTTAGAACGCACTTCTTTCTTTGTTTCATTAGCATCTATATATGGATTTTCAAAAAGTCCTAAAATAAATTTTGTGCGTAACATGCTTGCTGCTGCTCTATCAATGTAAGGCAGTAAACTTGGATCCTTTTTTACCATTTCTGGAAGAAGTACATAAACGTCTTCACTATATAAATCTAAATCCACTCCAGCTTTTAAACCAAGTTTTACAGCTTCTTCCTTATTTTCTGCTACTTTCATTAAAAAATTTAAACGTCCAACATCATAAGCATCAGATACCACATAACCATTAAAACCCCACTGATTACGTAACAATTCTGTTAATAACCATGGATTTCCATGACTTGCTACTCCATTAATATCTCCATGAGATGGCATTATGGCTAAAGCATGCCCTCTTTGAACTGCCGCTTTAAAAGGAGGTAATAATTCATCTCGTAAAACACGAGGAGAAACCTCTACAGCAGCAAAATTACGACCACCAACCACTTGGCTATACCCAGCAAAATGCTTCACAACGGCGCCAATATGTGTCGTATTAGGAGCGCTTTTATCATAACTACCCTGCACACCTTTTACTGCTGCGACTAACATTTCTGTAGTTAAATAAGTATCTTCTCCATAACCTTCACTCATTCTTCCAAAACGAGGGTCTCTGGCAATATCTCCAACTGGTGAATGTACCATATGCCAACCTCTTAAACGAGATTCGCGCCCAATAACACTCCAAACATCATGCGTAAGTTCTAAATTCCAAGAAGTTGCTAAATTAAGTGGGCGACCAAAAACAGTACATCCTTTAGCATCTACACCATTATAGGCTTCTCCAACAAATAACGTAGGAATTCCAAATCGATTTGATTCTATAATCTTTTTTTGAAGTTCATTATTTAGTCTTGCAGATTCTTCAGGAGATTCTTCTTGAAAAGGAAATTTTATACCACCTAAACTGTTTGATAAATGTGGTTTACCCCATTGGGTTATAACCAAGGCTCCATCTGCACCTTTTTTTGTAATCCTATGAGCTCCAAACATTAACATTTGACCAACTTTTTCTTCAACGGTCATTCTACTCAATAAATCACTTACTCTTTCTTCAATTGGTAGAGAAGCGTCTTTATAGGTTAATTTTTGTGCGGTAATTATTGATGGTAATATCATCAAAATAATTGATAAAATACGTGTGTTATAGTTTGATAAAAACTTCATTTTTCAGTTAAATTTTAAATAGGGTTATTTTTCGTTGATATACTCTGGATTTAATTCAATAGGTATTGGAGCATTGGTTGTTTTCCACCAGCTTTTTAAATCGCTTAATAATTCTTCTTTTTTAGTTGGTTTTGCAGATGCCAAATTATTTAATTCTCCAATATCTTCAGCTAAGTTGTACAATTCTATACCATCGTCTTCAAAATAATAATGTAATTTCCAATCGCCTTTTCGTATTACAGAACCAGGACGCGTTCGAAACAATGGATCTCTGTTCTCATTCTCATTTTTGTTATAGGCTTGCAAGTAAATGGGAAAATGCCAAAATAAGGAACGTTCTAATTTGTCTTCATTTCCTTCTAAAATTGAAGATAGATTATTACCATCTAAAGCTAAACTAGAATTTTTCACTCCAGCATATTTCAAAATTGTTGGAAATATATCTATGTTAGATATGGGCACTTCACTCTTAACATTTGGTTTAATTCTATCGTTTAACACAAAGAAAAACGGCTCTCTAATACCACCTTCGTAGTAGCTCCCCTTTCCAGCTCGTAACGGTTTTTGTTTGGTGATACCATACAAACCACCATTATCTGAGGTAAAAACAATTAACGTATTATCAAAAAGATTTTTGTTCTTTAATGTTTTAATGAGCAACCCAATATTTCTATCTAAATTATCGACCATAGTGGCATATGGGACATTTCCTTGACCATTCCAAGGTGTCTTTTTTTTGTATTTAGGTAATAAACTATCTACTGGCATTATGGGGGTGTGGACTGCATAAGGTGAATAGTACAAAAAGAATGGAGACGAAATAGTATCCACAAATTTTATAGCGTTTTCCATTACCAAATCGGTTAGATATTCACTTTTTCCTTTCTCCAGTTTTACATTTTTGTAGGGAGGATTATAGCTTCTTGGAGCTCCTGCATGACTTCCTCCAATATTCACATCAAACCCATATTCTAAGGGGTCGTGACTCAAGTGCCATTTCCCTGCATGACAGGTTTTATAACCATTCTTTTTTAAAACCTTAGGAATGATTGCATGAGTTGGTGCTAATATGGTTGTATTTGGTGTTGGAATAAGTTTTCTGTCTTTTGATTGTCCTCTCTCAGAAGAATTAACCGTGTAAATTCCATGACGTGGCGTCCATAACCCCGTCATTAAACAGGCTCTACTTGGGGCACAATTTGCTGATGCCGCATAGCCATTTGTAAATACCATACCTTGAGCAGAAAGCGCATCAATATTTGGTGTTTCGTAATACTCACTTCCCATAAAACCTACATCTCGCCAACCCATATCATCTACATTAATGATAACGATATTGGGTTTGGTATTTTGCTTTCGATTTGATTTGCTATTACAAGAGCTAATCAAGGTACTCAAAAGAGTGAATAGTATTAGATGTATTCTCATATTTAGGTGATGCAAATGATTATTTTTTAAGCGTCTTTTTTATCAAAGGAAACTCTAGATGTTCTGTTCTAGAATTATTGATTAAATATAATAGTTCTTTAGCTTTTTCAGGATGCTGTTCTGCAATATTATTTTGCTCGCTTATGTCTTTATTTAAATCGTAAAGCTCAACAGGTTTTTTGTCAAATTTCACTGCTTTCCAATTGTCTTTTCTAACGGCTTGAATTGGGCCTCTTCTCTCATTAAATTCCCAATACAAATATTCGTGATTTTTTTGCTGATGTTCATTTCCTAAAAGTGTTGGTGCATACGAAACACCATCAATTTTATCCGAAGGTTGTATACCCGCCAACTCGCATGCTGTAGGTAAAAAGTCCCAAAAAGCAGAGATATGATTGGTTGTTGAACCTGCTTTAATTTTATTAGGCCAATAGGCTACAAAAGGGGTATGAATTCCACCTTCGTATAAATCGCGTTTGTGTCCTTGAAAATCACCATTACTGTTGAAAAATTCATTTTTTAAATCGTCGTATTCGTGTCCATTGTCACTAGTAAAAACGATTAAAGTATTGTCTGCGACACCCAGATTTTCCAACTGTTCTACAAGATTTCCAATATCTCTATCCATGGTAGAAACCATTGCTGCATAGGTAATATGTCCATCTTCATCATGACGATAATGCCCTGGTTTCATTTTTCGTTTTGGCCAACCTAAATTCTTGTATTGCTCTTTTTCTTTTTCAAGGATGGTTAATTCAAAATGAGGAATGGTATAAGACAAATACAAAAAGAAAGGTTCTTTATGATTTTTATCGATAAAGTCTGTTGCTTTTTCAGTGATTAAATAATGAATGTGCTGCCCTTTCTTGGTTTTAGGATCGTTTCCTTTTAAAGGTAATCGCGTCTCATTTTCAAAGATAGTTTTCGGATAATAATGATGAGCTGGTGAATGCTGATTGAATCCGTAGAAATAATCAAATCCTTGTTTATTTGGTACACCATCGGTTAAATTTTCTGCCAAGCCCCATTTTCCCACAATTCCTGTGGTATACCCTGCGCGTTTCAATTCTTCTGCCACAGTAACATCCTCTGCATTGATATCTACAGGGGTACCACTAGCTGTCCATCTTGGGTTACCTCTTACTGTACTGTGTCCTGTATGCTTTCCTGTCATTAGCACTGCACGTGAAGGCCCACAAACTGAAGACCCTGTGTAGTGATTGGTGAAAACCATTCCGTTTGCAGCTAGCTTATCAATATTAGGAGTTTTAATTTTATCCTGTCCATTAAAGCCCACATCGCCATATCCTAAATCGTCTGCCAAAATAAAAATGATGTTTGGTTTTTTAACTACTTCTTGTGCTTGTTGTTTTTGATTTTTATCTACTTGCTTTGTCTTACAGCCTAGTATCATAAACATTAATGCCAGACAAAGCGTAATTTGATTTATAATTTTAATTTTCATTGATTACTTTTAATTTGAATTAATACTCTGCAACTTTTATTTTAACTGGCCCAATTAACCCTGATTGTTGTAAAGGCGATTTTGGTGTGATTTTATCGATAACTATCCAAGTGTATTTTTCATCTTCAGCACGAGATTTATCTCTTATCAATTGATTACGCCATAAGTCTACTACTTCTATTTCTAGTATGTTTTCCCCTTTTTTGATAGCTTCTGAAATGTTTAATCGGTAAGGAGCTATCCAAACACCTCCAACGTCTTTTCCATTTAATTTTACTCTCGCCATTACTGATACGTTTCCTAAGTCAATATACATTTCTTGATGCTCAGGAAGTTCGTCAATTGTAAAGGTTTTGCTATATGTTGCTGTACCCGAATAGAATTTTATTTGTTCATTTTCTGAAGTTGACCAGTCTTGTAGTTTGTTAAACACAAGTGTTTCTTTTGGTCCAATCTCTTTATTTTGAAAATCGACTTTAAAATCTTTATCTAAAGTTACTAGCGGCTTGTATTCTGGAAAATTAGTTGCGTTATCAGTTTTGGCTTCTTTATTAAAAATAATAAACCAGCTTTGTGCGCCTTCAAATTGCAGTGGCACTTTAATTCCTGTTGGAGTTATTTCATATTCTGGTAAATCTCTAATTTCTCCAGTTAAGGCATTCCACAATTGTGGTTTTAAACTTTTATCGGTTCTAAAAACTGGAGCTATGTTTAGCTTTTTATCACTTTGATTTGATATGAAATAAATATCCATTTCTGCTGATTTACGATGCGTCCATAAAATAGGTGCTTCTGCATCAACATTAATGTCTTTTGCTAGGTTTATTTCATCAAAAACTTCTGATAATTCGTAACCATCCCAAATCTTCCCTTTTCCATAGATTGCTTTCATTTTGCCGTTAACATAAGTTGCATTCCACATTTTATTTGCCAAATCTTTCACTTGAGTATCGCAAGCTGGAAAATTTTCTAAACTTGGTGATTTCTCTGGTTTTGGCCCTAGAATTGTTCCTCCTTGTGCAACTAATTGTTCCAATTTGGTCAATAGTTCTGGACGCATCGTTTTAAAAGGTGGCAATACCATTACTTTATAAGACATACCATCTGGCAATACAAATCGACCATCTTTAACAGAAAGTCTGTCTACAATTACTTCTGCGTTGATATAATCATAAGAATACCCTTTTGGAATTTCTGGGATTCTACCTCCTGTCATAATAGGCGCATCTTCCCCAATAAAATAACAAACATCAGCCACGTATTTACCTTGTTGCAAGAGATGTTGACAACGACGTAAATAATCAAAATAGCTATCTGCTTGACTAAACCAAGTGTTGTGACGATTGAATTCTGTTCCAAACCAAGCATTCATTCCCGGTTTTCTATTATCATCTGGTTGTTGAATATACAAATGCAATACAAAATGATTGATACCCTCAGTTAATGCCCAATCACCACGTTTTTTAAGCATTGCAGGATGTCTTAAATAGGCTCTTCTTGATGAAGTAAATGCTTCCGCAGAAGTAATGGGTTTACCATATGTATGTGCTGTAGATGAGGATGCTTTACATTCGATATTACCCAATGTTCCTTCATTCCAAAACTCGCCAGCAATTAAATCCGACTGGCCACCATACATCATAAATTCACTAGGAAAACCCCAATGTCCATAATTTTCTAACCAAGTTTTTAAATTATGTTTGTTACTTGCTTTCTTCAAACCTCCTACATATTCGTAGGCTACATCATCTGCAATAGAACGTCGTAAATCCCAGAGAAAGCGTTCGGATAATTCTACACTTCCAACAATTCTACCAGAAAGCACTGGTAAAAAAGGGACAGGGTCGTATCCGTATTTTTCTTTGAACTTCACTTCATAACCATCTGTCCAGTTTTGAGAACCTTGCTCGTAACTATCTGCTACAACATATTTAAATGCAGATTTGCTTTCTTCGGGAATACGTTTTAAAAATTCACCTACAAAGTTGTCGAAATGATATTGTGCCAAACCACTATTCATTTTATCAATTTCATAACCTACACCCTGAGGAGCAGCTGGTGCATTTTTTGTGCCTGTAGGTGTCATTCCCATTCGCATAATCGTCCAATTACCCTCTGGTGCATCCCAATTAAGAACGCCATTTTCATCTAATTTGTCACTCAAATCGATAACCTCATCTGGGTTAACTGTAAAACTCTTGTCTTTTAATTCTTCTTGTCTTCCAAAAATATAGGTATCCCAATCAGGTTTTGGTGTGGAATGCATTTTACCCAGTTGCTTCTCTATGTATTTATCCAATACAGGAGCTTCAGAGATGTTGATTTCAGCAAAGCCATATCCACCTCTCCTATCTCTAAAATTGGTGCATTTTAGAATGAATTTATCGGTTTTTGTTCCTGGTAAAACCGTTGCGAAATCCCCTGTTTCTATAGATGCTACATTTGGTGTAATACGAAAACGGTCGAACTGAAATTCTTTGATAAGTTCTTCCTGACCATTTACCACTGCAAACAAACTCATATTACACTTAAAGGCCCTACTTGGGATGATAGTTATAGAATGTGCTGTAATCGATTCAGCAAGGTCAAAACTAATTTCTAAAGGTTTTCCCTTTTTTGGTTTAAAGCTGGTATTTGCTTCCTTGTTGCCATCAGACAAAACGCTTACATCAACATCATTCCAGTTAGCAGTAATTTTTGTAGGAATAAATTGTGTGCTTCGTTTTTCAACATCTGAAGATTTGAAAGCGAAAGTATGCGTATCTTGAAACTTTTCTTTTGGCTTTTTCAAATGTAAGCTTAGTGTTTTACCACCTTCAACCTTGGTTTCGCTAAAGGTTAAATAACGCATCGCCTTGGTATAATCTACCCAAGGCCCACCACTTTGACTCCAACCAGGACAATTGAAAATACCAATATCTACACCAATACGTTTGCCCTCTACAACAGCGTGTACCATATGGCTCCACCATTCTTCACTCAACATTGGCACTTTTCCATCTTTACGAGCTGGATTGATATTACCGATTAAAGCACCACCAATTCCTGCTTTTTTCATCGCCAACAAATCCTTGGTAATTCCATCTTTTGAGATATCATCGTTAATCCAGTACCAATAACACCAAATGGTGTTGTCTTCAGAAGGTGTAACAAAATCCGATTTGATGACTTCGAATTTCTGTTCTGAAATTTGTTGACTCTTTGATTCATTACATGAACATAGTAGAACAAATACTAGAAGCAGCAATAATTTTGGTTTATAAGTTGCCATTTTTTTCATGAGTAAAGTTAGTTTTATAGTGTCTGTTTCAATAGGTTTAGTTAAAACTATTTTATGATTGTTTTCTTGGTTGTTTTTATTGCGATTGGTCCGATTAAACCTGCTGATAGTAAGGTTTTATCACGTCCGTAAAAATTTGTAATTGTAAACGTAGAACGCTTTTCTAAAGGCGCTGGCTCGTTGTTTAAAAACCACTCTGGCATCACCTCAGCTTTTCGGTCAAATCCAGTTTCGTTTGGGTATTGCTCATCACCAATAAGACGATTTGTCCACTGGTTGCTCACTTCTACTTTTATGGTATTGATACCTTTTTTCAATACCGAAGTAATATCTATTTCAAAAGGTGCTTTCCAAACTACTCCTAAGTCAGTACCATTTACAGTAACTTTTCCTGCTATAGCTACTTCACCTAAATCTAAGATATACATTGTGTTTTTTATCCGTTGTTTTCTACTAATTATAAATTCATTTTCATAAACAGCAGTTCCAGAGTAATATTTTATGTCTTCAACATCATGTTTTGATAAATCTATCAATTCTGGGAATTTAAAACTTTTTACTTCGGAATTTAAGTTAGGAAAAGTAACATTCCATTCATCTTTAAAAGTTAGGTCGATGGTTTCTGCTGATTTTTCTTCTTGCAATGCATTAGTGGAAGTTAAAACATAAGATGCCGAAGAAATTTTATCAATATCTGTAATTGTAGGTACACCTACTGATGCCTCTTTAAATACCACAAAGACAGATTCTTCAGCCTCCAAATGAACCCAAACTTTGGTTTTACCGTCTTGATGTTTAAACTGAGCCGTTTTTATAATTTCACCATTCATCAGATTCCATAGCTCTGGAATTTTTCCATCAACATTAAAGTTACATTCAAACAGTTGCCTAGAGTCATCTGGGTTGAAGAAAAAGTACATATCCATCTTCTCTTCTTTTCGATGAATAAATGGTATATCATCTCGACCTTCAACAGTAAAATCACTGACAATCTTTTCTTTATTCATCATTTTTTTCCACGCAAAACCCTCATATACATTTGGTAAGGCTTTTAAAGCTGCTACAGTTTTTGAAAACTCAGCTTTTTCTTCAGTTGTGTTCAAGTAGCCTGCTACTTGCTCAGGTAACTCGCCAATTACAGGAACTCCTGCTTTTGCGATTTCATAAATCCGTTTTAAACTCGACAGACTTAATTTTTTAGAATTTTTGAGTACCAACGATTTATAGGTTGTCCCTTCTGGAAGTACTAAGGTTTTGTTTTTAATCTTTATACGATTGAAAAGCACGTCTCCATTGGTACAATCAAAGTTTGTGCCTACTGGAATTGCTGGTTCAAAATCTTTACGTAAATACACCGAATTTGGAGAACCATCGCCAATAAACACTAAAAAGTCGGATACAGGAACTCCTTGACGTAACAAGTACTGACCACGCATCATGTAAGTAAACCAAGCTTGTCCTGCATTATCCCACCAAGGCTGAACTCGGTCAAAATGAAAACCCCATCTACCCATAGTCATTCCAGGAGCAACATTTGGATTGGCTTGATGTGTAAAACGATGAAACATAAATTCGTTGATACCATATACCCAGGCTAAATCACCCGAAGTTTTTGCTAGTGCAGGATGCCCTTTCCAGTTAATTTGGGGATTTGATGTAAAGGATTCTGCTGAGGTCACATTTTTACCATAAATATGCGATGCAGATACCGCAGATTGAACCATGGTCATTTCACGACCCATCCAAAATTCGCCCATATTAATATCGGCTTTGGCACCAACATCTAAATCATTGAGTGGTCCAAAACCATAAGGTTCTATATAACTTTTAATACCATCTTGTTTACACAACTCCGCAAAATAACCAAAGTAATTCTCTGCCATTAAATGACAGTTAAATTGACGCACATCCCAAAGTATAGCATCAGAAACCTCATGACTTTCCACAAAACGTCCTGCATAAAGTGGCAATACATCTATTAAATTATACCCATATTTTTTCTGAAACAAGTTCTCATAATTATCGGTCCAATTTTGTCCTCCCATTTCATAGCTGTCTATCTCTGCATATTGCATCGCATTCGGTGCTATTTTTTTGGTGTTCTCAATTACTTTTTTAACAAAAGCATCGTAATGAGTTTTAAAAGCGGGTTTGCTAAATTTATCACATTCTAAACCTCTACCAACATCTGAGGCAGGATTGTTAAACGCTCCTGTAGATGTATAACCAAAACGCATTATCGTCCAGTCACCTTTTGGTAATTTTGCTTGCAATGAACCATCAGGTTTTAGGTGTGACGTTAAGTTTATGATACTGCCTTTATCAATAACCATAGACTTTTCTGGTTGTCCAATGGGTGTCAAATTCGAGTCTTCTGTGCGCCCCATACTAATACGTCCCATGACATTATGAATGCTTTGCGTATTGGATAAACGTGCTTCTTGCAAAGACATTGTTTGGTCAAACGTTATTCTAAAGTACTTTGACGTTACAGCCTCAAAGCTATCATTAATAGTCCACTCCCTTTTTCCCGTTCGTACTGTATAAAGTTCTCGAACCGCTGTAAAGTTAATCCCATCATTAGATACTTGCAGTGTAGCAATTGGGTCGCGTTGATTACAAACAATTAAGATAGACTGTATCGTCTTTTCTTCAGGGTACTCATACTGTAACCAAGGAAGTGCATTCTTCTTTTTAGGAAATACTAACCTACCATCAAGTAATTTATCAACTAAACCATCTGTTTTTACATTTAATTCTGATGAGGTAATGATAGGCTTGTTGGAAGCATCATCTAATTCTGAAGGTAGTGAAGGATAAGCTAAAACAGCTACATCTTTGTAATAGTCTTCCCTTTTTGTGGGTTGTGGTAATTTTACGTTTAACTGACCTCCTTGTACTTGAAGTTCACTCCAAACCAGCATTTTCATACTTTGTTCTGGAGTAATCCATGGACCACCACTGGAAGACCAACCATCGCAATTATGCACTCCAAAACTTAGGCCCAAACGCTCACATTCTGCTGCTGCATGTTTTAACATTTCGTGATGTTCAGGTGAGCCATATTTTATTTTTCCATCTGGAATTTTTTGGTCGATATTGAATAATAAAACACCTCCAATACCCACACGTTGCATCGCCTCTAAGTCTTTGGTCAATCCTTCTTTACTCATATTACCATCAATGGCATGCATCCAAGTACGTGGTTTAACCGAAGCTGGTGGATTTTTAAAGTTTTGTTCTAAATCATTAAGTTTATTTTCCTGTGCAAACGAAAGTGTTACACCAAAAACAAACCAGCATATTATTAAAACTAAATTCAGTTTATATTTCATATCTATCTCGTGTTTTTATATATAATTTTATAGTCTCCATTGATTAAATCATCGATAACTACAGTATTTTTTTCTTTAGTCAATGCAGGAGCTTGACCATTTACAGTCAAATTTGCTGTATCACTAAAAAACGGAAGTACAACCTTTGCTGACGTGTTGGGCGGAATACTAATATTGTAGATAAAATCATTATCCATAAATTTCCACGACGCCGTAATTCTTCCATATTGAGATTCATAACTCCCTGAAGCCTCATTCAATTTTAAGTGAGGCATAGGCGCAAATAAAATCTTCTGATAGCCTGCTTCTAAAGGTGCAATTCCTGCAATGCGCTCGTACATCCATTGTCCAATTGCTCCATAAGCGTAATGATTAAACGATAATGCCCTATCTGCAAAACCTTTATCGTGCGTGTAACCATCCCAACGTTCCCACATGGTGGTGGCTCCCTGATTGATGCTATAAAACCACGAAGGATAGGTTTCCTTGAATAAAATTTCAAACAATTTATCGGCATGACCAGTTTTATCTAAAACTGGTGCCAGTAATGGAGTGCCAATAAATCCTGTTCTTAGATGATTATCGGTATTTTCAAATTCTTTAAGCAAATAATGAATAGCCTTATCTGTTGTTTCTTGTGATAAAATATCAAACCCTAGAGCGAGTAAGTAACCTGTTTGTGTTGGTGTATAAGGTTGTTTTATTTGACCTTCATCATTGAAATATTCGTTTTCAAAAGCTTTTGAAATTGAGTCTAAAAGTTGCTCATAATACTTTTTATCTTCTTTGAAACCAAGAATCTCAGCAGCTTTCATTGTCAATTTAACTGACTGCGCGTAAAATGCCGTAGAAATTAGTGTGTTTGGAGTATCGCCTCTTCTGTCATCTTTTTGTTGGGAATAGGGTTGCAACCAGTCGCCTACAGTAGACATATGGCTGATGTGATTTGTTGCTTCGGAAGTATGATAGGCACACCAACGTTTCATCATAGTATAATTGTCTTCCAAAACACCAGCATCGCCTGTTCTAAAATACAATTCCCAAGGCACAATGGTACAGGCATCAGACCAACCTGCTTGTGCAAAATTCCCTGTAAAATTTGGAACAACAACAGGAATACCTCCATTGGAAAATTGCTCTTCTCGCATACTTGTTAACCAAGCTGCCCAAAACGCATGTGTGTCTGATAAATAAAGTGAAGTTGGTATAAACACTTGAGCATCACCTGTCCAACCCAAACGTTCACTACGTTGTGGGCAGTCTAAAGGCACATCAAAAAAATTGCCTCGTAATCCCCACTGGATGTTGCTATGCAGTTGATTGAGTTTAGGGTGTGAAGAGTTGAATTCACCTTGCATTTCAAAATCTGAATACTGAACCAATCCTTTTACCCAAGATTTTTCTGGTTTGAAAGCTGAATTAAATCCACTTAACTCTACATAACGAAATCCGTGAAATGTAAATGTTGGTTGCCAAGTAACTACTTTATTTTCTTTTGCGATGTAATAGTCTATAGATTTTGCAGAACCTAAGTTCTTAGTAAATAATGCACCTTTTGAATCCAACATTTCACCATGCCGAAGTTTGATAGTATCTCCTTTTTTAACTGGAAGATTTAAACGAACTACGCCTACCATATTTTGTCCAAAATCGAATAAAACTGAATTGTCTTCTGTTTGAATCAATTCAATAGGTTGTAACGTCATTTTATTTTTTAAAGTAGCGTGCTTTTTAGGAAATAGTTGGGTTTTCGGATTGATGTCTTCGGTTTCAACAGTTTCCCAGGTACTATCATCAAAATTAGGTTGACTCCAATTTGGCATTTCAAAATTCGCATCATATACTTCGCCATCATACAATCCTGATGTTCTAATTGGGCCTTTTCTAGTGGCTTTCCAATTATCATCAGAAATAATGGTCTTTACCTTGCCTTTGATATCCTCAATTTCTAACTGGCAAATCACTTGAGGTGGTGCAACTACAGTATCCCATCGTCTTCTAGGTCCAAATCTCCCTGAATGCCATCCTTCAGCGAGGATAATCCCTATGGTGTTTTTATCGTTCTGTAAATTTTCAGTAACATCATAGGTTAGTGTTTCAATGCGTTTATGGTAAGGTGTCCAACCTGGAGTTAACACATCATTTCCAATTTTTCGCCCATTAATGTATGCTTGAAACACACCTTTTGAAGTAATATACAATCGTGCTTTTTTTACATCTGTATCTGATTTAAAATCGTTTCTTAGATATTGTGGTCTAAATAATCGTGTACCATATTGAGTAGTTTCCCATTGTTTTGGGTCTGGAATTTTTATCCATTTGGCTTTCCATTCAGAATTGGACAGTAACCCCATTTCAATTTGGGCTGTTTCACTCCAATTTGATGGGGTATTATTCTCATCCCAATATTGAACTTGCCAAAAAACATTTTGTCTTGATTTTAATGGTTTTCCCTCATATTTTACAAAAGTAGATTGATTTGAGGTAACCTTACCTGAATTCCAAATATCTAGTTGATTTGGTAACAAATCAGGATTTGAAGCTACAACAATTGTGTATGCTGTCTGTTTTTTAACAGTTTGTGATAATTTCCAAGAAAATGAAGGTGTAGCATCATAAAAACCTAAAGGATTTTGGAATCCCTCAGAAACTCGCAACTGCTCTGGAACTTGAACTGTATTTTTGGATATTTCATTACAGCCCAACAGCAGACATTGCAAAAGTATTATGCATATGATGTTAATTCTCATAGATTTGATGTACTACCATATTTAAAAATTGATAGTTCTTTAATACTTTAATACCTTCAATTTTATTCTTCATTAATATGTTTTAAACGCAAAAGTGCTTCCAAATAATAGTAATCTGCATAATTGATAGGTACATCAATCTCACCATTTCTAGGAAAATTACCAACGCTATGCTCTAATATAAATCCGCCATTTTTACCAAATTCAGAAAAGTATTTATCAGAGCTTAAAGACTTTAAAATATTTTCTGCCAACTCTTTATAAACTGTGTTTTTGGTATAGGTGTACAGTTCTAAATATGCAGAAGCATAAACCGCTGCAGCAGAGGCGTCTTTGTGCATAATGGGTTTGTCTTTTACATCAAAATCCCAAATTGGCACAAAATCTTCTGGTAAATTTGCTTTAATGAATGCAGCAATATTGTTGGCTTGCTCTAAATATTTAGGGTCTTTTGTGTAGCGATAGCACATGGTATAACCATACAATGCCCAAGACTGCCCTCTTGCCCAACTACTTTCATTATGTAAACCTTGATGTGTTAATTTTTTAAATACAGACCCGTCTTCTGGATTGTAATCTACAACGTGCCAAGTACTGTAATCCGCTCTAAAATGATTTTTTAGTGTTGTATTCGCATGGTTTATTGCTATGTTTTTATACTTATCATCTCCTGTTAGAATAGAAGCTTCAAACAGCATTTCTAAATTCAACATGTTGTCTATAATTACAGGAAACGTCCATCTATCTTTACCAAAATCCCAACTTTTAATACAACCCACTATAGAATCATAGCGAGAAATTAACGATTCTGAAGCATCAATAACTACTTGTTTATAGTCTTCATTTTTGGTTAACTCATAACCTTCACCAAAAGAACAGTAAAACATAAAGCCCAAATCGTGGGTTGTGTTAATATCTTTAGCATCGATGAAGAGGTTTTGAAAATGGTGTGCGCCTTCTTTCCATTTTGCATCTTGTGTATGCTCGTATAATTTCCAACAAGAACCAGGAAAAAATCCTTGCGTCCAATCCATTTTTCGTTTTGCCCAATCTATATTTCCGTGTTCATCTAAACTTCTTGGTATTTTATTTTCGGCATAGGATGAATCTAATAGCACCGAAAATTGTTTTTCTGCTTTTTCTAAGGTTGCATCGATATCAAAATCTTGATTTTTACAGGAGCTCAATCCTACTAAAACCATTAACAAAATAATTAGTTTCTTCATTTTATTTGTATTCAATGATTATTATAAATTTTATTTTTTATTCCGTTTTTATTGATTTATGTTGTAAAAATTTTTGAAAAATAGTTGCTCTTCGCTCAAATCATTTAGAGTTTTACAATAGTCTTCTAGAATTTGAACTGCATTATTGTAGGTTCCTCGCAAACCAGATAAAGGCCAGTTACTACCAAAAATTACTCTATCTGAACCAAAAGCATCAACTGCGGCATCTAGTAATGGTTTGTAATACTTTAATGTTCTAGGTGCAATTTTTTTTTCCTGAAAGCGTATGCAGTGCTGAAATCTTTATATATACATTTGGATGAGCAGCAATTTCTTGAAGTGATTGTTTATAATTCTCTTCATTTACTAATACACCTTCCTTTAATTTACCGCCACCAAAATGATTGACTACAATATACATATTTGGGTATTCCGTGGCTATAGTATTTACATCTTTTAGGCTATTCACCTCGAGAACTAGATTGCGTTTATCTATGGCTATTAGTTTCCTTATAACTTCAGGTTCAGACAAGTTCAATCCTTTTATTCGCGGACGAACCCCTCGAAACTTCGAATTTTTTTTTAAGGCATCCAAGTCTTTTTCAAAATTGGCATCTAAAGGATTCAAATTTACTGTAAAACCAAGTATGTGCTTTGATGTATCTGCTATTTTAGACAACCAAAAGTTATCTTCTCTTCTCGTACTTGCCTCAACCACATAAGCATAATTAAATCCAGATGCAGTAGCCACATTTAAAAATGCCTCCTGTAAATGCGGACGAAACAACTCTGGGTTGGTATCTTTATTTTGTTTATTTAAAAAGGCATAACTACTATCTCGATTGGTATCATACAAATGAATATGCGCATCTATTCGAGCGGTATTGTTTTGAGCCAAATTAGATGTGACAAATGCCACAAGCGATAGAAACACAAGGTATACTCTTAAATTAATCGTCATAAAAGTAATTCCAACTATTTTGTAACCACATCCCAAACTTTAGAGCGTATGGATTTGCCATCTTTATTTTCAACAGTAAGCACCACCGTCCAATGGTCTCCTATATTGTATTGATGCACCGGATTTTGTTCACTAGATGTAGTTCCATCCCCAAAATCCCATGTCCACTTTTCAACGTTGCCCACCGATTCATCTTTAAAAGCGAAAACTCGTCTATCTCTATCTACCTCAACAAAAGACCAATTGGCTTGAAGTTCTTGAGCTAATTCCCTAATCAATGGCATCAACCTAAAAGCATTCAAAAAATCGCCATCATGAATCATTTTAATATTATGCGCTAGGTTTATAAAATCCTTTCTTTCCTTATTTTCGTCATCATAATCCAAAACACACCATGATAAAGCAATAATTTCATTTTCTTTTAGTTTTGAAACGGCAGAACGGTCGATACCTTCAATAGCGGCATAATCGAATGGCGTAATCCAAAATTCCATTTTAAGTGTTCCGGATTTTCCTTGTTCTAAATTATATTGATAGGCCGCATTGGCATAAGGGAAGTCTTTAATCCAAGGCGTATTACCCCAAACCATGGCCCAGTCCTTATTTACGGCAGGCATAAAAACGTGATAGTTCTGTGCATGCGCCCCATGACCTCTAAAATGTAATTCTTCAATAGGAATATGTTTTTTGTTTGCGTTCCATTTTTTTATGAAATTACCACCAGAAACATCGGCATCAACTACCAATTCAAAAATATCTTGTTTAATATCGAGTTGTTCAAATTCCCAGAAATCATCAAAAACCTCAACGTAAAAATATAATCGGTTCAGGTCTTTTACCCATCCCACTTTAACACTGATATCCAAATCGTTTGCATCAAGATTAAAGCCAATACCATTAATAGATTCTTTCATTTGGTCTAAACCTATGGCATACGTTTCTGGAACCAAGTTCCAATCGGAAAAGTCGCCATCTATTCGCGGCATTTTGTGTTTTGGAAATTGAAAAATAGGGTAAATGGTATCGCGATTGGATTGGGCATGCGACTGTGGCATACCTAAACCAAAAAACATAATTATCTGAAAACAAAATAGTGAACGCATTTTCTATTTTTTAGTCCTATCAATTCTTTTTGCCACACGCAAACCTCCCTTTTGAATACCTATTTCTTCTGGGTGATATTTTTCTGGGTCGAATGCAGGATTTGCAATTGGTAAAACCGCATTAGTATCTTGAAGGTGAGCTTCAATTATGGCATCTAAATGTTTTACTTTTTCTGGATATTTTCCTGCAAGATTATGTACTTCTCCAATATCTTGCTTTAAGTTGTATAAGAAATATTGGTGTGCAAAATCTTTTCCGTTATAAAATACTCTAATGAGTTTCCAATCACCCTCATGAACAGAAACCGAAGGTGGCAACCAATCTGGTATTTTTGGTTGATGAGGGAAATAGGTAATGATTGGTCCTCTATCTTGGTTTTCGCCCTGTAATGCTTTTGTAATATCTACACCATCAATTTTGTGTTTTTTAGGTAATTTGATTCCTAATTGATTCAATATTGTTGGGTAAAAATCTGTTGATTGAATCATCACATCTGATGTTGTTCCTGCTTGTGTAATTTTTGGCCATGCCACAATACAAGGTACTCTTGTACCACCTTCGTAAATGGTGGCTTTACCTCCTCGTAAAGGACGATTGCTTGTGGGTTCTGTAATAAATTCTTCTCCAGATGGTGTTGTTTCACGAATTCCATTATACATATTTCCCCCATTATCACTAAAGAAAATAATGGCAGTGTTATCACTAATTCCTAGTCTATCTATTTCATCTAGCAAACGTCCAACTGCTTGGTCTAAGGAATGAACCATAGCAGCGTATGTTGGCGAATGTTGTAAATCTGTAAAATCGATTTTAGATTGGTAATACTTTATCAAACTTTCTTTAGCATCAAAAGGAGCATGCACCGAGAATTGCCAATAATTCATATAAAAAGGCTTACTTAAATCTTGTGAGCGTAACCAATTTACAGCTTCCTCTGCCATTCTATCTTCAATATGTTCGTTTTTATAGTTGGCTTTAAAATTTGAATATTTCCAAGGTGCAACAAAACTACCTGCTGGTCCTGGTCCAGCCCAATGCGGAATATCTACATCAAATCCATGTTGAATGGGTGTGTAGGGTTCTCTGCCTAAATGCCACTTTCCAAAATGTGCTGTGTTGTAACCATCTGCTTTTAATAATTTTCCTAAAGTTGGAATAATAGTATCTAATCTTGTAGCAGGTTTACAAGCAACTGTTTTAGAATCTGGAGCGGCTTTTGGAGGTACCGACGCTTTTAATTGTACTTTAGATTGATGTGCATCTGGTGAGGTAATTCCTGTACGTGCAGGTGTTTGCCCGGTTAAAATACTTGCTCTTGTTGGCGAGCATAATGGACTTGCAGCATAAGCCCGAGTAAAAGTTACGCCACGAGCAGCCAATCGTTCTAAATTTGGTGTTTCGTATAGTTTGGTTTTTCCATAAAGTGTTACGTCTGCCCAGCCCAAATCGTCGGCCAGAATAAACACGATATTCATTTTCTTGTTGTTTGTATTTTGTGCTTTTACTGCAATAAACAACAGACTAAATAGTAAAAGAGTGATTCGTTTTTTCATTATAAATACTTAATTAGTTTTTAATTTCAAAGGTTACTTTATATTCTGGTTCTATAGATATTTCTCCAATACTTACTATATCCTTTTTTGCAGTAACTTCTTCATCAAGCAACATATTATCATCTGTTGCAACATTTTTAACTTTAGCACCTGCAGTTGTTCGTAACATGAGCCCATCATTAGCCAACTGATTTTTGAAACGTTTTAAACCTATTCTCCAAAAACCACCAAATTCATCTCCAATCATAGTACCATCTTTCAAATCAAAAAGTCGGCAGATATCTCCGCTAAAATTAAAACTTATATACACATCATTTAATTCTTCAAAAACTTCAGGCTTTAAGAAAAGAGAAGTTTTCACATCATTAATTTTAACAATATCTAGAGCCACTTCTTTTTTAGGTAACGAAGTATTATACTCCGTAAAAAGGCCATTCTTTTTAGGTTTAAGCGATTTCCCATTTATAGAAACACCTTTTATCTGTGGAAATGATAAAAAAGAAAAGTCATTTGTTTTACACTTTGATAACGAAATAGAAGAGTTTGTACTAATGATATCTTGATTGGAAATGAGCAAATACTTTTGCCCATTGAAATTTGTTTCTATAGAATGTTCTGCATCATCATTAGACAGCAAGACAAGATTGGTAATTTTGCCACTTTTTGAAACAATTTTTATTTTTTTATTCTTATCAGGACTTATTTTAATAGTTGCCTTTGGTTTATTCACATTAAACTTTTGCTCATTGTAAGAAATACGCTTAGCTTCTTTTGTTGCAATAACAAACTCCGCTGACTGATCGTGAGGCGAAATAAAAAACTGATAATATTCACCTTTTGTTTCTAAAATTGATGTTGGTTGTGCTGTTGCCGAAATAAGTTTGACACCATTCTTAAGAGTTAAGTTAAAAGGAAAGATACAGTTATAACCATTTTTAATGGAAATTTTGCCTGAACTTGGAATATGAATACTACCATCATCCGTAGTTACTTCCATTTTAACTTCTGTATCGTTAAAGGGATTCACGTTTCCATAATAAGAGGTAATTAAAAAACCACTATTATTATTTGCACGGGCTCTTAATCTCATCCAAGCATGGTCTAGGTTTTTCTCTTCTATATCTTGCTGTACCAATTGTGTATTCGCTAATTCTTCTGAATAATTCAGTAAAAACTGGTGAATTGGACGAAGCATGTAATAAGCAGGACGAGGTTGTCCAAATTCACTTATGGGTGCTCTAAAATCATAAGAAATCATTGCCATATTGTTCGTTTTACCCATAAAGCCAAAACGCTCGCTTACAGGATTACTACCTCCATGATACAAGTAATATCCTAATGTAAGTGTCTCAATACTTCCAAGAGCTGTTGTAGCAGTGGTAACTGCACTTATGGCTGGTGGAAAAATGGAAAAATTTAATCGAGTTGGTGTTCCTGCTGCTCCCAATTCACAAAATCCTACAGGTACTTTTCCAACATGCTTAAAAGTTCGAAAGGATGTGATACGACTATTATTTTTACCTGGAGGAAATAAATACATATAACCACCAAAAAAAGGAAGAAACCCTTCAGGAAAATCTCCAGGATGTTTACCCCATGCTGTAGCTGAAAAATACAACGGATTTATACCCACTTCTTGAGCAATGTCCCTCAAATTGTAGTAGTGCTTGGTCCACTCTTCTCCATCTTTAGGACCTCTATGTTCATCACTTGCAGTAGTTTTATAATACGTTTCCCAAGAAACAGGAGCATGACCTAATTCATTTTCAAGTTGAACATAATAAATTGGTCCACCTTGTTGCCAGTACAACCCTTTCATTTGTTTGGATAATTCACTATAATAATTTTTTACAGCTGCCAAATAACCTGGATCATTGCTTCTTTCTCTATAAGGCATTCCATAAATCCAAGGTGGAAGTCCTCCTATCAGAAATTCGGAATTATTGTAAGGTCCAATTCGAGGAATAGCCTTTAAACCATGTTTTTGACATAATTCAATAAAATATCGAATATTGTTATTCCCAGAAAAATTAAATTGTCCTGGATAGGCTTCTATAAGTGACCAGAATACGTAAAAAGAGATCGTATTAATACCGCCAGCTTTTATTTCAAGCAGTGCGTTTTCCCATTCCTCTTGAGGGTAACGCTGTGGATGGAATTCTCCCATGGTTATTGCCAAAGGTTTCCCTCCCTCCATAATATGATAATTATTGGCATAAACACGGGCGCCACCAGCTCTTTTTCCACCCCAATTATCTAATACAGGCATTGGATTCAAACCTCTTCCTTTTACGTTAACAGTGTGCTTTTGAGCATGAGTTGTAAAACATATCAATAAATTCATACTCAATAAAACGACTACACGCATTCTTTTTTTCATAATCAAGTTGTTCTTTTTTAGACTTTTAGTATTACAAATTCATACTTTCCAACCATATCCATAGATTTAGCTTTTAGCGTGAGCCTATAAATGGTATTTCCCCAGACTTTTGACAATTTCTTTTCTGTAAGCGCTATTGGTTCTGTAGTAGCTTCAAACTGGTTTTCGTCGTAAAGGAGCTTAACAATTTCGTTTCTGGCAGTTACCAGAATTTCACCTGGTTTTCCCAAATTCACCTCTCCCCAAGTCATAAAATTAAGCTGATTGGGTTCTATTGTTTTTGTTAGCGAAAACTTCTCCTTGATGCTCAATCCATCTTTCTTTAATTGATAGCTACGCGTCCATGATTTTACCCCAGCTTGCTCTGGATAGGCCTTGGAGATATCTGTAGTAAAAGTTTTTTTATTTTTATTAAAACTTGAATTAGTTGCTTTGAATTTTGCCCCTGGACTTTGTGCAACGCCATTAATAAGCGGCACATTGTGATAGTTGCTTTGCATGGTCCAAAGACTGTAACGATCAGGGCCAAATGTTTTGGCCGTGTAAGACCCCACTCCTGTATCGATAAATATAGGCGTTGCATTAACATAAAACATAAACGACCCTACGTCATTGTGATTATGATTTTCTAGGTTATAACCGCCCTTTGCTGCCACAAAAAGCCCTTGAGGATTACTCATAAAGCAATATTCGGTCTTAGGATACCAGGAAAAGGAAGGAACTTTAAAAACGGGCTCAGTATGCTCGAGTTCCTTTGATATGGTTGCATTTCTTAAAGTTCTATCAATATCTCTTTTATAAGCAACTGTAGTTTCTGGGTTTTCCTCTTTCAAATAAGCTGCAAAATTCATCATATCTTGACTTGTAACTGCTTTTCCAAAGGCATAAATAAAATAAGGATTCCCACTGCTCTTGGCTGAAGCATCGGCAAAATTAACTACCCATCCATTGCCTATATTGGCCCGGTAAACATATTCTGCCATCGCTTTTATTTCGGGTTTGTCAAAAATGGAAACCTTTCCTGAGGTCAATTTTTCCAACAAGTCTAAATAATCGAACATTTTTCCTGCTGCAACTCCCCAATAACCTGGACCTTCGTCGCAGGCACCATCTTTATCTTCATTAATAAACATGTCTACAGATTGCATGGAACGATACACAGCTTCAGCCAATTTCTCTTTATCGTTTTCCATCAACATAAAACATTGCAATACATTGGCATTACACCACGGATTCCAGTTGTTTACTTTTGGTTTGTTTTTGGCATAAGGCGGAAGTGCTGTCCACCAATAATTCATATTCATATAAGGTTCTAGAATACGCTTTTTCACTTCAAACTGAATACGCTCTGCAATAAGTGGATTCACTTTATCAAACTCCTTATTCAAGAAATAATATGCCCATGACAACATAGCTCCGGTTTGCGAAGAATACAAGCCAATCAAGTTTTCGTTAACATCAGGAAAGTGATTTTTTATTTTTTTTGCCGAAATTTTGAAATGTGCGGATAGTACCCAAGAGGTCATCTCGCAACTCACAAATACACCATCAATGATCTGATCTAAAAACCGTCCTTTTCCTTCGGCCAATTCCGCTAGAAGTAATGCACTAAGCGCATCTTGATTATCAAAATAGGGATCTTGCATGGTATTGCGATTACCCGTTCTGGAATAATCGAGATAATCGGTTGCTCTAACCACTTGCCATTTGTAATCTAGGTATTCTTCTCCCTTTTCAATCAAACTCACTTTATGATTTCCCAATAAATTGTTCCACGCTTCTCGATTGCTATAATCTGGATAATTAACCCATTTTTGATCCATCACTAACATTTCCCGCAACTCTTCTTGAATACAAGATGCTGCTAAAAAATCCCGTTGTGCTGATGTAGAGTAATGAATCGAAAAAAATATTAAAAACAACAAAATCAATGATATATTCATTGATCTAGCTTTAGTCTTTTCATCTAAAAACATTTGTTTATTTCCTGTAGAACAACTTAGATTCATTTTAAAGTTCTCTAATTTTTAAATTTCTCCAATGAATAATGCCTTGTTTTCCGCCGTGCACCTGAAGTCCGATAAACCCTTTAGGAAATTCATTCTTTTCATCAACCCAATATGCGGCCGGAATACCGTTTACCCATGTTTTAAAAACATTCCCTTCCACTTTAATGGTAAGTCTGTTCCAGCCACTTCTATCAATAGCATCTTTTAACGGTTTATGTTCAGGTGCTTTTAAAGGATAGAACCAGCCACCACAATTTTGACCGTAGATACCGCCTGACCAACCACGGCCATTTTTAGCCAAATCTTCCATTTCGGCTTGTGGACCAATTACAGTATTTCTATTCGGGTCTTTTCGGATTCTAGAGCGGATTTGAACACCTGTATTACCATCAACTTCCCATTTCATTTCACAAGTAAAAATGAAATCTTTATACTCTTTATCGGTACATAAAAAAGTACTTGGTCCTGCACTACAGGTCCCAACAATTTCTCCATTGATGACCTCAAACTTCATAGTACCTTGTTGGGTTGACCAACCGTTTAATGTTTTGCCGTCGAAAAGTGACTTGAATTTTTTACTTTTTAGTTTTGGTTCTTTATCTGTATTTAGTAGCTGTTTTTTATTATTTTGATTGTTTTGTGCTATTGCAGTAATTGATAGTAGCACTGCGCTAAATAAAAAGATAAGCTGTTTTTTTGTATTCATAAGAAAGTTTTTTTGTCAGTTATTTATAAGAAGCTGTCAACTGCCATGTACCAGGTTTAATCTGAAAAACTAAAAATTCATCATCTTCACTTTTAAAATCAAATCCTTCTATTTGCTTTTTCAACTTATTTTTTCTCCAAACATTTTTACCATTTACCAAAATTTTTGCAATTTCTTTCTCTTCTTTAGGAATGTAAACTGTGGCTGTAGTTTTTTCTGGAGAAATTAAATCTAGTTGATAGTTGCTTGCTGTTTTATTAACTTCTACAGTAATATCTCCTTGTACCGAAGGTACAATCTGTTTTACAGAAGTCATGTGAGCTAAATTTGGTTTTACTTCGTATGAAGACCAAGCCACATCAGTTGCCTTTATACCTGCAATATATCTAGACAACACGTAATTAGGCGCATTCCAAGCGTGATTATACGTACCTCTTAATTTTGGTTGGTATTTTTCATAAAGTGTTGTCAACCACTTCATGTTTACTTGTTCTTGATAACGGTCTTTCATACGTTGCAAACCTTTATCATATTGACCAGTAATCATAATCGCTTCTTCTGCTATCCATTCCATGTGTGGACTTGACTTTTTTACAGGAACTAAAACGCTATCAACTAAAATAGTATGGTGTTCCTCTTTAGCTAAACCACTAAGAATAGCCAATGCACTTACACGTTCTTCAATTAATTTATTTTTAGAACCATAACGATTTCCTTGCCAATATTCCTTTTCGAAATTATTTTTAATACTGTTGATACGTGAATCGTACCAAGCAATATCTTTGGTTTCTCCTAAAGCCATTGCCATTTTTTTGGCTGACTTTAATGCTATATAATAAAGAACTACATTTGTTGCGACAGGGTCTGTATCTATACCCCAATCTACCCAATTGGCATAACCTTTTCTATGTTGTGGCAATCCATTAGGTTGCATAGACCATAGTTTTAAATAACTTACAACAGCTGGATATGCATTTTCAAGTGTGGCTTTGTCTCCTGTATTGTAGTAGTATTGCCAAATACCTTGATCTATATATTGCAAACTCTGCCCTGTTAACTCACTACTTTTTCCTCTATATGCTCCAAATCCAGGTGCTAACCCCTGAATGGTATCACCACTTCGATACGCAATGGTATTATCGATTCCTTTTTTTAGTAACAAACGCCCAGGTTCATCCAAAGTATAAAAAACTGCTCCTGTCTGGTCTGCTACATCACCAATCCATAACCCCCGTTCTCTGTCGGGGCAATCCATATAACCATCTCTTGCACATACATATAATGTATTTCTAGCCATCCACCAGAGTCTAGAAAAATAAGGGTCACTACATTCAAAATGGCCAGTCATTTCACCCACTCCAGTCCATCTGTATTTGAGTTCTAGCACTTCTAACCCTGGAGGAATTGAATATTTCACAAAATGACCATTAATCCAGGAATAACTTTCAAATTCCTGAACACCATCTTTAGTAATGTAAGTTCCCTTAAGCATGTTAAAGGGATTGTCCATTTCTGCTACAATGGTTCTACCAGCTTTACTATTCACTTTTAAATAGGGCGTTATTTGCTGATTGAAAGGTAATTTAGCATGTATCACAACGACAGAATCTGTTGTGTTTGTAAAAGGTAATTTTATAATTTTTTCCTTAGTTTTCCCTAAGGATAATGAGTCATAATCTACTAAACCTCTATCATTCCATTGTGGAATCGCACGTTTTACTAAAGTCCCCCAAGGTTGGCCATTGGCAACACCTTTTACAATGGGTTTATCCCAGTTTCTATCATCATAATTGTTCGTGTACCAAGCATTATCTGTCCAATCACCTAAACTTTTTTGGGCATCAAATTTCACATTGTAAGCATTAACCCGATTGGCACTACCTCCTCCCCCGCCACTTTTGGGGTCGTAAGCAGGGTGAA
Organism: Tamlana crocina; assembly: GCF_012037625.1. Lineage (NCBI taxonomy): Bacteria > Pseudomonadati > Bacteroidota > Flavobacteriia > Flavobacteriales > Flavobacteriaceae > Tamlana > Tamlana crocina. The sequence goes on from NZ_JAAVJS010000002.1 coordinate 228,622, forward strand.
CTTTGATTTTCCAAGTTGTATCAGATTCTAAAACTTGCTGTCCTAAATCCGCATAAAACAATAAACCACCTTTACCACTATCATCATGTACTTTTCGGGTTCTGCCCCAATACCACACTAAAATAGCAATGGTGTTTTTTCCTTCCTTTAGGTATGATTTTAAATTGACCTCATCATAATAATTGGAATCCGGTGCAGCTCCTCGTGCTAAACCGCCTTCAAACAGAACCATTTCCCCATTAACCCAAAGCCAGTATTTGGTATCTACAGCAATATTTGCCAATGCGTTTTCAGGAATGTCCTTAAGGTTGAATTCCTTTCTAAAGGCCACCCAAGTATTGGCAGGTCCAGCTTCTTCTTGCCAAATCCATTGTGCACTACCCCAATTTGAAGTATTATTAAAAGCTGATGTGCAAAGTATTACTAACAAAAATACAATTGAGTGTTTTAGAAATTGTATTGTTTTAAGTAGTATTGACATTACTAATTTAGGATTAAAAACTTTTGATTTTTTTTTTTAGAATGGAAAATTAACCAAAGATTAGCTTTTAATTATCCTGTAATATCATGGTTTAAACTAAATTTTCAACAAATTCTAACCACTCTTAGGTTCAATAAATTCCCTAACTTCTCAATCTTATTAGCAATATGCCCCACACCTATGGCACAATGATGGGATGGCCCTTGTTTAGACCATTCGTTCATAAAAGCGCGTGCCCCGATTGAAAAACGGTAACGGCTATTAGTGTTACCAATATGCAATACTGGCCCTTGCACCGATTCGCCTTCTGCTACTAATAAAAACACGTCGTCTTTCCCTTCTACAACAGACAATAAGGTTACCGGACCGTGTTGTACCGTCATTTGAATGGATAAACCTTTTCCGGGTTTACCATGATAAACAGGTAGCGGTACGAGTTGTACCTTTCCTTCCGCTATTGCAAAATGCGCTGGACCATCATGCCCTAAGATGACGATGTCATCATTAAAATCCATAGCATAAAATTCTGAAAATGAACCGCCAACACCAAAAGCATCCATGATTTTCATAGCTTGTGCATTCTTCACTTCATACTCACCAGCTACAGGAACATTTTTTCCTGTTAGAAGCGTGTTACCTGCAATTACAGAAGTAACTATATTTTCATAATCGTTGGCAGTTTCACCTTCATAATAATAAGCCATAGAGCCTAAATTATGGTTTTCAACCAATTTATCTAAAGCTATAGAGGTTTTTGCGGCCCGTACTAATTCTGATTGTTCACAGGCATCAATCACGTCAAAGGCGCTTCTAAATTCAGCTATTTTTGCTTCTACCTCTGTCTCGGTTGCGGCATCTCGGTATTTTTTCACCTCGCACATTTCTACAATTTCAATGTGTGTACCGAAGGCTGCAGATTGTTTTGTTAGGTCTGCATACACATCTAACATTCCGCAGTAATAATGACCTAAAACACCCAAGCGATTATTCGCCATAACTTTAGCAACTTTGGCGGCATCAATCCAATCTTGAATATCGTCCCAAACAGCTTGCTCGTCAAGATAACCCGTTACAAATTCATAATCTATTCCCGAACGGTTAAACACATTGGCCAACTCTGGAACCGAACATGCTTGACAATGCGCTAGCCATTCGCCAGTCATGGCACCTCGGTCTCCAAGTTTATTAAAACTCTTATAATCAATCGCAGCCACAGGTTGAATATTCAAAATAATGGTTGGACATTTTAATTTTTGAACTACTGGCAACACAGTTGAAGATAATGCATAAGTAGACACGTATAAAAATAATATATCCACATCTTCGGTTTTTAAAACTTGTGCTTTCTCACGGGCTACCACAGGCGAATCTACCAAACCTACATTTACAACTTCGGCACCAAAACTTTCCATTTTATTGGCTATTTGCTGCTGATAGCCTTCTAATCGTTCTAACAAACCTTCAAACTGGGGCCAATACGTATCTAAACCAATACCAAATAATCCTACTTTCATCTGCTACTATTTATTTAAAAATTTTAATTTCCTTAATTGAGGGGGCTTTATCTGCTTCTTCAATAAATACCCTACACTTATTAGAAGTTACCGCATCAAAAACGTGTTCTTTATTTGCTCCACATTTAGAGCCCTTAGCCAAAATAACCCATTCATCATTTTGAAAATATTCAATGGTATATTTTGAAATATTCTGTCCGTATTCATCAATAACTACTTTATTAAATGTTTGAGGCTTTACCCATTCTACCTCTAAATACTGATTCGTGTTACCATTGGCAAGCCATCTAGTTTCTTCATTGTCATCGTTAGCTTTAAAGGCTTCAAATCCGGGTAGTTTTTCAGTTTCTATAAACATGGATGACGCATTCATTCTTCCAATTGATGCTAAGTTGCTTGGTGCATGTATTGGGTCTGGAAACTCTGTTTTTGGTAAGGCATTCACTTTAAAATCATAAATACCCGACGCTACATTGTATATGATGTAATTGCCAACCGCTTTATTTTGTTCTGAACCCACATATTCAACTCCTTCAGATGTTTCAGCTAATTGCCCACTTTCATAAACATCATTTTTATCATTGGCGGGCAAATATACCATTGCCGAAGTATTTGCTGGGATTTCAATATGAAACGAAGTACCCCCATCCTGTTTTTCCCAATTCACAACCACGTTACCATACATGGATTTGTATTCGGTATTGGCGAATTTTAAATCGCCCACAACCGCAGGTTTAATCAACATCTCTTGCATACCCGGTTGTTCCGGATTGGGACGAATACCACCAAAACCTTTTATAAAATAGCCACCAATACCGGTATAACAGGTGTGAATTTGACTATTACCAACGGCAGACCAACGCTCTGGCCACGTGGTATGCCCCTGCTCTAAAAAGTAGCCGTAACTAGGGTGATGCTTGTCTTTTAACAACTCGTAAACCAAATCCATACGCTCTCCAGATTCAATAAAATAACGTGTGTAAAGCGCTTGTCCGGAACTCCCTGTATCGTAATATGGGAAATCATATAGCACATTGTTTTCCAATTGTGAGGTTACTTTTTCGGTTTCCTCTTCTGGAGTTACACCTGTTAACAATGCAAAAGCTTGATTCACCTGTATGCCATCTGAATACTTTCCAGTATCTGCATCATATGATAAAGCATGTGTTGCCTTTTGTTGCACTTCCAATCGCTTCGCATATTCCTTTTCATCTTCAGTTTTACCCAAAGCCTTAGCTATCCCCTTGGCACATCCTAACATATAAGCATATAAGCAATTATTGAAGTGGGCTGCTCCCGGAGAATTACTGCTATCCCAAAAATTACCACGTGGTGTACACCAATCCCCTAATCCAGGCATTTCTCGTTTACCACGCTCACCAATTTTTAAAGCACCTCCTTGACTAAAATTGGAATTGTTGTACAACCAATTCATCCATTTCTGCATAGATTCATAATTATCTTCCAGCACCTTTTTATCACCCAACATGCGGTAGGTTTCCCAAACGGTTAAAGGACTATTTGCCTTCCACATTAAAAATGGACGGTCTTCCTCGTTAATTACGGCACGTATCTGTCCATCGGAAAGTTGCGCATCTCTGGTATATTGTAAATATTGGTCCATATAAGCGCCACTTTCGAAATTTGGAAGCGCATCACCGTACATGGCGGCCACCGTAACCTCTCCCCAACCTCGGCGTTCGCGATGCGGACAATCTACCAAAATACCATCCATAGTATTTGCGAGATAGGTATCAAGATTTACTTCGTAAATCCTGTTCAACAATGAATCGGAAGATCTAAATTGGCTAATTTGTTTTCTATCATTGGTTACCACATAACCTTTTACATCGTTTACCTTTGGTTCATATTTTAAACCATAAACTGTAACATAACGGCCTCCAGCAACATTAAAACGGTTAGTAAATGTACCTTTTCCAGATTTCCCGAAAATATATTTGCTTTTTTGCTTCCAATTCATAACTACTTCTTTTTGGTCGCTTATTTCAAAAAGTATAGAATCGCCTTCCACTCCATTTTGTAATTTCATTTCGAAGAAGCCCGTATAATTGCGTCCCATATCAATGCGAAATGTACCATTTCTATTGTTTCGAATAGCCTTAGCTCTTAATTCTTCAAATTTTACTTGAGGCTCCACCATTTGCGCACTTAGCTCTGCCTTTATAGGACCGTATAAAGCCCGAAGTTCTCTGTCTTTATTACTATTTAGTGCTATACTGATATTATTCCCTTCAGGTATTTTGGTGTTTAATACTTCATGATTATAAACAGTGGCGTTTATCCAATCGCTATCGTCATAATCGGCATTACACCAATCGTTTTCCTTTTTTCTGTCATCAATGGTTTCACCACCAAAACGCAAAATATCCCAATCGCCATAATATTCGGAATGGCTTTTTTTGGTTTTCCAAGAGGTATCGGTTTTTAAAGTGGTATGCTCATCGCCAACAACAATTTCTGCCTGTGCTTTAAAGACAAAAGGGATATTGCGATATTCTCTTATTCTTTCCCAACGGGACCAACCTGCGGCATGCCAAATGGCAATTACATTATCGCCTTCCTTCAATTTATCCGATACATCATAAGTGAGGTAAGGAATCCGTTTCTTCATGTATGAAGACACCGGATTCAACACATTATCCGTAATTTTTTCACCATTTACGTACAATTCGTGATAACCGAAAGAGCCTACAAATACAAATGCTGAGGAAGGATTATCTTTTAATTCGAAATTCTTTCTGTACCAATTATGGTCTGTCTTTTTCTGGTCTGGTCTTAAAATCCAATCGCCTTTCCAATCAGATTGGTTTAATAAGCCCATTGAAAAATTGGCTGGTGTACTCCAGTTTGAAGCGACTTCATCTTTATCCCAAATTTTTACTTTCCAGTAATATTGTTTTGCCGATTCTAATGCTTTTCCTTGATAATTGATATTTACAGATTGGTTGGTTTCAATTTTATCAGAATCCCAAACATCGCCATTATTGCTTTCTAAATTTTCTAAGGTACTGGACACTAAAATTTGATAAGCAGTTTGTTTTTGCCCTCTTGTTTGCAAATCCTCTAGCAATTTCCAACTTAACCTTGGTGCCGTATTATCAATTCCTAAAGGGTTCGATTTATATTCACATTTCAGTTCCGTAACCTTTACTTCTAATGGTTTAGTATTACAACTGCTTAACGTATTAAGAACCAATGCAATGATTAGATATGTTCCAAAATTTCTTAGATGCTTCACTATAACACTACTTTTTTTATTTTGAATTTGATATCCGTATAGTATGTTCACCTGAAGGCACATTAAATACGTTAGCATTTGTTACTGTATTGTTTAATGTGATTTGTTCTTTTTGATAATGTGGCAGCTGAATAATAGCTTCGGAATTATCAGGTACTGAAATTGACCAAATAATTTGTGAACCTTCTTTTTTCCAAGAACTTTCAATTTCACCTCTGGGTGATTTATGAGTGGCTTCGCACCATTGCAAGCCTGATAAAAAAGTTGGCCTTAAAATAAATCGCTCAAATCCTGGAAAATCTTCATCTGGTCGTATCCCTCCTAAACTTTCGTGAAAACTAGCAGCAAAACCACTTTGCATGGGGTGGTTAAATGAATGTCGATAATACCGCTCCTTTTTATCCCAATTGCTAACACCCTCTGGCCATACGGTTAAATCGTGTTCCTCGGTCATAAAACCTAAACTCGGATAATCGGTAATACTCCACAAGTGCTTTGTCACTGCATCATGTCCGTAATCATTTAATACGGTGTATAGCGGACGATGCCCAAAAATACCTGTACTGTAATGCCCATTTTTATCTTTCATGATTAGGTTTGCTAAATTATCGGCAACCAGCTGCTCTAAGCCTTCAGGAACCAAACCGGAATACAATGCAAATGCATTACCCGTTTGGGAACCATATGATTTAGTTTCTACATTAAAAAAGGTTTTATTAAAAGCGGTCTTAACAAATTTCGCTTTTTCGGCATATTTACTCGCAACTTCCTTTTTATCTAAAACCAATGCCATTTTTTCCATGGACGTTAAGGACTGATAATATAAAGCTGTTGATGTCAATGCGGGTGGTGTATCCATTTCTGGATTACCTCCAGGAGGGCACCAATCGCCAAATCCGCCATTAATAATACCATCTTCTTGTACCTTTTCATCTAGATAAGCCATCCAGCCTTCCATCATATCCCAAGCGCCTTCAATAATAGCTGTATCGCCATAATACACATACGAAAACCATGGCACCATAATAGTGGCTGCTCCCCAATCTGGTCGCGCTTGTAAACAGAGCCGTTTTCCAACGGAAATATTAGACGGCGCTCGCGAATCATAAGGAAAAGGATCTTTAAAATGTGCCTTAGACACCCCCAAAACTGTTTCCATATCTGAGGATGTTTTTTGCCACAAGTGCTTTAAATCAAAATTAAAACTTGCTGCCTCAGCCACCACATAAGCATCTCCCATCCAAGCACAACGTTCTCGGTGCGGACAATCACTCAACAACCCTTGAATATTATCTTCGATAGTCCACATGGACACGTCGTAAAACTTGTTTATTAATGGGTCTGAACATTTAAAAGTTCCTATACGTTCTGCATCTGTGCGTACCAGCCAACCCGTAAATTGACTTAAATCTGGTGTTTTACTTAATCCTTCAATTTGAACATACCGAAAGGCATGATAGGTAAAGCGGGGTTCCCAAGTTTCAATGCCATCGCCTTTACAGATATACACATCGGTTTGCGTATTTCCAGTTACGTGAATTCCAGTAGATGCTGGGTCTATATTTTGCTTATCGGGCATAAGATGTTCGGCAAAACGCATTTTTACAACAGTACCTTCTTTTTCTTTTACAGAAATGGCTAACCAACCTGTCATGTTTTGCCCCATGTCTAAAATCCACCCCTTTTCTGCTTTCCAAGTTGCTATAGGTGTAACTGTTCTAATCTTTCTCATGGGTTCTAAATCCTGCTCCAATAAATTTTGTGTTGGTGCTTTCATAATTTCTGGGGTTTCCCATGAGGTATCATCAAACTTAAAGGTACTCCAATCGCTCAACTCCGCTCGTGCATCGTAAGTTTCACCTAAATAAATATTATCAAAAAGAATAGGGCTACTATGTGCCTTCCAGCTTTCATCAGTAACAATTTGTTCTTTAGTCCCATCTTTATACAGAATATTTAACACCAAAATTGCTCTGGGGTTTCCATAAGCTAGCCCTGGCCAAAACGCCATATTTTGACCATAAAACCCATTTCCCAACATTACCCCTACACTGTTATTTTTACTAATCGCTTCGGTAATATCATGACGTACATAAAAAGCCCGCTTATCGTATGAGGTTTGAGCAGGGTCGAGTACACGATCGCCCACTTTTTTACCGTTTAAATACAGTTCATAAAGCCCTAGCCCACAAATAGCTACTTCTGCTGATGTTACTTCTTTAGTTATTGAAAATGATTTTCTTAGAAGCACAGAAGGATGGGTTTTACGTCTGGTTACTTTTAGGTCCTCTTCCGTGGGCTCCCAGGTATTAATATTCATGGGTGGTTGGTTACGCACCAAATCTCTCGCTGCCCATTTTTCTGGGCGTTGGTCTTTGGTGTAGCCAATCCATTTGGCACTGTCCCAGTTTATGGAAGTGAATACATTTACATGTAATGCAATCTCTGATTCCTTTTTGTTTGATTGCGAACAACTGCTAAACAGAAAGTATAGTGTTCCAAAACAAGCTATTAAATATATATATTTTTTAAAAAGTCTCATAATAGTCATTTCAATTTTAAAATTTTAGTTTGAATGATATATTTCGATTTCAGAAATTTGAGGAATAGCATTAGAAGCTTGTATGAGTATTCTACATTTTGAAGCCGTTATCTGTTGAAACTGATGCTTTTTATCAGAACCACAAGCTTTATCTTCGGCTAAATTCATCCATTGTTCATCTTCAAAATATTGAATTTTATAGTTGGAAATATGACCCCCTATTTCATGAATTACAATTTTGTTAAAGGTCTGTGGTTTAAACCATTCAACTTCCAACCATTCGTTGGTTTTAGAACCAGCTTTCCAATGTGTTTCTAGATTTTCATCATTTGCTCTAAACGCTTCATAAAGAGGTAGTTTTTCAGAATCGATAGTCATTGAAGAGGCATTCATACGACCAATTAGTGCTAAATTTTCAGGTTTATTTAAAGGCTCAGGGTAAGTTATTTTTGGTAATTCAGATACTTCAAAATCGTACACACCAGAAGCCACTTCAAAAATCACATAATTACCAACTGCATCGCTTTTCTCAGAACCGATGTATTCAATACCTTCAAACTTTTTAGCGTTGGTCCCTCCTTCAAAAACAGAATCTTTTTCATTTGCTGGGATATAAATTTTGGCTGAAGTATTTACCGGGATTTCAATATGAAATGTTGCGGTATCATCAGTAATTTTCCAATTTGAAACAATGGCACCGTAAGGCGATTGGTAACTTGCATTTACAAAAGTTAAATCACCAACAGGAGCAGGTTTCACGATAAATTGTTGCATTCCTGGTTGCTCTGGGTCTGGTCTGATTCCCGCAAAACCTTTGATAAAATAACCACCAATACCCGTGTAACAAGTATGAATTTGACTGTTTCCAATAGCCGACCAACGTTCTGGCCACACGGTTTTACCTTGCTCCAAAAAGTAGCCGTAACTAGGGTGTCGTTTGTCTTTTAACAGTTCATAAATTAAATCCATGCGCTCCCCATGCTCTATAAAATAGCGGGTATAAAGGGCCTGACCCGAACTTCCCGTATCGTAATAGGGAAATTTATATAAAACTTGGTCCACCAAATTATCGTAAACCTTTTGTTGTTCTGACTCTGGAGTAACTCCAGAAAGCAGAGCAAAAGCCTGATTTACTTGATGCCCTTCTCCGTATTTTCCAGTTTGCTCATCATATATCTTTTGATGTGTTGCCTTTCGTTGTACATCTAAACGGTCTGAAAATAGTTTTACATCATCCTTTTTATTGAGGGTTTTTGCAATTTCTAAAGCCGATTCTAACATAAAAGCATATACACAATTATTAAAATGCTCTGATTCTGGCGAGTTGCTCGAGGTCCAAAAATTACCTCTAGGTGTACACCAATCGCCCAAACCAGGAAATTCTAAAGTACCTCGTTCACCAATTCTTAAAGCATCTTGAGTTTCATAGTTGGAGTGTTCATACAACCAATGCATCCATTTTTTTAATGTTGGATAATGGTTTTCTAACAATTGTTTGTCACCCAACATTCGGTAAGTTTCCCAAATGGTTATTGGGCTGTTGGCCATCCACATTAAAAACTCAAAATCGTCGCCATTAATTACTGCTCGCATTTTTCCATCATCTGCCTGAGCGTCTTGCATAAATTGCGCATATTGCATCATGTAGGCGCCACTTTCAAAATTAGGTAGTGCATCTCCGTACATAGCGGCCACGGTAACTTCTCCCCAACCACGACGTTCGCGATGTGGACAGTCAACCAAAATACCATCTATTGTATTAGCGAGGTAGGTATTCAGATTCACTTGGTAAATCTTATTTAACAATGCGCTTGAGCTTTCAAACTGACTTATTTGTTTGCGATTATTGGTAATAACATAGCCTTTAATATCTTTTAATTCGGGTTTATAATTAATACCATAAACCGTTACAAAACGTCCTCCTGCCAAATTGAATCGGTTGCTAAAATGTCCCTTTCCAGTTTCATCATAAATGTATTTACTGCGCTGTTCCCAAGATGTGGACACCTCTTTATGGTCGGCAATTTCAAAAGTAACAGTATCGCCCACTTTACCATTATACATGTTCATTTCGAAATAACCAGTGTAGTTTTCGCCCATATCAATAACATAAGTACCATCTTCCTTCTTTTCAACACCTATGGGTTTTACCTCCTTAAACTTTACTTGAGGTTCTACCATTTGCGCACTTAAGGTCGCCGTAATCTTACTAGTTGGTGGATTAGCATCTGTACTAGGTGCTCTTACTGCTCCTTTAGGGCCAAGGTTTACATTAGCAATACCAACTTCTTCAGCTTCATTGTTATTAAAAACTTCAGCATTATCCCAATTGCTATCATCATATTCAGCGGTATTCCAATCGTCTTCGCGTAAACGTTCATCAATAATCTCTCCACCAAAATCCAATATATCCCAAGAACTATTGTAAGAACTGTAGCTTTTTTTACATTTCCATGAAGCATCAGAAACCAAAGTAATAGTGTCTTCCCCCATATCAATATTAGCCTGAGCTTTAAATACAAAAGGCGGATCGAAATAATCTTTTACACGTCCCCATCTTGCCCAACCTGCGGCATGCCAAATACCAATAACATTATCTCCTTCCTTTAAATAATCTTTAATATCATAGGTGAGGTAAGGCAAGCGTTTTTTAAGGAACGAGTTGACAGGATTCATCACCTCATCACCTACTTTCTTTCCATTCACGTACAATTCGTGATACCCAAAAGAGGCTACATGCATGAATGCAGATTGAGGTACTTTATTAAAAGACACATTTTTTCTATACCAATTGTGGTCTTTTTTATTTTGATTTTTTTTATAAATCCATTTGCCTTTCCAATCTTCTGGGTTCAATAATCCCATTGAAAAATGAGTTATCTCGCTCCAATTAGACTCTAAACCATTCGCATCCCAAATCTTCACCTTCCAGAAATAGTGCTTTCCAGATTCTAAAGTATTTCCATCAAACTTCACATTAACTGATTGATTGGATGTTATTTTTCCAGAATCCCATAGATCTCCTGTATCAGCATTTAATTGTTCTAAACTACTAGCGACTAAAACTTGGTAAGCGGTTTGTTTTTGACCACGGGATTTCTCAGCGTCCACCATAATCCAACTAAATCTTGGGGCTGTATTGTCAATGCCTAAAGGATTAGTTCGGTATTCGCACTTCAATTCTTCAATAGTAATTGAAGAAGGTTTGCACGCCACCAATGAAAAAAATGTAATAATTATGACGAGTGATGAAAACCTAGTGGTGATAGGTGTAATTTTCATTTTTTAGAAAGTTTAGTTAGTATGATCGATAAATTAGAAAAACACTTTTACAAATGCATCATGCTGAAACCTGTATGCCTACGATTATTCTAATCTAGATGATGTAAATTTCTTTTATTTTCTTGTTAAAAACAATTGACAAATTGATATATTAGTTGCACAAAATGATATGAAGAATAAGTTTCGGAAATACCTAATTACAACAGATATTGATAAATTATGGGGGGTTTACATAAACAATATTGGACGAAATGTTATAGAAAAACACTCTGAATATCCATCTAGAGACCACCCTGACCAGTATGTTTTTACTTGGGAAAAGGGGCGTGTTTTAAATGAATTTCATCTTGTTTTTATTACAAAAGGAAAAGGTGTATTTGAAAGTGAAACTACTGGAAAAATAAATGTTTCTGACGGTGACATTTTTTTATTATTTCCAGGCGTTTGGCACCGATATAAGCCTAAAAAAAGCATAGGCTGGACCGAACGTTGGGTAGGGTTCTCTGGAAAAATAGCTTCTCAATTTCTATCCAATGGTTTTTTTAGTGCTAGCGAACCTATAATTTCAAAATGCAATAAATCTTCCGTATTAAATCATTTCAATGCCTTATTCAAATTATTTGACGAAGAGCCTTATGGTTACCAAAGATTGGCTTCTGGTATTTGCTTGCAACTTATGGCTGAACTTTACAATATCAAATCGGGCGGCAACAACATAGAACACCTCAACTCTATGATTTCCAGAGCAAAAAGCATTATGTACAAGAACATCAACAAAACCATTCAATTACACGATATAGCAAGCCACTTAGGAATTAGCTATTCAAAATTCAGAGTAGACTTTAAAAAACAAACCGGCATTTCCCCTCTGCAATATTTTTTATTACTGAAAATTGAAAAATCTAAAGAACTGCTTTTAAACAGCGATAAATCGCAAAAAGAGATTGCGTTTGAACTGGGTTTTGAATCTGACTATTATTTTAACCGTCTATTTAAAACCAAAACAGGACTTTCCCCGGGAAAATTTAGAGAACCAAATAAATAAAAAAAAGGCTGTCTTGACTTTTCAGACAGCCTCTTTTTATAATTTAAAATTCAACTCACTACTAACCAAGTGTTATTTTGTAAGTTCTAGTGTAAACTCCTCGAACTTAACATCTCTGTCTCTTACCACTAATGTATCATTAACAGTATGTGTTAAATCTAGCACAGATCTCTCTATCTTTGTTCCAAAAGCAACAACTTGTTCTGCTGTGTTAACATCACTATACTGGTATTGTAAATAAATAACGCCTCGAGGTTCTCCTCCCCACTCATCACCATCTTCAACAAATTTTCCTGATCCAGTTACAATAAAATTATCACCTTCGACATCTGTTATCGTAATGTCATTATTCTCATCAAAAGTCAATATAATAGAAATATTATCCTCACTAGGAAGACCCGCTCTTCTAACTTTATTAGTATATAAAGCACTATTCCTCCCAGTTGTTTTCAATTTAGTAGTCTCATCTCGCACAACAAAATCTGCTCTGTAAACTGAAGTTGTATCAATATTAACAATTTCAGATTCTAATACTACTCCTGTGGATACTCCTCCGACAGCTTGAAGCGACTCATTTATACTTTGCCCTACAATCTTATCCTCACCGCGTCTTAAATATATACCATCATATTTATTAATAAACTTAATACCATAAAGTGTATAGTCTTTAGGTTGTACTTGCCAATCATCTGCTTTAATCTTTATAGGATTTGTAATGCCTTCAGCGGGTACACCTGATAAAAGCGAATCTAACTCTTCATAATCTGTAATTCTTAAAGGGATTACATAATGTACTTCACCAAAATCCGCAAATGATTGTGGGTCATCAAAAAAGGCATCTGAAAGCTGCACCGGAATACGCCCCTTTGTAGAACCAGAAGGTATGGTTACGGGGCTTTCTTGTTCAATGGTATAATAAGATGCAGGTAAAATCTTAACATTTACAGTATCTAAGCCTAAATCAGACGCATCTATTAGGTCGGGAGCCAACTCAAAATGTACTCTTCGGTCTATATCATTATTGTAAACACCTGACATGATAACACCTATTTCAAATCGTCCTTTATTATCATTCTCATTAAAACCTAAATCATACTTCCCTTGAATTAATGTTCTTACAGGGGTTTGAAATGGGAAATACACTGAAGTTGAGCCAAAATCGTCAAACTCATTTTCCTGATTTTCGCAAGCCATTAAACTAAAGGCTATTGCGCATATTATTAAATATTTTATTTTCATGTTTAATATTTTTTTATTCTTTTAATTTACACAATTACCCTACCAGCCATTATTTTGCTCAAGTTCAGGAAACTTTAAAGTCTCAGCATTTGGAATTGGCATATAAATAGATTTAAAGTCTCTTTTTTCAATGGATGGTAACTCCACATAATTACTTCCATCATAAAAATAACCTTTTGCTGTTTCATTTAGTGACACTCCCCATCTTCTAAGGTCCCAGAACCTGTGTCCTTCAAAACTTAGCTCTATACGTCGTTCATTTCTAATAAGTTCTCTCATAGCTTCTTTAGTAGTAATAGACCCTATGTAGTTATCTGGCGAAATACCGGCTCTTTCACGAATTGCTGTTATAATACTACGCGCAGACATTCCCTTAACCTGATGGTCAGGCCCTCCAATTTCATTAGCGGCTTCTGCTAAAATTAAAAATAATTCTGTGTATCTAAAGTACACATCAGCATGTGGTTTTCCACTTTTAGTTCCGTCACTATTGATTCTAACATCTGGTTGTAATAATTTTTTAAGGTAATATCCAGTAGTTGTAGATCGTTCAGGAATAGAATCTAACCTATTTATTCCTCCGCCAAGACCAGTATTGATAGTTCCGCCACCAAAAGAAGATCCATTAAGAACTACATATTTATCCAGCCTCGGGTCTCTATTAGCATACGGATTTTGTGGATCAAAGCCATTAGCTTGAATGGCAGGAGTTCCGTCCATCATTGGGAATGCCATTACAAAATTATGTGTTGGATTAATTTCCCCTCTACCATTTACAGAAGGTGGAAACATTCTTTCTTCATAAGTTGAGCTATTACCACCAATAGAACCGCGCCAAAGGGATTCTATACTCTTTATGTTATCATCTGATGTATAAAACTCAATACCATTTGGATCTAAACCAGAAACTCCTCCTATAGTTTCTAAAACAGAAGCTGCGTTTTCTGCTGCAGTTTCATAGTAATTTCCTTGACCATTTAAAAATGACGGACTTGCCGCGAAAAGAGCTAAACGCGCTTTTAAGGCTCTTACAATTCTACCTGATATACGTAAATTATTTTGAGCACCATTTACCCTTCTGTAAACATTAATATCTATACCGTCATATTTGTCATCACTTGGACTCTCACTATAGTCTGTTGGCAACAACTCTAATGCATCGTCAAAGTCTTTCATAATGGCTTGAACAGTAGCCTCAAATGACAAACGGGGTACATTAAAATTACCATCAGCTTCAATAAACTCAGTGAAATACGGAATTCCTAACAACTCTCCAGAAGCATTTTTTCCTGCATGTGCCTGAAGCACATAAAAATGATGCAATGCTCTTAGTGCTAGTGCTTCACCCTTCAAACGGTCATTAAACAATTCGTTTGTCACCGGTTCTATACTCCAAACTATGTCTCCTGCGTCAACAATTTGCAAGAATTTATTTACCCAAAGTACCTGTTCATAATTATTCCATCGGGCAGCTGGGTTAAATTGAGCTGTTAACTCACCTTTCGCGATTCTTTTATAACCGTTAGTCAATTGATTATTAACAGCATCATCAGTGGCAGCTTCAGAAAAGGAATACTGATCTACCAAACCTGTATATGCATTTAACAAAATGCCTTCTGCAGCTGCAGGATTTGAATTTACAAAATCAAAGTCTGGTCTATTCTCATCGATAGGCTCAAAGGTATCGCAAGCAATCATGCCTGTGAATACCAACACAATTAATATATATTTTATTAAATTTTTCATTTTATTTCTCTATATTTTTATTGTATTAAAATGACATTCTTAAACCAAGGGTGTAAGCTCTAGCTTGAGGCGTACCGCCAATGGTTAATTGACGAATATCTCTGTTCTTAGAGACTTCAAAAAGATTAGTTCCTTGAATATTTAAACTAAAATCATCCAAACCTAGTTTATTACATAAATCATCAGTAAATTCATAAGTTAACTGAGCACGGCTAATCTCAAAGAAATTGTTGTTGTACAACCAAAAGGTGGATGTTTTAAAGTTGTTTTGATTACTCTGTGAAGATAATCTTGGGTATGTTGCTGTACTGGCCGTTGCTGGTGTCCAACGTCCTATAGCTACTTCAGAGTATTTGTTGTTTCCGTTAGCTTCATAATAATTGTTAAAACTACTACTTAATTTGTTAGCTTCGCCCCCTGTTTGTCCCGTTCCAAGTATAAACAGATTAAATGCCTTATACTTTAAGTTTAGGTTTACACCATAAGTAAAAGGGCTACTAGCCTGTCCTATAGCTACATTGTCATCATTATCAATAATATCATCACCGTTTTGATCTAGGTATTTTATATCACCAGGTTGCACCTCGCCAAATTGAGGTACCGGCAAACCAGCATTTAAATTACCGCTTGCATCAAAATCAGCCTCAGAATAAAAGCCTCCATCAACCAATCCAAAAATTGTAGAAAGCTCTTTTCCTACTCTATTTTGGTAATCAAACTCGTTTGTTTCAGAGCGTTTTAATGCTTCTGTTTGACTGTACAAAATATTGGCTCCTATACCAACTTTAAAATCGTTAATGGTTTTATTGAAATTTATCCCCAATTCAAAACCAGTATATAAATTGTTATTGAAATTATCATATGGCCTAAACGCGTTATAAAAAGAAGGATATTGATCTTGCAAGAATGTTAATTGTTTGTCAAGTTCTGTTCTAAAATAATTAGCTTCTATCCAAAGTGAATTCATTAAATAAGTTTCAAAACCTATATTGAAATCTATTCGTTCTTCAAAGCCTAGGTTAGGATTTGCACCTTGTGATAGGACTTGTCTAGAGTTACTAGACCCATCTGCCCAAACAAAATTACCTCCTCGGGAATAGTTTTCATCATATAAATAGTAATTGCTAGCACCATTATCAACAGTCCCATTATCATTAAGAGCTGTAATGCCCTGATCTGATTTTATAATGCCTCCCGTAGCTTTTAACTTCAAGTAGTTTATAAATTTGCTATCTTTTAAAAACGGCTCTTCACTTAAAATATATGCTAAACCAAATGTTGGTGCTAAACCGTTTCTATTACCTTCAGGTAACTTAATAGAATGTGTATAGGCAGCAGTAAAATCAACAAACACTTTTTTCTTGAAATCATAAGTCATTTGCAACCCTAAGTGGGAATCTATATTAGTTTGGATTACATTGTTACTCTTTTCCGAATTATAATATCCTAAAAAGGTCGTGTTTATAGAGTTGTTCTTATCAATGTTTTTCTGATAATTTACCAATCCATAGAAACCAAATCGGGATACAAATCCATTAGTACTAACATTTTCTGTTAGATCTTTCAAGTCCTCTCCATAAATTCGAGAATCATCTGTTATATCAGGTGTTAAAGGATCATTATCATGATCAACTCTACCAAAATTTGCTATTCTATCTCCATTCCATTCTGGTGCATAGGTTTTAAATTGATTATTTATTGATAAATTATAAGAATCATAAAAATCAAAACTTAAATAAGTTTTAGCAGATAAGCCTTTTGTTATTTTGCTTAAATCAAAATTAAGTGAGTTATTAAACTGTGTAGAACGAAACACAGTATTTCGATACCCTCCCGCTATTGCCAAGGCAATAGGTGCGTCTAGTTGCAATTCTTGCGAAGTTCCCAAAAGCATTCCATTAAATAAGCTAGCTGCCTGTAATTGACCTGCAACTGTTTCATCACTTGTATCTACTAAATTTGCAGGTAAGAATGGTGAATAAGCATTAGGCTTTAAAGTTGTACCCGCACTTAACAAATTAGCCCTTGAGCCCTTATTTGAGCTAATAACTGCAATACCATCAAGACTACTTGTAATCCAATCGTTTATTTTAAAATCTATATTACCCCTTAAATTAAAACGGTTCGTGCCTGCATTGATATCATCATTTATATTTACCCAGTCTTCGTTACGATTCCATCCAACATTAACGTAGTACTGATTTTTATCATTTCCACCCGAAAACTCAGATATAATACTTGTAGTATTAATAAAAGGTTGCACATATTCACTTGAATATAAATCTACATCAGGATATTTATATTTGTTTGAACCTGACCTAAAATTTTGAATAAGTGCTGGATCATAAAAATTATCTAATCCATCATTATTTCTTGCTTCATTAAAAAGTTGCATATATGCCGCTGAACTCAAATAGTTAGGTAAGGCTATTGGCACACTAATTCCAGTACGTACATTAACGTTAATTTCTTTTTTATTTATTTTTCCGCGCTTGGTGTTAATCACAATAACACCATTTCTACCTTGACTACCATATAATGCAACCGCATTAGCGTCTTTAAGAACCGTTATCTGCTCAACCTCTTCCATATTCAAAATATTTGGGTCACGGCCAATCACACCATCAATAACAAAAACGGCACTCCCTAAACCTCTAACATTATCGGAGCCTCTTACCCCTAAGGTTAGGCCGCTAATGTAATTTCTTACCCATTGGGTATTATCATAGGTTAAACGGTCTCGTGTATTTATTGTTGAAACTGCTCCTACCATATCACGGCGATCTTTGGTAGTAACCCCCATCTTAATTTCGTCATCTTCAGTCGCCAAGAATGGAGATTTTACTAAAGTAATGTTTTTAGTGAAATCAACCTCGTTAATGAGTTCCGATTCATATCCCTTTTTTTGTATTACCAAAGACTCATCATTATCTATGGCTATTAGAAATTTTCCAGTAATATCTGTTGACGCTCGAACTCCTTTAGATCCAAAAACTTTAACGTCACTTAATGGATTCCCTTGTTCATCGACCACGGTTGCTGATACCTTTTTACCTTTAGTTTGTGCTGTTGCTACATTGCTTAAGCAAAACAACATTAAACAAGCTAGAGTAAACAACCTATATAATTTATTTATCTTCATTTTTTTCTTTATATTAATTAAAACGAATTTGTACAAAATTACCATCCAGGGTTCTGAGGGAAGCCCTCGTAAATTTGTGTTTGAGAAGGCTCAAATGGCACCCAATAATGTTTAGGGTATTCGCATACTCTTTCTTTAAGAATTACTGGAGTAAAACTAGAATGATCTTCAGGAAAATTTAAACCATATTTTATTTTATACCTATCTAAATGTGCTACTCCCCAACGGCGAATATCAACCCATCTATGTGCTTCATAGCTTAATTCTACAGCTCTTTCTCTTCTAAGTTCATCCATAAAACTATTTCTATTAGATACAATACTTGGGAGAACATGAGGCACACCAGCTCTGTCACGAAATTTATTAATGGCACCCTCAGCCGTTAACGACGGGTAAGAAGCTGGCGCTGAGGTAGCTCCTTTAGAAGCATGTAGTGCCTCTGCGTACATTAAGTAAACATCCGTTAGTCTCATGTGCAATAGCGCACCAACATATGTATTAAGAGGCCCATTCCATTGACTAGCAAACTCTCCATTGATTATCGGATAAAATTTTGCTTGCATATACCCCGTTTTATTGTTTAGAGCACTTTCTCTGGTATCAATGGTATTGTCTCTATGAAAGCCTTTATCGGCCTGACTAACATACCAAAGTTGAGCAAATTCGTGCCTTGCTTTATTAGATCCAGTAGCACTTGGAGATAACACTTGTCCATCAATAATATGCCATTTGTAAAAACGTGGGTCACGATTGTCAAAAGGGTTTGATGGATCATAACCACTATTTGGGTGTTCTGTTGAAAGACCATTAGCCATTCCAAAATTATTATGAATAAAATTATGCGTAGGGTCAACAGTTTCTGAAAGCGCATTATGTACAGATCTGGGGACTCCTGCCAAAGTAAAAGCTAGGATATCTCTATTATTACTTCCAGTAGCTGAAAATATAAACTCTGTACCCCCCGGCAAAGTTCTTGGTGCTGGTGATTTCCAAAACACTTCTTCTAATTCTTCCAATGTAGTTGCTAAACGATAGCGTCCTTGGTCGGCTAATTTAAGAATCCCTGCAAAAGCATCAACAGCCATATCACATAATTCGGTATCATACTCATAAGTGTTTATACCCGGTTGATTGTTAAAATGCATTAACGGGCTTGCTGCCAAAAGCAGGTTTTTACCTTGAAAAGCATAGGCTGCACCCTTAGTAACCCTCATTTTATTCTCTCCTAATGTTCGTTGCCCATAAGGCTCGTCGTCCCAATTTACTGGCAATAACTCGATGGCTTTCTTATAATCTTCATTGACTGCTAAAGCACATTCTTTATAAGTTTCTGGCCGTGGTATGGATATTTCTCCAGCATACACTTCCGTTATATGAGGAAAACGCCCCCAAAATTTCATTATCTCATTATGGAAAAATGCTCTGAAAAAATAAGCTTGCCCTAATATAACATCTCTTTCGTCTTGAGTGGCATTTACCATTAAGCCTTTATTTTCAACATTATCAATTACAATATTAGCTTTACGAATGCCTCGCAAACTACCATCCCACACACCTGGTCTTCTACTGGCAAATTGGTTATTAATATTAATTGCCGGACTATCAAAACTATTATTTTGCCAATTATATAAGTAACTATAGCTCCCTAGGTTATTTAAGCTTCCTTCATCAATTTTCCAACCTGCTTTAAAAGATCTACTTGTAAACGTATCGTCTCCATACAAGAAATCTTGAAAGGTGTGCGATCCTCTTTCATAAGCTACCACCAAGGTGTACATTTCTTCGACAAAACCTTGTGCGTTCTTAAAAGTTGAAAAAACTTCTTCTTCATCCAATACTGATTCTGGAGCTATATCCAAGTAGTCTTCGCAGGAAAAGAAGAACATCAGCCCCAAAAATACTCCTAATATTATTTTATAGTTTTTCATTATTTTTTTTTTAAAAATTCATATTAAAACCAAAGTTGATTCTTTTTAAGGTAGGATAATCTCCTCTGGATTCAGCACTACTATCATTATTAAACTCTCGATCATCTGGTAAGTTAGACCATAAAAACAAGTTATTACCATTCACAAAAAGGTTCAATTTCTTAAGACCTAGCTTTTCGCATGTTTTACTTGGCACGTCATAAGATAGGCTTACGGCTTTCAATCTTGTTAATGAGCCGTCTAACCAAGCATCTCTAGGGTTGGTATCACCTGCGACACCCACTGCTGGTTGAGTATCTGTGTTGCCAGGCGTATCTACAGTCCAATAATCTAAATCTTGCGTAAAAATTAAAGGTGTTCCTTGTGCAAACGTATTGTTTGCAAAACGTCTGTTCGCATTTTGCGTTCCATACAATTGTGCTGAAACAGTCCAACCTTTGTAACTCGCCCCTAATGTAGCCGCCCAAGTTCTTAAAGGACTCTCTGGATAGCCAAAAGGTGCTCTATCAAAATCACCGTTAAAAATACCATCACCGTCAAAATCAACTACATCATAATACCCTACTCGAGTTAGGCTCTGATTCAAAGTTTGTGGTGTTGACATATAGACATCATCCCAACTCGTTAATATTCCTGCTGGAATGGGAGTTCTTTGTTGATTTATTGCATACCCGGCCTTACGCAAATGTTCTTGTAAGAATAATGGGTCGTCTTCTAATACAACTAAACCTTTTG
Source organism: Tamlana crocina (assembly GCF_012037625.1). Classification (NCBI taxonomy): domain Bacteria; kingdom Pseudomonadati; phylum Bacteroidota; class Flavobacteriia; order Flavobacteriales; family Flavobacteriaceae; genus Tamlana; species Tamlana crocina. The sequence goes on from NZ_JAAVJS010000002.1 coordinate 249,535, forward strand.
ACTGTGTAAAGTTGAAATTACCAAAAACATTTAAACCATTATCGAAGGTGTATGTAGATGCAAGAACGACCTCGAAACCTTTTACCTCTGTTTTTCCTCTATTAAAATCGGGAGGTGTTTGCCCAAACCAATCAGGCACATTACGGTTTCTACCAAGAATAACAATATCGTCGCGGTTTTCTGCAAAATAATCCATTTCACCTGATAACAAACCATTAAATATAGAGAATTCTGCACCTATATTATATTTAACAGCAGTTTCCCATTGAAGATCGGGATTCCCAACAATCGACTCTCTATACCAAGTATAAGGAGATTTTCCCCCAGTGAAATTGTTTGGCACTAAATATGAAGAATTACCACTAGCCCATTGGCTTAAATACTTGAATCTCCCACCTGAATTGTCATCTCCAACAAGCCCGTAAGACCCTCTTAACTTCAATTTATTCAACCAATCAACATCTTCCAAAAAAGCTTCATTAGAAGGCGTCCATCCTAAGGCCGCTGAAGGAAAAAGATCGAAACGATAACCTGGGCCAAATTTTTCGGACCCATTGTAAGCACCGTTTATATCTAAAAAGTATCGTGAATCGTAGTCATACGTAACCCTTCCTACCCAATCCTCACGTCTTCTCGGGAACTGGCTACCTGTAGCACTTTCCTGTCTTCTTACTAGAAACAGTGCTGTAAAGTTATGCTTGTCGGCAAATGTTCTATTATAATTTAAAGAAAAATCATAAACCAACTGTCGTGCTCTACCAGTACTAGTACTGGTATCTTCTACTTGTGAAGGCGTTAAAGTCCATGGTCCTTGAACATAATCAAATTGATTCACTCCAGTTGGATTACCATCTAAAACCTCTTCACCATCAATAGTGTATCGTTTTATAAGAGAACCTCCATCGTTTAAAGACTGCTCACTCCTCATATTATTATCAAGAGAAAATCGTCCTTTAAACGACAAACCATCTGTTATAAAATCTAAATTTTGTTTCAATATAAAATCTGTATTCACTTGAAAGTTTGTATAGGTATCATAACCTGTAGCCGACAAACTTCGAAGTGAGTTCCTAAAAATATCAACATTTTGATCATCACCATAATAACCATCTGGATATATAGGTTGGAAAAGGTTTGGTGGAATAAAGTAAATTCCATTTGTTACATTACCTATTCTGGCTGGTTCTTCTCTGATCCCTAAGTAACCGGAAAGATTTACAGACAACTCTGTGGTTTTTGTAATATTAAAATCAATATTACTTCTGTAGTTAAATCGCTCATAACTGAATTCACCTACATATCCTCTTCCGTTGTCATATTTGCCTCCGTCAAAAATATCTTCGACAGTTTGATATGCTAAACTACCAAAATATTTGGCCGTTTTATTACCACCTCGTACCGATAAATTAATCCTATAATCTTGCGCATAATCTTTTAAGAGTTCATCCTCCCAATCTACATTAGGATAAGCAAAACTCTCCTCTAAACTTGATGGATTGCGGTATCTTTCTAGAATGGCCCCCGGGGTATAATTATTCCATGAAGCTGGAGCCACAGCTACCCCTCTTAGAATAGCACTATTAACTTGCTGTATTGCATCATAGGAATCTAGCTTTGTAGGTAATTGAGAAACAAATTTAATTGTTGAATTCACATTTAACGATAACTCCGCTTTACCAGTTTGCCCTCTTTTGGTTGTAATTAAAATTACACCATTGGCTCCCTCAACACCAAAAACCGCTGTTGCAGAAGCATCCTTTAATACAGATAGGTTTTCAACGTCGTTCATATCAATGTCTGACATTTGTCTCTTAACCCCATCTACAAGTATTAGAGGGCCTCCATCACCATTAATTGAACTATTTCCTCGGATAGTAATTCTCGTATTAGACGCCCCAGGAGTACCACTACCCTGTATGGCAGTAACCCCAGGTAAATTACCCTGCAATGCCTCTTCAATATTAGAAATACCAGCCGCTCTTTCCATCAAATCCTCTCCTTTTACTTGAACAATTGCCGCAACTACACTCTCTTTTTTCTGAGTACCGTAACCGACTACTATTACTTCATCTAGACTTGCTATGTCTTCCTCTAGAACAACATTTATGGTTGTTCTCCCATTAACAGGAACTTCTTTAGCTTGATAACCAACATATGAAAACTGCAAAACACTTGCTCCTCCAGCTTCGATGCTGTATTTACCGTCAAAATCAGTGACTGCCCCCTTAGTAGTACCCTTTACTATAACTGTAGCCCCTGGCAATGGAAATCCGTCAGCACTCACAGTCCCTTCAACCGTCTGGGCATTTGTCATAGCCATACAGCATATTATCAAACCAGCTGCAATTAAAATTCGCCTAATGTCTGGCGTTAGCTTTTGTTTCATTTTTAATTTCATAAATTTAGTTCATAAATTAGTTTTACAAATGTAATTGTTAAAATATCTTAAATCTGTCCTGTGTTGTACGGGCTTTTTACAATACGCAATCCCTGAGCACTTTTTTACTCCTCAAAATTAAGCAACCTAAGGGGTGCATCTGTACGCAAAAGTGGTTTAAAAGTCCCGATTTCTGTTGATTATACTAAAGCAAAGGATTTCAATGCAAACATATTTAGTATACTTAAATACTCTATAACTCTATTAAGCATTTAAAGATTAAGTGAATATCCTATAAAACTCTGAAATTATCGACTTTTTCCAGGTAACTTGCAGTAAAATATCATTGATGATCAAAAATTATAAAGTTTGCCCCCTTACATCTGTTAAGAAAATTATTAGTCAAAAAATCCTAGCTTTTTATTTTGTTGGAATTAAGATAGTCTTGAAATTTTATTTTTCAGAACTTAACCACAAAATTATTTTCAGGACAGTTAAGCTTTGGTCATTGCATATTGAGCATGGCTCTTCCACACACAATTTTCAAGGTAGTTCTTAATATCATATTGTTTAGTTTAAATTTGAAATTTCTAAAGTACAAACTAAAAATTGATAGCCTGTCCTGTATTGTCATGATAAACTCAAACAATACAAAACAAGAGGCAATAAATTAAATCTAAACCCTTAATTTTCAAGAAATACTGTCATTAGTGTAATTAAACTTGAAATATATTTTTTTAAGATGAAATAGTATATATCGCCATACTTACTTTTTATTATGACTCTTACCGCATCTTGCTTTCACTCTTCGAAAACTCAACCATAGGTAAAAAAAATCAACGATCGAAAACTAAGGGATAATTGACATGCTGACTAGCACATATGCATTATAAACATCCTACTATATCATACTGAAACTGTCAACTCATTATAATTTTAGATATTCGTACATTGACAATAAGAAGTCTCCAAAAAACACCAAAGTTCAATTTCGCTTTTTGTAACCGTATAGCAATCACAGGGCCCTAAATAATTTGAAAATCTTCCAATCAGGATAAAACAGGACAGCACGTTAAACTTAATAATATATTTTTGTGAAAAAACATTTTTTTATGAAAAAAGTATATCTTATTTACAGACCATTATCGATTGTAGCATTAGTTGTTTTTGTATCCGTATTTTCTTGTACAAAAGATGGGCTTGGGCTCTCTGAAGACATATTAGTATTTGATGACAGTACAGATTCAGATTCAGATTCAGATTCAGTTGTTGCTATTGATGAAGATACAGGTTCTTTCACGATATGTAACCCGGACGGTGAAAATGCTACAAGAACATCAAACGATTTACCAAACCCTGTTAATGTAGGAACTATTGACGACAGGACTTGTTATGCGAATTATAAAGAAACTGTTATTGATGGTGTTACATGGGGAATATACAATATAACTGACGGTTCAAACAAATTTGATACCACTTTACAACCTCGAATGGAACGCTCATTACCCATTGCTAACTCTAACGTAGGGTCATTTGTTAAATTTACAGGAGACTTTAGAATTCTTGAAGTGGGTGATGCAGGCTCTTTTAGTCAAGACGGCACATACATTGCACAAGCCAAAGGTCAGCATACTGGTGGTGGCGGTTCTGCAGACCCAGCAATTTGCTTATATTTAGCTAAACCCATTTATGGCACTGGTGAAAATGCAGACAAGCAAATAGCATTCGATATATATGCAGAACGTATCTTGGAACGTGGTGGAGAAGGCAATGGTAGAGAGGTTGTTCTATTAAAAAGGGTTAATAAAAACGAAATAACTTCTTTTGAGTTAGAGGTTGGTTTTAAAGTGGACCCTAGCGATTCTGCTAAAAAGATACACTATTGTAATGCGATAATTGGTGACGAAGCATTTAATTGGGATATTCCTTCCCCTGAAAGAGGAACGCAATCAAAAATTAGATATGGTGCTTATAGAGTCAAAGGAGGTAGAGCACAAATAAGATGGGCTAATACTACACATGAAAAAGTTGAGATGTAATATGATTTAACTTTTTCATTGATAAAAAAAGTGTGTAAGTTAAAAATCGAGGGTTTGGCTTATTTAAAGCCGGACCCTTTTTTCAAATATAGTCAAAAACTGGTTTAAAATAATGCCCCAGTTCCTAATGGGCATCGACCATTTTTTGGTAGCCTCTCGTAAAGCTAAAAAAGTGGACTTCATAACAGCTTCATCTGTTGGGAATGAGAGCTTGTTCTTGGTGTATTTCCTGATTTTTCCGTTAAGGTTCTCAATAAGGTTTGTGGTGTAAATGATTTTTCTGATTTCAACAGGGAACTCATAAAAAGCGGTAAGGTCTTCCCAGTTATCTCTCCAGCTTTTAATGGCGTAAGAGTACTTGTGCTCCCATTTCTTAGCAAAGTCTTCCAGAGCGGCTTTTGCTGCGCTCTTGGTGGGTGCATCGTAGATGCTTTTCATATCCTTTGTAAACTCCTTTTTGTCCTTCCAAACCACATAGCGACAAGCATTCCTGATTTGGTGCACCACACAGATTTGGGTCTTGGATTCAGGAAAAACGTTTTTAATGGTATCGGTAAAACCGTTTAGATTGTCTGTGGCGGTTATAAGCAGGTCCTGAACGCCTCTGGCCTTTATATCGGTCAGCACGCTCATCCAGAAGGCTGCCGATTCATTCTTGCCAAGCCAGAGTCCCAACACTTCCTTTTTGCCGTCCCTGCGCAGTCCCACGGCGATGTACATGGTTTTGTTGATGACCTTGGAGTTCTCCCGAACCTTAAATACAATACCATCCATCCAAGTAATTAAATATACGGGCTCCAGAGGCCTGTTCTGCCAAGCCACAATATCGTTGGTCACTTTATCCGTGATGCGGGATATGGTGGATGTGGATACATCAAAACCGTAGACTTCACGGATCTGTTCTTCGATATCGGAATTGCTCATGCCCTTGGCATAAAGGCTGATAATGACGTTTTCTATGCCATCGACCATGTTAGTGCGTTTAGGGACCAGCATAGGGTTAAAAGAGGCTTCCCGGTCCCTGGGGACTTTGATGTCGGTCTCTCCCAATGCCGTTTTTATCTTTTTGGAAGCGTAACCGTTACGGGTATTGCTGTTACCGGATTGTTGGTGCCTATCATAATCCAGGTGCGCATCAAGTTCTCCTTCCAACATCTTTTCGATGCCCCGCTTTTGGATGGATTTTAGAAAGGAGGTCAGTTCGTCGCCTGTTTTGAACTGTTTTAAAAAATCATCGTTTAGAAAATCTTCTTTCTTCATAAGTGTATAAAATTTAAAATTAAACAAAAAAAATATCGAGAGCTGTTAACCCTCGATATTTAAACTTTACACACTTAGTGAGATACTACCTATAAAAAAGTATGTTTTACAACAATGGCCATAAGTAATTACTGGTTCCCGCCTACTTCTGAAAAAATCCTCGCGGATTTTCAGTTTAGTGTGTACTAGCTAAGATACCGTAACATTATTTGTTTAGTTGTCTTGTTTTTATATTTAATGGGTCATTTTCTAAATCGCCGGTTTCTTTTCTCCAGGCATTAATAGCTTCCCTTAATTCTTTAAGTTTTTCTTTATACTCTGGGTTATTTACAAGATTATTAATTTGACCAAAATCATTCTTCATGTCATAAAGTTCTTCTTTTGGGCGGCCAGATTCTAATTGTTTTAATAAGCTATATTGAACGGGATGTGATTCTTTTGCCTTTAAAGTTGCTTGGTAGCTATGGTTACCCCAACCTTTTTCAACCTTTAAATCAGCAGGCAATTCATAGGTTTTACTGTGCATAAGGTTTTTGATATAATAATATCTCCCGTCAAACACCGCTCTACTTGGGTAATGTTCTGCTCTTATCGGACCATGGGAGTTATGCTCTCCAAATATATAATCGCGATTACTTAATTTTTCTTGCTTGCCATTAAGCAAGGATTTTAAAGATTTACCCTGAACACTCGAAGGAATATCAATATTTGCATAATCTAAAATGGTTGGCATAATGTCGATATGGGAAATAAGTGCATCAGATATTTTGTTTTTTACAATACTGGGGCCACTTGCTACAAAAGGAACATGTAAACCCGCATAATATGCCGATGCTTTGGCTCTGTGATAAGGTTCGCCTTGGTCACTAGTATAAATTATAATGGTACTTTCTAAAAGATTCTTTTCTTTTAAAGCCGAAATAATACTGCCTGCACATGCGTCGGCAAGCTGTACAGACCCATAATATTTTGCTAAGTCTTTGCGCATTTCAGGAGTATCTGCTAAATATTCAGGAACTTCAATATCTTCAGGGTTAGGAAGGAATTCTGAAAATTTGTCCATGTGATGATCAAAATTTCTGTGTGGAGGGGCTATATTGGCTTGGATAAAAAAAGGTTTATCACCCGCACTGGCAATGTATTGGGAAATTACATTTTTAAACTGGTCAGGATCATTGTTTACTGGGTTTCTATCGGAATAAGGAAATTTCCAAGGCGGACTCATGTGGAACTTTTGGGTAATTCCGGTAAAATAGCCATGTTCTTGGAGTAATTCCGGAAGCGTTTTTAAGTACTCGTGAATACCTACTTTATCCACTGTTTTTGATTGCCTTCCAAACTCACTAACTGGCTCGTCTAAACGCGGGGTAATGGTGTTTCTCCAATGGCCGTTGGCATGCGGATACATTCCTGTCATGATAGAACTTCTGCTTGGCGAACATGATGGCACCACAGCAAAGGATTTTGTAAACAACACACCGTTTTTAGCAAGCGCATCTATATTTGGTGTTGAAATTCCTTTTGTTCCTACAGCAGATAAATGCGCACCTTGGTCGTCTGTTAAAATGAAAAGGATGTTTAGGGGTTTTTCTTCTGAAATAGTTTTTTCTGAAGTTTTACAACTTAAATAAAGAGTTGTAATTATTAATACGAATAGTTTTTTTTGCATTACTCTCATGTGCTATTTTAATTAGAAAACATCTATTAATTTTGCTAAAACTTGACTGCTGGCTATGTTGGTTTCAATTTGCCATTGGAATAATGATGGCAAATACCATTACTGAACCAAAGCCGATTTAAATAGGTTTCAAAAGTCTGCCAATCAGTAGCCGATTTATCACCCGAATATTTGGTGTAAATATTTTCGAGCGCCGCTCTAATTTTTTAATTGTGCCGGTAATTTTGGCCCCACATAATATCGCGCCCCGCCAAACCAGCCTGTGTTAAATAGCACACCCATTTTTGCTCTTTCAATGAAAGTTTTTCCCAACCTAGCACTTGGTATCTCAAAATTTTAACATCGGCAAATTGATCTATATTAAATTTAAAGTCGTTAATTTCACTTTGTTCAGCATCCATTGCAGCTTGGTTGGATTTTTCATTTCCGCACGGCCATAAAACAGTGCCGAGCACCATCGCGCTCATGATTAATTTAAGTTTCATCGGCTATTATTTTTTATTTAATTATTCTTAAAAAGTTATTACTCACTCCACAGCTCATTATTGAAAAACCTAAAAAACACTATTTAAAGTGGAAGATATCAATTTTTACAGCAACAAATGTAATAATGTAGTAATTTATTAATCGAAAACTAAAAATGATTATATTTGATTTACTAATCTTCCAAAACACTAATTAATGAAAGCTCTTAAGTACATCCTTTTTTTATTGCTCATATTTGTTATTGGCCTCGCCATTTTTATTGCTGTGCAGCCCAACGAATTCCGTTTTTCTCGCAGTACGATTATTAAAGCTCCAGCTTCAGTCGTTTACAATAAGGTGAATGATTATAAAAATTGGCCCAGCTTTTCACCGTGGATAGAACAAGAGCCAACGGCCAATTTAACCTATGGGGACAAAACGGCCGGGGTTGATGGCAGCTATGCCTGGAGTGGTGAGATTTTGGGCGAAGGGCAAATGACGACCTTAAGTGTAAATGAAAATGAAAGCATAGACCAACATATTCAATTTATAAAACCGTTTGAATCGGAATCGGATATTAATTGGACATTCGAACCCACAGATGAAGGCACCAAAGTAACTTGGGAAATGGCCGGAAAACAGGATTTTACGACCAAAATGTACACCACTTTTGCCGGTTCGATTGAAGATATGACCGGTCCCGATTTTGAACGCGGACTCTTTAAATTAGATAGCGTTGTGGTGGCTGATATGGAAAAATATACCGTTACTGTCGATGGCCTTACCGAACATGGCGGCGGTTATTATATTTATAATACAACCTCCTGCAAAATACCGGATCTAGAAGCCAAAATGCAGGAAATGATGCCCAAGATCAGTAATTATGCTATAAAAAACAATATTCAAATGGCTGGAGCGCCATTTACTTATTACCATAAATGGGACGAAAAAAACAACGCCGTTATGTTTTCATGCTGTGTGCCTACCACCGATAGGGTTATATCATCTGAAAGTGATATTTTAACAGGACAGATAGAACCTTTTAAGGCGATAAAAACGACATTAAAAGGTAATTACAGCAATTTAAAGGAAGCTTGGGAAACCACCATGAAACACATAACCGATAGCGACATGGAGTTTACAGAGGATGGCCCCATGCTTGAGGTTTATTTAACCGACCCTATGAACACACCCAATCCAGCCGATTGGAAAACCGAAATCTATATAGCCGTAAACTAACAGCAAAAAATGGATCTTTGTTATTCTTAGCATTTTTATCCAACATAGCCGAATGAAGTCGGGTGTACTTAGCAACCGTAAATTTCTTTTATAAATGAAACAGATTTTACTGGTTTTTGTTGGTGGTGGTTTTGGTAGTGTGCTGCGTTTTTTGATTGGCAAATATTTTAACAATCCACAAACGGACATCCCTTACGGCACTTTTGCAGCCAATATTTTAGGCAGTTTACTCATTGGCATCATTTTGGGCTTAGCCGCCAAAAACAATACCCTTTCGCAAAACCAAACCTTGCTTTTGGCCACCGGATTCTGTGGCGGCTTTACCACCTTTAGCACCTTCGCTTACGAAAATCATGAATTCTTAAAAGCAGGCGACTTTACCAGTTTTGCGTTTTATACCATTGCTAGTTTTGTTGTAGGCTTTTTAGCTGTGTTTTTAGGGATATTTTTGGTGAAGTAAAAAACTTTTTTTTATAAATTTTTCAACCAAAAACAACTTCAATTAGCTATATTTATCGCGTAGATACAATATGGATAATCGCAATTGTGTTTATTCAATTGTTGGCAATAATTATTACAAAACAGAATGAAAATAGATTATAATATAGAAAAGGAAGACTTTATTGACTTTCAACTATTCACTGCTTCTAAATCCTAAAGAATTAAAAAAAATAAAAGTTGGATTATATTGCTCGTGCTATTCATTTTTTTAGGGGTTAATTTTTACAATAGTGAAAATACGACTTTAGCAATATACTTTGGCGTTGTGTCGATTATTTCTCTTTTATTTTATGGCAAATACTATAAATGGAAGCTAAAAAAGCATTATACAAAATTCGTTACGGAAAACTATGCTAAACGTTTTGGACAATTAGAAAGTTTAGAAATTTATCCTGACTTTATTTTTGCAAAAGACAAGACTGGAGAAGGAAAAATTAATATTTCGGAAATAGAAAACGTTTCAGGAACTCAAAATCATTTTTTTATAAAAATTTCTACTGGACTTTCTTTAATCATACCAAAAGCGAGAATCAAAAATTCTATGGAAACTAAAAGCCAATTTGAGAATATGAACATTCCAGTAATTGACGAAACTAACTGGAAATGGAAATAAAAAAACTATTGCCAACACCGTGTAAAAATAATTGCTTGGTTCTTGCCTACTCGGAAAATCCTCGCGGATTTTCTATTTGGTTTTTATTTGCTAAATTAGATGCGTTTAACACGCTACTAATCATACACAAACACGTTATAGATATTGTTTTTAAATAATTTTGCGGGCCGCACTATGGGGCGGCAGGAATATTTTTCGTTTTAGGCGCTATAAACAGATTTAAATACACCTACAAAAATTCATTAGCTTAAACTGTTTTTAGGATGGGCGACATTTTAAATGACTCAAATTAGAAAACTACTAATCAACTGTTAAATACGTACCTTTGAAACTTTGATTTAAAACCATAACTTCAAGCGCCTTTTCTTTGGAATACCTTACTACCTCTATGGAGGCTTTACCATTGGCCATTTCAATAATTTCACTTCCAGTCGGTGTCCCTAAACTTTTAATAAGTTCTCCTCCATTTAAGCACTGAAAATATACTCGTTCATCATAATCTAGGCATTGTAATCCGTTATTATCTATGGCAGTGGCCGTAACAAGATAGTTTCCATTCTCCAATAAGTTATAGGTTAATTTTAGCGCTTTTGCTTTTCCGTTTTTTTCATACCTATAATTAACCTTCAAAATATCTTTTACCGGATTGCTTGTTTCTGTTTTTCCTATAGCAACAAGTTCATTTGCACCTTCAACAAATTCTAGTTCCCAATTTAAACCGGCAGCAGGAAAAACTTTAACATCTCTTTTTTTTACTCCTAAACTTTTTCCGTTTAAAAACAATTCCACTTCACTACAATTACTATATACACTTATTGTCCTGACCTTACCTTTTGGCCCTTGACGCTCAGTCCACGTATGCGATTCTATATAGGCAAAAGGCGTTTTACTCCAATAGCTTTTAAATACGTAAAAAGCATCTTTTGGTCTTCCATTTCTATCCACCAAGCCTTTTTGATTTATATACGGCATAGCATTTTCTGGACGTAATGGTGTACCAAAATCTTTAAACGCCCATTGCACATTTCCTACAAATGTGGAATCATTTTCAGAAATTCTTAAATGCCAATCAAACAGATCAACAATGTAATTTTCACTCCAATCACCTATTTGGGCAATATTGGCTACATCGGTTTGCACAATGGCTTCTTCCCATCCGTCGGATTCAATTTCACCTTCACCGGTAATTGGTGTTTCTGTATGGCGACCTACATGACTTGACCCTCCATACTCAGCATGCAAAAAGTGAGGATACTCATTCTTATAAGTATCTATAGCCTTTTGATAGCTTTTATAACTTCCTGAATACCAACCAGACCAGATTGAAGGGGAAAACACATCAACAATATCAGCGCCCTCGTAATACTTTCTTATTGCGGTTTTTCTTGATGGGTCTAAATCATGAGCAAATGCATTCAATTCACTTAAATAGGCATTTATCTTGGCTGTTTCGTCACCACCTTCAAAATCAGGCAACCAATAAATTTCGTTTCCTAATGACCACAAAATAATACTAGGATGGTTATAGTTTTGAGTGATTATTTCTTTCAACATGGTTTTCGTGTTTGCTTTCCAAGCATCGTTACCTACTCCTCCTCTACACCAAGGCAATTCATCCCAAACCAAAAGCCCCAATTCATCACAAGCTTTGTAAACTTCTGGATCTTGCGGGTAATGTGCTAAACGCACAAAATTAGCACCCATATCCTTTATTAAAGCCATATCTGCTCTGTGTTGAGCATTAGTCATGGCAGCACCAACACCCGCATGTTCTTCGTGTCTGTGCGTACCCCTTAACAATAATCGTTTTCCGTTTAGATAAAATGCACCGTAATCTTTAAACTCAAACCACCTAAAACCTACTCTATCTGACACAATATCAATTACCTTTCCATTGGACAGAAGTTCTACTTTCAGCGTGTACAAATATGGCCTGTCTACATGCCATAATTCAGGATTTTGTATGCTTTTAAATGAAAATTTCGATTTATTTCCTACAATATTCCCTTTTTCTGACGCTTTCTTTTTTCCTGCAGCGTCATACAAAACTGCTCTTGTTGTTAAACCGGATTGTTTGTTATAGCCGTTTATTACAACAGAAGCCTTTAAGACTGCATTATGTTTTGATACTTTTGGTGTCAAAATTTTTAAGTGTGCTAGGTTTTCTCTTGGTGTAGTTTTTAGCCAAACATCTCTAGTAATGCCTCCGAAAATGAAAAAATCGCTTTTTTGAGATGGAATAATTTCTGGATTAAATCCATTATCAACTCTTACAAATACCATATTTGACCCAGACTTGACGACCTTGGTTATATCAACTTCAAAGCCAATGTACCCTCCAATATGGCCTCCTACTTTTTTACCATTTACATAAACTTCACTTGTTATATTTGCACCCTCAAAATAAAGGTGATAATTGTGACCTTTAACCACATTATGAATGTTAAGCTCTTTTTTATACCAACTTGCACTTCTTCGATAGCCCGGAACAATATCTGTAGCATCTAAAGCATTCCATGAATGTGGTATCTCAATATTTTTCCAAGCATTTTGTTTCATGGCTTCAGATAAAATTTCTGTATTATTTTCAAGATAAAACCAATTCGTGTTTATATTTATTTTCTCCCTTATAAGATGACTTTGCGGAACGACATTCCATGAGACCGCCAAACAGGATAGTGCACAAAGAGCTAACACCTTTGTAAAAAAGCTTTTTATATACATTTTATAGAATGATTAAATAATTTGAAAGCGCTTGATTGTATAGCAAACATTGTAGAAAAGTAGTGCGGCATCATGCCCTTGAACTTGCCCTGCTACCAAACTTTATTTTTCAACTCTTAGCCGAAGTAGCGTTTGCAGAAAATAATAATCTCCATAAACTATAGGTTCATCCATTTCGGATTTTTTAGACCAATCGCCAAAACTATGATCAAGTATAAACGGAATAGTATTCTCTGGAGGTAAAATATACTTTATTGATTTTAAACTATGTACTACTTTTTTGCTATAGTTAATATAGGCCTCATTTCTTGTATACCCATAAAGTTCAACACATGCCGAGGCCACTATAGCGCCTGCCGAAACATCGCGTGAAACATTTGGTATATTGGGATCGTCAAAATCCCAATAGGGAATACCATCTTCAGGTAATTTTTTATGGTTAATAAAAAAATCGGCGGTAGCTTTTGCCCTGTTCAAAAAACGTTGATCTTTAGTATAACGGTATGCCATAGTGTATCCATATATAGCCCAGCCTTGACCTCTTGCCCAAGCAGAATTATCATGTATACCTTGGTGTGTTACCTTCATACGTACTTGTCCAGAAATGGTATCATAATCTAAAACATGCCATGTACTTCCATCTGATCTAAAATGGTTTTTCATAGTAGTTTCTGCATGTTTTACTGCTATTTCATGGTATAAACTATCTCCTGAAAGTTTTGTTGCCTCAAACAACAGTTCTAAATTCATCATATTGTCAATAATGACTGGAAACTGCCAAATATCTTTATTAAAATCCCAGGAACGAATGCTCCCTATTTTATCGTTAAACCTTGTAGATAAAGTCTTGGCACTTTGAATGAGTACTTCTTCATAGTAAGGACTGCCATTAAACTTTAACCCATTCCCAAAACTAGAAAATACCTTAAAACCCATGTCATGTGTTTTTCCGTTATCTTTCTCACGCTCTATTAAAGGCGTCCATTGCTCAGCTCGCTCTTTATAAGCTTCATCTCCAGTAATCGCGTATATTTGCCAAAGGTTACCTACAAAAAAACCGCTTGTCCAGTCTCTAGAAGATACTTTTTTTATCTCACCTGTTTTATAAGAATAGCTTCTGGGAAAGGCTAAAGAATCTATATTGTAGTCTAATAATCGAGTGAACCTTTTTTGCAATAATGAATCTATTTCCATCTCATTACCATGAGATTTTTTATTTTCACCCTTGGATTTGCATGCCGATAAACACGCAAACCCAAGAATAAAAATAATCAAACTAATTTTGTGCATAATGGTGGATTAGTAACCTGGATTATTAGGTTCTAAATTAGGGTTACGTTGTAATTCATCATTAGGAAGTGGCAATAAATAATCCCTTGATGGATTAAAATTTGGTCGTTCCTCAAAGCCTCCGGTACCAAATGCTGTGGTTCCTATATCACGTCTCTTAATATCGTACCAGCGTTTAAACTCAAAGGCCAATTCCCATCTACGCTCCTCTAATACCATATTTCTAAAATCTGCCTGAGACATTCCAGGAGTAACATCTGCTGGGAAGCCAGAACCGTTACCATTTCTTGCTCGAGCCCTAACTCTATTTACATAACCATCTGCTTCCGTAGTACCCGGAGTCACTTCATTCAGAGCCTCAGCCGCAATTAACAATACTTCAGCATAGCGTAATTGTGCGTAATTATGCTCTGAGCCTCTACCGTTACCATTTGAAGTTTGCCCAGTAAATCTAGCATATTTAGCGATGTAGGCACTTGGAATGTTTCTGGCGTCATAATTTGGAAAATTCATAAAAGTATCTACAACACCATTAAAAACACCTGTAGTATCCAAACTAACCGCTTTTCTATAATCTCTACCATCCCATCTGTTATACACTTCTATACTTGGCACGGCAACAGACCAACCACCGCCGTTACCATCTTCATTAGCTCTTATACCTGTTAAAGCTGCTGTATAATCTTGCCCGTAATTACCATCTCTAAAGCCATTATAATCTATAGTAAACAAGGCCTCTTTTAAACTTCCTTGTTTGGCAGGATTAAATAAATCTTGAAAATCTGCTGCTAATTCTAGACCAAATCTTCCTTCATTATCTATTACAAATTTTGCTTCATTGTAAGCCTCTGGGAAACTTTTCATCGTTAAATGCACCAATGCTAAATAGCCGGCAGCAGAAGCCTTGGTTGGCAAGGCAGAATTAGATGGCAAATAACTATCTGGCAACCACTGTTTAGCAAATTCTAAATCTGCAATAATATTAGCATAAACCTCAGCTGCAGGTGTTTTCGATATCTGAGACGCTGCAGCAATTTCCTGTACTGGTGCATCTAGGTAAGGAATATCTCCAAAAAGTCGTACTAAATGAAAGTAAGTATAGGCTCTCACAAAATAGGCTTGAGCAACAACTGGATTTAAGGTTCCTTCGGCTAGACCTAGTCCATTTCCACCAGCTATAGCCTCATTTGCTCCTGCAATGATTTGATAGGCTCTTGGCCAAAACGCAGTAATCATACCATTGTCATCTGCTACTGTAAAATTATCATGGTCTTTACGTCTTCCTGCTGTACCTTGATCTCCAATACCTACCATATCGCTTCTTAGCATTAATGGTAAAGAAAATTTTCGGCCCCAAAATGCTTCTTCAGACAAGTTTCCGTAAGCACCATTAATTGCTGTTTGTACATCTTGTATGGAATTAAAAAACCCATCTGGCGAAAGAACAGACACTGGCTCTTCCTCTAAATCTGAACATCCTAAAATAGGCAATACCATTAAAAGGAATATATATTTTAAATTTTTCATTTTTTATATTTTTTATTTTAAAACTTAAGATTTATACTAAAAGTTATGGATTCTATATTAGGATAATTCCCATAATCGAAACCTTGATTTACATTGGCATTTTGAGAGCCAGAAGCTTTATAACTCACTTCAGGATCGGTACCTGGATAATCAGTAATGGTTAATAAATTTTGGCCACTAAGTGAAAACCTAACTTTATTCATTCCTAATTTTTCTGTAATATTTTCTGGTAAATTATAACCAAACACTAAATTCTTTAAGCGAACATAAGTGCCATCAAAAACAAATCTAGAATTCATACGTTTCTCTCTAGTATTAGGAGAGGGTACATCTGTATCGGTATTACTAGGCGTCCATGCTTTTAAAGCTTCTGTTGTAGCATTAGAGCCTCCAGATGCAAGCTCAGACAAGGTAAAACTATAAATATCACCTCCTACTGCACCTTGGAAGAATATACCTAAATCAAAATTTTTATATTTAAATGTATTGTTAAATCCAAAGGTCCAATCTTGGTTGGGGTCTCCTATAATTTTTCTATCAGAAGAACTTATCTCTCCGCTACCATCAACATCGGTAAATAATTCATCTCCTGCTACAGCTCCACTAAATGTTGCGGTTCCCTCAGGTAAAGCTCCACCTTGATAAACACCTCTGTATTCATAACCAAAAAACTGACCAAGCGCTTCTCCTTCTCTAAGAATATGTGTTTCATCTTGTAAAAAATGCCCTGGAGCTGCAGACGGTAAAAAGAAATCTACATCACTACCAAATAGTTTTTCTACCGTATTTTTGTTTTTAGACCAGTTTATATCTGTTGACCATGAGAAATTATCGTTTCTAATATTTCGTGTTGAAAGTGTTATTTCAACACCTTTATTGTTTATCTCACCAATATTATCTAAGAAATTAGGATTTAAAAAGCCTGTATACTCTGGTGTATTACTATTACCTACTATTAAATCTTTTGTGTCTATATTATAGACATCAACACTTAATGAGGCTTTATTTTGCCAAAGTCCTAAATCTATACCAAAGTTGGTTTGATAAGATGATTCCCATTTTAAATTAGGGTTTGCGGGTCTACCAGATACCACAGCATTTACTGTTTGGTCTCCAGTTACAGCGTAAATAGACTGTAAGGTAGCAAGAGATTGGTATGGTGCAATAGACGGATTTCCTGTAACACCATAACTGGCTCGGAGCTTTAGGTTAGATATCGTTTCGTTATCCTTTAAGAAATTCTCGTTTGAGACTTTCCATCCTAATGCACCAGAAGGGAAAAAGGCATATTTATTATTTTTAGCGAAGTTTGAAGCCCCATCACGACGTGCTGTAAAAGTGATTAAATACTTATCATCATAATCATAATTGATACGACCATACTGTGATTGAATCTCAAACTCACTTAAGAAAGATGCTGGAAACAGTTGCGTTGCACCGCTATCCAATCTTAAATAAGAAACGCTATTACTTACAAAACCCTCAGCCCCAGCTGAATTCGTTACAGTTTTATCTTTCTGGTAAGAGTATCCTGCCAATAATGTTAAATTTCCTTTTCCAATTTCTCTGGTATAAGTAAAATAATTTTCACTTAATAAATTGGTATTCTTTAAATTGGCTATTCCCGCTATACCACCTTGATCTCCAGCAGAAGTTATTAAGGTTGAAGGCGTAAACTGTCCACGGGTTTGGTTTCTAGAGCTAAACCCAAAGGTAGATTTAAAAGTCAACCCTTCAATTATTTCATATTCACCATAAAAGTTTGCTCGATATATGTCTTCTATAGTTTCGTCAACTCTCTCGGTAGCCACAGCAAAGGGGTTATCAATATCATCTCCAACAGAATTGAATGTGTTATTTCCGTTTTCGTCTAATACATCTAAATCTGGAGCAAACCTGTAAGCTATTGAAATAACATCACCACTTCCCCTACCACCACTGTTAGCCTGGGTAGAAACACCATCTTTGGTACTTCTAGTGCCAAAGGTATTAAAGCCTAACTTTAGTTTATCACTAATTTGAGCATCAATGTTACTTAAAAATGAAAAACGCTCAAAACCAGAGTTGATTACTACACCATCCTGATCGAAATAGTTACCAGACACATAATAATTCATGTTGTCTGATCCTCCAGAAAATGATAATTGATGATTGGTAGTATGGCCTGTAGTGTAAATAAGGTCTTGCCAATCTGTATTAGCAGACCCTTGTGTATAAGAAGGATTGATTGCACTGGTATAATCTGCAAATTGACTAGCATTCAGTAAATCAAGCCTATTAGAAGTAGTTTGAATTGCGTAATTACTGTTCAATTCTACAGTCATCTTACCCTTTCTACCCTTTTTAGTAGTTACCAAAATAACACCGTTAGCCCCTCGAGACCCATAAATAGCTGTAGCAGAAGCATCTTTTAAAACTTCTACAGATTCAATATCTCCTGGTTGTGGGTAGGTTGCACCCACAAATCCATCAACGACTACAAGAGCAGCACTACTTGCATTTATAGAAGTGTTACCTCTTATGGTTACATTAATTGGAGTTCCTGGTTCGCCACCATTGTTAGACTGAACGGCCACACCTGCGGCACGACCTTGCAGTGCCTGCTGAGCATCTAGCACAGGAAATGCCGTAACCTCTTCTGATTTCACAGAGGACACGGAGCCTGTTATATCACTACGTTTGGCTGCTCCATAACCTACTACAACTACCTCATCAAGGGCACTAACGTCTTCTTCTAAAATGACGTTGATTGTAGTTGAACTACCAATGGTCAATTCTTGGGAAACAAATCCCAAATAACTAAATACAAGCACAGCTCCCTTTTGGGCTTCAATGGAATAATTGCCATCAAAGTCGGTTGAAGTTCCGCTATTACCTCCTTTAACAATAACATTTACTCCTGGCAGAGACATGCCATCTGTAGAAGATGTTACAGTACCTTTCACTGTTTTTTGCTGAGCACTAGCAGATAGCGCTAAACAAAAACCTAGTAATACAAAGAATACATTCTTTAATCGTTTGGTTTTTCTCATTAGTTTAAATTTTAGTTAATTTAGCTTAAATAGATAATAATAAGACTAAATAGCACAATGATTGTGATAAGGACTATCTCAACATAATACCAATTTCGCCTTTGGTTTTTCATATTCTAAAACTAGAACAAAGAACCGAACTTGAAGTACAAAAAAGGGGGTAAAAAAGTACAATCAACTATTTTTCAATAGTTTAAGTTAAATAAAATTTAAACTTCTCTAAACTTATTTGCGTATTGGGTTGGTGTTTTTCCAAATTTCTTTTGGAAGCACTTGCTAAAATACTTAGGATTTTTAAACCCAACCCTATAACTTATTTCAGAAATATTGATTTTACCTTGCTCTAGCAATTGAGCGGCTCTAGTCATTCTAAAATGCTGTACAAATTCATTAGGAGTAAACCCAGACCAAGCTTTGATTTTTGTAAAAAGCATGGTTCTGCTAACCCCTAATTCCGAACAGAAAAAGGGCACATCAAATCCATCATTACCAATATTGCTCTCTACTATCTGAACGGCTTTTTTATAGAGTTTTTCATCGATGGAGGTTACCGTTACTTCATTGGGTTGTAAAAGGGTACTCTCGGTAAACTTTTGTTTTAATCGTGCATTAGCATCTAGAATATTTTTGATACGCACCTTAAACTCTTTTACGTTGAATGGCTTACTTATGTAGTCATCCGCCCCACGCTCTAAGCCTTCCAATTTATAGACCAAAGAAGTCCTTGAAGTCAATAATATCAAGGGAATATGACTTGTTTTAATATCATTCTTTACCGCTGCGCAGAGTTCGGTACCTGGCATTACAGGCATTACAACATCGCTTATAATAAGATCTGGAGTTTCTTTTATGGCAAGGTTAAAAGCTACTTTTCCGTTTTCTGCCTCAAGAATATTGTAAACATCCTTTAAGATACTTTTCATGAACTTGCGCAAAGGTTTATTGTCTTCAACCAAAAGAATTGTTTGTTTCCCAGCTATTGGCAGTGTATCAAGAGCATCGTCAAGGCCTAGTGTTTGGGGTTCTAATTGATCAACATATTGAGACACATCATCACTAAACTTAAAATCTTCAATAATTTCGTCATCAGACAAATGATCACTACCTAATAATAATTCCACACAAAACACAGAGCCTTGGCCGCCATTGTTAGCTTCCAACTTGATACTGCCCTTATGCAAATCCACAATATTTTTTGCTATTGACAACCCTATGCCAGTCCCCTTGTTATAGTCGTTATCTGGCCTGTTATTTACAGCTACCTCAAAAAAACGCTCAAATATTTTGTCTTGGTATTCTTCAGCGATGCCTACACCGGTGTCTTCAATTTTTATCAACACGCTATGGTTTAGTCTTTCAATCTTCACATTAATTTGTCCTCCTTTTGGTGTATATCTAAAGGCATTTGAAATCAAATTATAAAATACACGTTCTAATTTATTGCGGTCATAATACACTAAGATAAGGTCTTGAGGGGCTATAAAATTATAGTTATAACTCCCATCTTTGGCAAATTCTGAAAATGACAAATAGATCTCTTTTAAAAACTTAACAATATTACCTTCTGCCGTTTCTAATTTATAAAGATTATTTTCAAGCTTTCTAAAATCCATCAACCTATTGATAAGCTGCAATAAATGATTGGCGCTATTTTCAACAACCAGAAGCTTTTTGTATATTTTATTACTGCCCCTATAGTCCTCAATAATCTGATGAAGCGGCCCTAAAATTAGTGCTAGTGGGGTTCTAAATTCATGTGAAATATTGGTAAAAAATTCTAGTTTTGTTTTGTTGATTTCCTTTGTTCGCTCAGCCTCAAGGTGCTCCATCTCCAACTGATGCCGCAGTTTGGTTTTTGACTTTAACACATCTATTAAGAAATACAGTGCCGTAACTATAAACAAACCGTAAAGCATAAATGCCCACCAACTTCTCCAAGGGGCTGGTCTTACTTCTATATCAAGGCTTGTAACGTCCTTATTAAAAACACCATCACTATTAACACCTCTAACTTCAAACACATAGTTTCCTGGGTTTTGAATGGTATATGATGCCGTATTATTTGATGAAAAATTCCACTCTTCCTCTAAACCCGCAAGCCTATATTGGTAACTGTTGTTATTTGAGTTTATAAAATTAGGTATGGAAAACGTAATACTAAAGTTACCTTGGTCGTGAGACAACCGTATGGACTTGGTAAACGGAAGTGCTTCATGTAAAACTTCATTTTCATCGTTTAAGGCTACGGGCTCATTTTTAATGGTAAAATCTGTTAAAATAACCTGTGGCGCATATGTGTTTTTGTTTAAAAGGTTTGAATTAAAAAAAGACACTCCCGTGGGCCCTCCAAAGTAAAAATCAGATCTGCCAACCTTTAAAGCCGCATTATTATTGAACTCATTCCCCACAAGCCCATCACGCTGATTAAAAAGCTCTAGTTGCCCTGAATTTATGTTGTATTTTACTAAGCCTTGATTTGTGCTTAACCATAGTGTATGCGGTTTGTCTTCTAAAATACTGTTTATTGATGATAATTTGATGTTGTTTTCCTTTAAAGGTATTGGCACAAAGGTTGTTCTTTCTAGTTTAAACAAGCCTTTTGCTTTTGTTCCCACCCAAATATTACGATTACTATCTTGAAATACACATAAAATATCATCACCGTATTGCCTATTAAAATCATAAAAATAAGGCGTAACTATCCCGTTGTTATCAATCTTGTTTAATCCCTTTTCTGTCCCAGCCCAAACATTTTGTTGGTCATCAATCATTAAGGCTCTAATCAAATTACTGGATAATGATTTTGAAATATCATCACTAGCACCAATTACATTATATGTTTGTAATGCTTGGTTATATTTTACAATACCCTTACCAAAGGTGCCTATCCATACATTTTGATATTTATCTTTTTGAATACTATAAATACCAACATCACTTAAAAAACTTTTCAGTTGACTGGGTAAAGTATTTGTTTCAAAGGTTTTAGTAGACAAGTTATAAATTGCAAGTCCTCTATTAAATGTACCTATCCAAATTTTGTCCTTGTCAATAATACTCAAAGCCTTTATGTTATTGTCAGGAAGTTGGTTTGTGGAACGTTGTTCAATATAACTAAACGACTGTAGCGTTTTATCGTATATGTTTATACCTCCACCTTCGGTTCCAAAAAATACAAGATTGTCATAATGCGCTATTGAGCTCACTACATTGTAATTTAAACCTCTATTCCCTAATTTATGGGCATAGTTTATAAAATTCACATTAGATTCATCCCAAATATTTACCCCTCCATAATAAGTACCTATCCATATCGATCCTTTTTTGTCTTTGAACAAACACTTTATGGAATTCTTACTCAAACTTTTAGGATTGTTTAAGTCAGACATCAAGGACGCTACAACTTTATTGTTCTTAACCACTGTTAAGCCATTGTAGGTCCCAATCCACAATAAGCCTTTAACGTCATACAATAGCCTCCTTACGTTTTTACCAGCGTCGTTTTTCTCTCCAACAATAGGAAATGTTTTTACTTTTTTGCTAACAATATTATATGAAAGAACGCCACGAGATTGTGTTGCCATTAATATTTCACCGTTCTCTGATTCTATAACATCTTGAATATAAACCGATGTTGTTTTGGGTATCGCTTTAAACTTGTAATTACCATTATTGTCTTTTATAGCTTCACTTAACCCCGACGTGGTTCCAATATAGATTGTTCCTTCTCGTGTTTCTAAAATTGACAGTATATGGTTACCTAAAAGACTTTCTTCTGAACTACTTTTTACATACGTTTTAAAGGTATTAGAATCTTGGTTATAAACCGAGAGACCGTTTGAGGTACCAATCCACATTTCTCCATTGGACATTTCTTCAATAGTCCATACGGTATTATTGCTTAAAGACCCCTTGTTTTGTTCGTGAAAGTATCGGGTAAATGTATCAGACCTAGGGTTATATTTGTTCAAACCATTGTAAGTTCCTATCCAAATGAAACCTTTAGAATCCTGCTTGATAGCAAGAATATCGTTATTGCTTAGCGAACTTTCGTCATCAAAATCATTACGGTAAATCTTAAATTTACTGCCGTCATATCTATTCAATCCATCTCGGGTACCTATCCAAATCTGACCTAAATCGTCTTGTTCTATAGCTATGGCCGAACTTTGCGACAACCCTTCAGCTGTAGACAAGTGTGTAAATTGATAAACTTTCTTTTGCGCAACACCACAGTAAAACAGACCCAAAAAAACTATGAGACAAAAAACACGTTGCATAGAGTTATAATTAGTATAAAACAAATATATAGAAAGTACAAAACGGTCAAACATGTAATACAAGTTTTAATAATTTCAATAAAATCAAACATGCAATTATTATAAACAAAATGTAGTACTCTATAGTTAACTTTAGTACTAAAGTAGGCTTAAAAACAATCAATTGGTTAAAAAATTTTAACAACTCATTATGCCATACTTTCTGGCTTGTAACCTCAATTTTTTATGCAAAAACCATCAATTCTTCCTAAAAGCTTTTACCCCAGCCTCTACTCTTGTTTTTAAATAATTTTCGCGGGGCACTATGGGGCAGGAATATTTTTCGTTGTAGGCGCAATACGGGTTGTAGGCTTTATTGAAATCAATGACCATGGTGTCGCCATCTGGAATTCGGGCATCGATATAGCGGCCGCCACCATAACTTTCCAGTCCATTGGTTTCATCTAAAAACGGTAAAAAGAGGTAACCCTCATAGCCTTCCTCTTTCATTAAATCTTTCCCTTGATATGCATTGAGTTTATATTTTTCGCCGTTGAGTTCAAAATGCAACACACCATAAATCCGTTCTTGCGAAACTCTATCTGTAGTTGTTTTCATACTAAACCATTTGGAGTTAGGTGTTCGCTCCAAGCGGGCATTTACCACATAGGCAGAATCGAACTTAAAAAAGTCCAATCCTTCAAAATGCTTTCGGTCTTTATCCTTTAATGGCGATTTTGAAGCATCCTTAAAATCGGCATTCAATTCTTTTTGAAATTCGGTTTCACCCAATACCGGGCGTTTTTTTTGCGCACAGCCCGATAGACAGATGAGCATTAAAAAAAGGATGCCAATTTTCTTCATTTTTAAACATTTTAATTTCAAAAATACAATTTCAAAATATTTTATATAAGTTTGTAGTTCAATTATAAAAATAAACATGCGCAGTAACGTCACAATTCTCAGAAAACAATGGACCGCTTCTTATAAGGGAAGCTGTTGGACTTGTTATATATTGTGATGATGTTATTATAAATTAATGCAATATGTAAAAGTCCGACCTCAGCGTCGGACTTTTTATTTTAGTGAAACCAGCAATTTAAAAGCTAGCGGATTAAATTGACTTAGTTGAACTAATCCTGATGTATATCAGGATCTAATCAAAAAAATATGTGAAATAAAAACAGAACAATTATAACTCATGAAAAGGCTACTCAACAATTACTTAAACACATTTAAAGGCTTATCGCAAGAGGTATGGTGGTTGGCACTCATTACGCTAATAAACCGGGCGGGCACAATGGTTATTCCGTTTTTGTCGCTTTACCTCACCGAAAGTTTAAACTTTTCGCTTAGCGATGTGGGATGGATTATGAGTGCCTTTGGTTTGGGGTCGGTAATCGGGTCGTGGTTGGGCGGCCGAATGACCGACAAAGTAGGATACTACAAAGTAATGGCTTTTAGCTTATTGGCCACAGGATTTCTGTTTATTGCCCTTCAGTTTTTGCATACTTTCGAAAGTCTTTGTTTCGGCATTTTTTTGGTGATGCTGGTAGCCGATATGTTCCGCCCGGCCATGTTCGTGGCATTGAGCGCATATAGTAAACCCGAAAACAAAACGCGTTCGGTTACCTTAATACGATTGGCAATAAATTTAGGGTTTTCGGCAGGCCCGGCCATTGGCGGACTCATAATTACCACATTGAGCTATGGCGGATTGTTTTGGGTTGACGGGATTACCTGCATTATCGCCACACTGGTTTTAGTGATGGTTTTAAACCCTAAAAAAGCCAAAGTGTTGGACGAAGTTGTGGTCAACAACCCCAAATCGGCCTACGATGACAAAGCATTTTTGATGTTCTTGGTAGCTATGGTACTGTTCGGCATTGTGTTTTTACAGTATTTTTCAACCATGCCACTGTATTACAAAGAAGCGCATTTACTAACCGAATTGGAAATCGGAATTTTATTGGGCACTAACGGATTCTTAATTTTTTTATTAGAAATGCCTTTGATAAAGTGGTTGGAAAACACCCGATTCACCAAAACGGGATTGATGCTTTTTGGTGCCATTTTAACAGGCAGTAGCTTTTTAATTCTGAATTTCACCCCGTGGAGTGGCGTTTTGGTTTTGGGCATGCTGCTGATGACCGTTGGCGAAATGATAACCTTTCCTTATTCCAATGCTTTTGCTTTAGATCGCGCCAAAAAAGGCAATCAAGGCGAGTATATGGCATTGTATTCCATTGCCTTTTCCATCGCCCATATTTTTGGGCACAACGCTGGCATGCGCTTGGTTGACAAGCTGGGCTACGACAACACTTGGTACATCGTTACCCTACTGGCTGCGTTTTGTGTATTTTTGCTTTTTGGCTTGAGTCGTTATTTGAATATGAAAAAAGCACAGCGGCAAAAATCAGTAGAACCTTTGATTGAAAATACTTTAATTGAACATGAGTGACATTATAAAAAGAGACATTATCATTATCGGCGGAGGCCCCATAGGCATTGCTTGCGCGTTGGAATGCAAAAAACGTGAATGGGATTATTTGATTATTGAAAAGGGAGCGCTAACCAACTCCCTTTTCAATTATCCAAAAAACATGACGTTCTTTTCGACTTCTGAAAAATTGGAAATTGACGCCATTCCGTTTATAAGCAACAACCCCAAACCCAACCGCGACGAAGCTTTGGAATATTACCGTAGGGTAACCACTTCCAATCAATTGCATATCAATCTTTATGAAAACGTAGTTTCAGTTGAAAAAACTTCCGAATCCTTTAAAATTACAACGAGTAAAAACCATTATTCAGCCAAACATGTCATCATCTGTACGGGGTTTTACGACATCCCAAAACTACTGAATGTTCCCGGTGAAAGTTTGCCCAAAGTCACCCACTATTACAAAGAGGCACACAATTACAGTATGCAGGACGTTATTGTGGTGGGCGCAAGTAATTCGGCCGTTGATGCCGCGTTGGAAATTTGGCGCAAAGGTGGGCGCGTTACCATGGTGGTTCGTGGTGATACCATTGGCGAACGGGTAAAATATTGGGTGCGCCCCGATATCATCAACCGCATTGAAGAAGGTAGCATAAAGGCCTATTTTAATTCTGAAATTGCTGAAATAAAACCTGAAAAGGTGATTATAAAAACCCAAAACGGTACAATGGCCATCCCCAACGATTTTGTGGTGGCGCTTACGGGCTACCTACCTAATTTCGATTTGTTGGCCGATAGCGGTATAACGGTTTCGGATGATGGAAAGCGCATCCCCACTTACAACAGCGATACCATGGAAACCAATGTGGAAAACCTGTATTTGGCCGGGGTAATTTGTGGCGGAAAGGAAACCCATAAATGGTTTATTGAAAACTCCAGAATCCATGCCAAACAAATTACGGAACATATTGAAACGAAAATGGCCCAATGAACTTAAACCAAGTAACCATACCATCTAAAAACCTCGAAAAATCGGTAGCCTTTTATACGGCTTTGGGTTTGCGGCTTATTGTGGAGTCCATGCCACGGTATGTCCGTTTTGAATGCCCCGATGGCGAGGCTACGTTTTCCATCCACCATGTTGATAAATCACCCAAAGGTAACGGCATCACTATCTATTTTGAAGAAGAACATTTGGACGAATGGGTAAAAAAACTTCAGGAAAAAGGGTTCAAATTCGATGTTTTGCCAACCGACCAGCCTTGGCTGTGGCGTGAAGCGCTTCTACAAGATCCCGATGGCAACCACATTATTTTGTACTACGCTGGTAAGAACAGAAAAAATCCGCCATGGCGTATTGATTAGAAACCGTCTATTTTATTGGAATCACTTCCTTTTGCTTCACCACGCGCGATAGCACAATTTGGGTTTTCGATTCGCCGTAAGTAATCAGTTGGTCAATAAAAGATTCCAAATGTTTGTTGTTCTTTAAAACCACCTCCATTACTATATTTTCGTCGCCCGTAATGCGGTAACAATTTATCACCTCTTCGTAGGTTTTCACTTTTTCCAAAAACGGTTTTAATTTCCCCATAAAAGCCCGTAAAGTGATAATCGCTTTTAACTGATAGCCAATTTCAAACGGCGAAACAATCGCTTTATAGCCTTCAATGATGCCCAAGTCTTCCATACGTTTTATCCGTTCTGAAACGGCCGGAGAACTAATGCCCACTTGACGCCCAATTTCGGCATTGCTCATCCGTGCATTTTGCTGCAAACACCTTAAAATCTTGCTGTTAATCGAATCGACACTCATTTAAAAGAAAATTAATATGAAAAACTTAAATATTAAACCAAAAATACAATTTTACTTTAAAATCTAAAGAAGAATCTCCTGTCTTGTGAGTAATTTTGATAAAATTGCTTTTTGGAATAGATTATGTTACACAATACCCCATCAAACCTATCGGATTTACCGGTTTATAAAAAAGCCTTAGAGATTTTTGCACTGTCGCAAAACATTTCAAACTACCTAAATAACGACCTATCGCTTTTAAAAACAGATGGTTCTGAAGACCAAAACATCTACTTTTCGGGCGATATTGTGCAGCAATCGGTGTCGTTGGCTCCCGAGATTTTGAATGCCGAATTGCAGCGTTATTCCGACAAAAAGCACAAACATTTGGCTTCGTTGAGAAAGTTGACCAATAAGCTTTATAAAAACTCCTATAGATTGGAACGCTCCAACAGCAACGGAAAAGATTTTTTACCCATTTTACGCAGCGAGTTGAAAAAATTCAAAAAGCTTCAACGTTCGTGGATACTTAGTCTTTAAATATTCCGAGGGCTTAAATTTTAATGAATTTTTGTCCGCAGCCTTCAATACATTGGTACCACAAAATTAAGTTTTCGCCCTCTATTTGGTAATATATTTTAGCCCCCTCAAAGCTACAATCTGGTGGGGTTATTTTACCGTCATGCCAATCGCTTTCATTAGTTTCGATATAAGTACCCGTGGTTTCATCGCCAATTTCGGTGGTGATATAGCACATATCTCCATTAACCGTTACCGAGCCATCACTAAAAAACTCAAAAACCCGATTGCTGCTTACAGGTTGGAACGTGCCACTGCCATCGCCTGGATCCATTAATTGCTCAATGAGTTTCCATTTGCCCAACAAAGTTTCATTTTCTTTGGGTTTATGGTTATCGTTGGAAGAACAACCACATAAAATTAGCACCAAAATAACATAGATAAAACGGTTCATTTCTTTGGGTTAAGTTTTTATTAAGATGACAAAAACTGAAATGGGTTGCGTAAAAACAAACAAAAACCCAGAAATTTAAAAAAAATTAGGGGCTTAGTATTTATAATCACTAGGTTTTTATGTATTATACATTCCTGCTTTTAGGTTAACAATACTAGCTTCCAATTGATAGTGCTTTTCAGATTTTACAATGTTAATTAACTAATCCAAATGGTTTTCCGAACGTCTCTTAAACGTGTATTTTAATGTTGTTTCCATAGGTAAAGATTTTAATGTTTGGGTTGCCAGGTGCTTTTAACACACTGACTTACATAAAACTAAACCCCAAACCATTGGAAATGAAAAAGCCCCATTTTATTTACTGACTTACTTCCATTTAGCGTGACTTGGATATAGCTTCTTATATAATTTCCCATTTTTAAAGTTCTTAAAAACGGCTTTTAGTTTTTTTGTAGATAAAATATGAACTACAACGTGTTAAATTATTATTTCGATACATAATATTTAACTTACAAAGTAAATCTATAAGTCATGTTGAAAAAAACACTTCTAATTGAAAACAAAAGCAAAATCACTACCAAAAACCTTCAGTTACAAATTAAAACAGACGCCCGTATTTCGAACATCCCCATTGAAGACATTGGTTTTATTGTAATAGACAATCCCGAAGTTTACATAAGCATAACCGCCCTAAACTTGCTGATAGAAAACAACAGTGCCGTTATCATTTGCGGAAAAACACATTTGCCCAACGGGCTCTTTCTTAACCTGAACAGCCACCACATCCAGCAAGAATTATTTAAAAACCAAATCAATGCCAGTGTTCCGTTAAAAAAACAATTATGGCAGCAAACGGTAAAACAAAAAATAACCAACCAAGGCTTACTTTTGGAAATGGTAACGGGCAAACCCAATACCTTCGAATACTTAAGCTCGAAAGTATTAAGTGGAGATACCAGCAATATGGAAGGCGTTGCCGCCAATTTTTATTGGAAATCTGTTTTTGAACAAGATTTTAAGCGTGAACGTTTTGGCCAATATCCCAACAATTTTTTAAACTATGGGTACGCCATTCTTAGGGCGGCCACCGCACGTGCCCTTTCGGGCAGTGGATTATTGAACACCTTGGGCATTCACCACAAAAACAAGTACAATGCCTTTGCTTTGGCCGACGACATTATGGAACCCTTTAGGCCACTGGTTGATGAGGCCGTATTTACTATTATAGCACATTATGACGAACAAGAGCTCAACACCGAAATAAAATCAATACTGCTGCAAGTGCTCACCAGAACCGTTTATTTTAAGGATGAAAAAAGTCCGTTGATGGTCGCCTTACAAAAAACGGCCAGCTCGCTACAGCAATGTTTTTCGGGGAAACGGAAAACCATAAAATATCCCGATTTATGGAACTAAACGGATATAGGATTATGTGGTTATTTGTATTTTTTGATTTACCTACCGATACGGCCAAAGACCGAAAAAATGCGGCCAAATTTAGAAAAAACCTTTTGAAAGATGGTTTTGCCATGATGCAATACTCGGTTTATATGCGGCATTGTGCCAGCAGCGAAAGTGCCGATGTACATGAAAAGCGCATAAAGCGCCTTTTACCTCCGTTGGGCAAGGTTAGCGTACTGCGGATAACCGACAAACAATACGGCAACATCATGAATTTTTGGGGACGCGCCGAAGTGCCCAAAGAACCGCCTCCCACCCAATTAGAGTTGTTTTAAAACCAAAAAATGCCCCAATCTTGCCTTATCACTGCAAAAAACGGGCATTTTTGAAAACGATATTTACACGTATTTTTCTGAATATCAAAAGACAACAAGCCAAATAATATCGTGTTTTCTAATCTTTAATCAAACCACAACAGTAAAATAGTATGAAGTTCGTTCGTATTGAATATCGTGTTTTCTAATCTTTAATCAAACCACAACACCATGTATATTACGGTAAGTGCGCATAACAATATCGTGTTTTCTAATCTTTAATCAAACCACAACCTTCACCCAACGCATACCAACCATAAACGCAATATCGTGTTTTCTAATCTTTAATCAAACCACAACATAGTAGACGCCGAGGACTCCAGACACGTAATATCGTGTTTTCTAATCTTTAATCAAACCACAACATCTGCTGGTGCTACTATTATAACCAATAGAATATCGTGTTTTCTAATCTTTAATCAAACCACAACTTGTGCTTTCCTCTGGATTGCAATATGGTAATATCGTGTTTTCTAATCTTTAATCAAACCACAACACCAAATTGGTTACCCGTTGGAATACCAAAAATATCGTGTTTTCTAATCTTTAATCAAACCACAACGGGGTAGGCGGTAGGTTTTTTCCAGTTAAAAATATCGTGTTTTCTAATCTTTAATCAAACCACAACAACTATTGTTTCACCGATATAAGTAGCGAAAATATCGTGTTTTCTAATCTTTAATCAAACCACAACAAAAAAGGGGTTGTTTATTAAACCGCCTGAAATATCGTGTTTTCTAATCTTTAATCAAACCACAACCTATGTTTAATAAGGGTTGATTAAAAAGGAAATATCGTGTTTTCTAATCTTTAATCAAACCACAACTACTTACGTGAAGCGCTTTGGCCTGTATGCAATATCGTGTTTTCTAATCTTTAATCAAACCACAACTACCGATTAAGGTATTTTGTACTACTGCCAAATATCGTGTTTTCTAATCTTTAATCAAACCACAACGCTCGCTTCGCTCGCGTCGTTTTTTTTTGGGCATTAATGCTAAAACTTTTATGTCAATGAACTAAATTTTGTATTTCAAAGTCCTGTCTACCTATAATCGTGGTAATCACTATTCCATTTTTAACAATTTTATAATAGATAGCGTCTACGCCACAAACACATTTGTGATAATTTGACTTAATATTTGATACAGATGGAAATAAATAAGGGTTTCTAGCAATTTTACTAAAACAATCGTGCATCATATCAAAATATCTATCAGCTTGTTCTATACCAAACCGATTAATACCATATTCATAAATACGCAACAAATCTATTTTAGCTTGTTCGCTTAAATCATAATTATACATTTAATCTCTCCTTAAACTCCGCAAGCATTTGCTCTTTAGTTTGCTTTTTGGCCAAACCACTTTTTTCTCCTAATTCAATTTTCATCCTCACAAATTCGTAGTATTGTTCCTGCTTTCTTGCTTGTTGAATCAAATAATTTACAGCCTCACTTTTGCTATTGAATTCTGCTTTTGAAACTTGGTCTTTTAACCATTCGTCATTTTGTTTTGCCAGAGTAATACTTTGTCTTGCCATAATTAACAGATTTAGTGGTGTAAATATACACCAAAAAGACTAAGATAGAAAATCTATTTTCCCTGATGCGTGCAGTTTAAAATCCCTTTCTTCATACACTGCGTTTATATTGCTTAAACTGATTCTTAATTTTTGGGCTGATTTTTCAAAATCCAATGAAGATTCTTTTTTCAAATCCTTATCTGCTCCTCCTTGTGCATGATGGCGAAACTGAATTCTACCATCGCTTTCAAATTGGGTAATTTTAAACAAGCGTTTACTCAACTCTTTATTTGAAAGTGTTTTCAGCTCTTCCTGATTATTCTCATAAAAAAGAGCCATTTGGTTAACTTTTAAAAGTTTGGAAAACGGCAATAACAGTTCACTTTTCTTGCCCTTGTTTTTAAGCAGATTATCTTCTATAGGTATTTCCATTTTGGGACTACCTTGGTTATGCTGCGCAAAATCAAAAGCTGAAATAGTTTTAAACGCTAATGTTTTTTTGCCTTTGTTATTTACCGTTTCATAAATTGCCATTGCAAAAATGTTTTCAAGTGTTGCGTAATAGCTTTCTTTATAGGGCTTTCTGCGTTTTTGTGAAACGTGACTTTGTGCTTTAATTTTTGGCAAATCGGTATTTCTGGTTTTTACCCGAACGCGCTTAATGAGCATTTCTTGTGTTGCATTGCCTTTTTCATCTGTTTCACTTGGCAGTAAAATGAAACCTTCTTCGGTTCGTATGTTTTTGAGTCCGTGTTTTTCTATTCTGGCTTTAATGCCTTCATCAACTATACTTTTCACATCGCTTTCAGAAAAAGAACTGTTAACTGGTTTTCTAACTACAAACCATATTTCTTTTTCATTATTTTCATTTTCGCGTTCTATGGCTCCATAAAAAGTATCTTTATGCAATGAACCTCTTACACCTTGCCCTTTTTCAAAAATAACTTGACCAGAATTGTTATACTGAATTTTGTTGCGTTTGCGCCATTTTCGTTTGGTCTGTACTCCTATATTGTCCTTGTGCTTGTGTACCACAATAATGGAATCTTTAAGGTCATTGATGTTTTCGGTAAAAGTACCCCAAGGTTTTTTCACCTTAAATTTGTTACTATACCTGTTCTCTTCCGATTCTTTAAAAGCTTGAGCCAAACTATCACGAATGCTTTTATCCATACAGCTTAACACCATAGCATCTATAGCGTGGTGGTAGTGATAATTGCGGTCTTTTTCGTCTAATCCCCAAGATTTTCTAACATCGGCAACCATAGTTCCTTTTGCTGGAAACACTTTTGGAAAAAGTGATTTTAAAAACAAAACTGAATATTTTGTGATAATGCCTGTATCTACCAACTGGCTATTTTTAAAATTGGGCTTTATTTCGGTTGCCGTAAACCTGTACAGTTTTTGTTTCCAGTAGTTTTGTTCTAGTTTGAGGTAATGGCGTTGCTGTATAGCTCTGTTTTTTTGTTCAACAGTACTGGCAACTTTTGAAAAATATTTTTGTTGTTCTATTTTTTCCCGTAAATCCTCAATTCTTTCTTCCCAATGTTTGGTGTTCATTAAAAAGTGCTGTTTGTATTCATCTTCCAGTTCTTGCGGAATCCTGTTGCCTTTTATCTGGTTAATGCTTTTATCTGCCAGTGTTTTATTGGCAAGCGAATTATCAAAAGATTTGCTTCTTGGAAAAGTATGCTCTATTTCAAATTCGGGATTTGAACCCAAAAGTTTTTCGCAATTAATGGTTTTGCTTGTGTACAAACAAACACCATTTTGCTCTTGGCACAATCTATATTTAACAATATCGGTTTCTGTTACTACCGAATTGGTGTCCTTGGCAAATTCTTCTAGTTTGTCTTTAAACTTTTTGTTTTCATTTTCACGTTCGCGCTGCCACCTTTCAATAGCTAAACGTTTGTTCTTGTCGTTAAGCTCTCTCGCCAATTCAACAATAATTTCGGTATCTGGCGCTATTTTGTTTTCTTTCAACAAGGTGTTTACCAATTTCCGAAGATAAAACAGCGTACGCATTGCCATTGGGTTTTTTACCGAATTGGTAAACGGTAAATCCAAAAAGCCATCTTGACTTTGTGGATAGGCATCCATTGCCGACGGATGATACAATGTATCGGCTTCTTCTTTTGAAACTTTATATTCTTGAACCAAAAAGTCCTTGATAATTTCATCAACTCGTGGTTTTGAGAGGAAATAACCTCCAACTCTACGTTTTTGTAATTGCTTCTGGAAAGTGATTTCTATTTCAGTTTGAAGCGCATCTTTTTCGGCATCAGTCTTTGTTTCCCATGCTTCATTTCCATAAAAAGCTATTATTTTTTCAGTAACGTTTTTTTTGTCGGTGTCATCAAGCACATAATCATAGTTGGAATTGTCGTATTCTTTAACAAAATCGTCTACCAAACCGTTTACAATATCAATTTTTAAGGTGTCATCTTTATAATTTGAAATAATATCTATTATGGTGTCTTGGATAAACGTTTTGTTGTCATTCCATTTTACTGCACCTATTATTGCATCAATATTGGCAAAAAACACGGCATAAGGATAAATGATTTTTTCTTTTAGAAACGGCAAAATCTTACCGATTGCCTTTTTGCTCAACGAGGAATAGCCTGGTTTTAGATTGATTTTTTCGTAGTATTCAATTTTATCTTCGGTAAGCGCATAACACTCTCTAATAAAACTTTTTACTTTTTCTGAAGTGATGTCGTTAACAAAATCGCCTGCAAAAAACAAGGTGTGCCAAAGCTCATCTACCAATTCTTCTTCACTTTTGTTGTCTTTCTTTTTGTAGGACACTTTTATTTTTTGTTTACAATCGTCCCAATCTTCGGCATCAAAAACTTCAATCAATCTACTAATAGTTGGGCTTCCCACAATTGGATATTTGTCTTTGTAATTGAAAATGAAAAACAAATTGTTCTTTTTCGCTTCCTTGTTAATGCTCTTGGAAATATCCAAAAACTTGAAATTTTTGGCACTAACCCTATAAAATTTATCTAAAGCTATTTTGTAGTATTCCGGATATTCTGAAAGAAACACAAAATTATCGCTATTGCGTTCCCTAACTTTTATAGAGTTTAGATACTGGTACATCCTAAACTCTTCAAACATAGGATGGCTCACGGCACAACGCGGTTTGGTTTTTTCTAAAGTGCATTTACCAACAGTTCCCTTTTGCGATTTTAAAGGTCTTTGATAAAAAATGGCATTAAAGAATTTATCAGCCAACTCTTTGCCAACACCTTGGCTTTTCATCAATTCGTTAAATTCCTGCACATAACTTATCCTTGAGGAATTTACTTCTTGGTCATCGGCACTGAATTTTGTTTTTCTAACTTTTCTGTCTTGATTTAGCAAATCAAAATAATATTCACCTAAAGTTTTGAAGCCATTTTGCTTTAATAATTCTTGTTCCTTTTTAAATTGTTCTAAATCTTTCCCTACATCAGCATCTTTTCTTCCGCTTTTAAACCCTCTACGCTGGCAGATATGGTACAAGGCTCTTCCTAACTCTTGTTTGGAAACAGTAGCGTGTACTGCTTTAGCCCTAACCTCATAGGGATTGATTTTTAACCACTCTGAAAACGCTTCATTTTCAGTAGGGTATTTCATTTCCCTATCTTTTTTATAATTGGACCAAATTTCAAGCTCTGTAATGGACAATGGGCAATATCCATTTTCTATCAACAATTTGAGCAAGTCTGTTTTTCTTTGTTTGCGTCGTCTGTAAAGTTTTCTGGAAGCTCTATGTTTGGTGCGTTCCGATGCCAATGAAAATTCCACGCCTTTTTCTTCTCCAACACCTTGCGGAAATACCAAAACATTGGTATCTATAATTTGGTTGCCTTCTTTTTCGGTATTCCTAATGGCCCAACCAATACTATTGGTGCCTAAATCCAATCCTAATATTTTTGCCATAATTTTCTTAAAAAACTATAAATATACATAGATTACAAAAACAAAAAAATACGTACAAACACGTATTTTTTTAACCAGATATTTCTACTATATTTGTATTAGATTAATATTTCTAATCTTTTAATCTTATCACAATAAGGCTATATGCCGTAGATGAAAATCTTTAGTCCTGCTTCGGTAGGACTTTTTTTGAGGCATATTTCACCTAACCATTTACCACCTCTTTATTTAATACTCTCAAAATCAGAGTAAACCGTAAACCACACCGTGGTCCCTCCGTTTTCTTTGCTTTCAATATTAATTTCGCCACCCAGCATTTCCACATACGATTTGGCCAAGCTTAACCCTAAGCCCGATCCGTGCAACGCTTTTTTATGCTCTGCATCTACCTGAAAAAAAGGTTGGAATACGGTTTGAATATCTTCCATTGCAATGCCAATACCGGAATCCTTAACATAAAACTCAAAAAACGTTTTATCGGGTTTAGAACAACCTATTTCAACAAAACCTTTATTGGTAAACTTAAATGCGTTTTGCAAAATATGCCGTAGTATCGTTTCTAATTTGTCTCTATCGGTATACGCTAAACTTGCATTATAGCTCGTAGTTATATTTTTTTTTATTTCAATATTTTTTCGTTCTGAAACAAACACAAAAGGCTTTAACACCTCGTTTATGGCGTCTTGTATATTGAAGGTTTGCGTATTTATGGTCATCAAACCAGTTTCAATCTTTGATACGTTTACTACATCTGAAATCACATCGGCCAACCGCAAACTTGTGGTTTCTATCGCCTTTAGGTATTCTTGATATTCGGCGTCCTCAGTATTGTAGTTTTTTAGTATATCAACACTGCCCAATATACCGTACATGGGCGTTTTTATTTCATGGCTCATATTGGCCAAAAATGCGGTTTTTAGCCTATCGGATTCATCAGCTTTTTCTTTGGCCACCAATAGATTTTTGTGTTCTTCATTGAGCTCTTCCCTAAGCTTGTTTTGCTTCAGTAATGATGCATACAACATATCTATTAAATAGGAAATTGAAAAGACAATAAACAGGGTAAAGATGATGTTGTTTACAAAAACGATAAACATCAAATTAAAATCGTTATGACTGAAAATGGGCAAATCCACCAATTGAAAATAAGAACAAACCAGAAAGACACAGTAAATTAATGCCGTTAGGCCAACGGAATATAGTCCAGACCTCCTTCCGCTGTAAAGTGTAACTAAAATATTGGGGGTAAAAACTACAATAGCCCCATTACCCTGAAGCCCTATAAAAACCAATAAAGTGAATGCTATAAAATAAAATATCCCAGCAAAAATATTCTTTTTAACATGGAGCGCCACAGACTTATTGAAGGCTATAAAGTAAAGTAGCAATATGCCAAGAGTATCTACAATAAATATGTAATAATCGCCATTAAGCAGGGCAAAAATAACGCTGGGTATATACGCTATAGCCCCTAATACAATGGATAAGGATAAAATGGATAAAAACAGTTTGTCTCTAAAAAAAGGCAAGTCGTCTTCCCTTTCTTCATCAAATAGGCCACTGTAATTGATATACCATTTTTGGTAGGCTCGTAAAATATCGTTTAATATTTGCATGTAAACTAGCAACTTGCTTTCTAAACAAATATACTAAAACACCTTATTTTTTACATTAAATTTCTGACAATAAAACATTATATAAATTCTCAATATGATAATACTGAAAAAAATTTCGTTTTACGAAACGGGCACTAAATTTATTGAGCTTTAATGACAAACCTTACAATCTTCCTTGGCTTTGAGTTCGCCCACTAGAAAACCATCATCATTTAACTTAAAATCGCAACAATCCATAAAACCTTGGGCAACGAGTTTTCTTCCTCGTTGAATTTGAGATTTTACGGTTGGCAACGGGCGTTGCAACCAATCAGCTACTTCAGTTTGTTTAAGTCCCTTTATATCGGATAAAAAAAGTGGCTCTCTGTATTTTTTTGGCAAGTTTTTGAGAATACCGTGCAAACAATCTGCTTTGGAATGGGCCAAATCTTGCGACTCAAACTCTGTATCGGCTTCCCATACTGGGGCCTCAATGTTATTGCCCCTAAAATAATCCATAACCGCATAACGGGCGATTGAAAATAGCCACGATTTTAATTTGGTTTTATCTTTCAACGATCCAAGGTTTGTGTGCACTTTAATGAAAGTATCTTGCAGCAAATCATCAGTTACTACGGGGTCTTTAACCCTACTTAAAATAAAATATTTTATATCGTTGGAATAAGTTTTCCAAATGTCTTTTGTTTTCATGGCTTACATAGAAATAGCATCCATACTAAAGTTACAAATACGAATGCTATTATCTTTGGTTTTTAAACAATCTTAACAATTACAGTTGGTGCAGGTACAATTATCACAAATACATTGGCTGCACTTTCCGGCTTTACATGGGTCGCAATTGCAAGTACATTCTTTATTTTTCATAATATTTACTTTTATGGTTCATATAATAGACGGAGATATTCCAAAAAAGATGCATGTTTTATGAAAAATTTCGAAGTAGTCGATGTTCAATTTTTCCTAAAAAAGAAAAATGGGTTCTCTGAGATACTTCGGCTGCGCTCAGGGTAAGCGATATTCACAATTCAGCCTTCACTTAGCTCCACTAAATTGAAATCGTGCTTACATATTTCGTCGATACTGCCCACCGACTTCGAACAACGCTTGGGTAATTTGCCCCAGCGAACAGACCTTACAAACTTCCATTAGTGATTCAAAAATATTTTCATTGTTTATGGCTTGTTTCTGAAGCGATTTTAACAAGTTTTCCGACTGCTGGTGCTTATGAAGATTTTGAAGCGTTTCTATTTGAAATTTCTTTTCTTCATCTGTCGCCCTTATCACCTCCATGGGCAAAACGGTTGGCGAACCTTTACTGCTTAAAAAGGTATTAACACCAATAATGGGATAATCACCACTGTGCTTGAGGGTTTCGTAATGCAGACTTTCTTCCTGAATTTTACTACGCTGGTACATGGTTTCCATTGCACCGAGAACACCTCCCCTTTCAGTAATCCTATCGAATTCCAATAAAACGGCTTCTTCCACCAAATCGGTTAACTCTTCAATAATAAACGCGCCTTGAATGGGGTTTTCATTTTTGGCCAAGCCTAATTCTTTATTAATGATCAGCTGAATGGCCATAGCGCGGCGCACCGACTCTTCAGTTGGCGTGGTAATCGCTTCATCATACGCATTGGTGTGCAGCGAGTTACAATTATCATAAATCGCATATAGTGCTTGCAATGTGGTACGGATGTCGTTAAAATCGATTTCCTGGGCGTGCAAACTTCTGCCGGAAGTCTGAATATGATACTTCAGCATTTGCGCCCGGGCATTGGCACCGTACTTATATTTCATGGCTTTGGCCCATATTTTTCTTGCCACACGCCCAATAACGGCATATTCAGGATCGATGCCGTTGGAAAAAAAGAAGGACAGGTTGGGACCAAATTTGTTGATGTCCATACCTCGGCTTAGGTAGTATTCCACGTAAGTGAACCCGTTGGATAAAGTAAGCGCCAATTGCGTAATGGGGTTGGCTCCCGCCTCAGCAATATGATAACCCGAAATGGACACCGAGTAAAAATTACGCACTTGGTTTTGAATAAAATATTCCTGCACATCGCCCATTAAACGCAGCGCAAACTCGGTTGAAAAAATGCAGGTATTTTGTGCTTGGTCTTCTTTTAAAATATCGGCCTGTACCGTACCGCGTACCTGCGACAAGGTTGCTTTTTTAATTTTGTTGTAAACTTCAGCTGGCAATACTTGGTCACCCGTTACGCCCAACAACATCAATCCCAATCCGTTGTTACCTTCGGGCAAAGCTCCGTTGTATTTGGGGCGTTCCTTACCTTTATAGATTTTGGCTATTTGTGTTTCAACCTCATCTTCCAATCCATTCTCCTTGATATAAATTTCGCATTGCTGATCGATAGCGGCATTCATAAAAAAGCCCAATAACATTGGGGCTGGCCCATTAATGGTCATACTCACCGAAGTCATGGCATCGGCTAAATTAAAACCAGAATACAGTTTTTTGGCATCGTCGAGACAACAAATGGACACTCCGGCATTGCCTATTTTTCCGTAAATATCTGGGCGATAATCGGGATCGTTACCATAAAGTGTCACACTATCGAAAGCGGTTGACAAACGCTTGGCAGGCAACCCTGCACTCACGTAATGGAACCGCCTATTGGTACGTTCGGGTCCACCCTCGCCAGCAAACATTCGGGTAGGATCTTCACCAGTTCTTTTAAAAGGATAAAGCCCTGCTGTAAACGGAAACTCTCCCGGAACATTTTCTTGCAGACACCAGCGCAAAATATCGCCCCAAGCTTGGTATTTAGGCAAAGCCACTTTCGGGATTTGGGTGTGCGACAACGATTTGATGTGGGTCTCTATGTTGATTTCCTTATCGCGAACTTTAAAGCTGTACACAGGGTTTTTGTAGCGATTCAGTTTATCTTCCCATTCCAAAATCATTTCCCAATGTTTGGGTTTCAGTTGTTGTTTTATTCGGTCGAATTCTTTGAAAAGCAACTTTAAAAACTCCTTGTTCTCGACTGTGCTCGAATCAACAGTATTTTTGTCATTCTGGGCTTGCCGAAAAATCTCATCACTATTTAACCCATGCTTATTAAGGAAAGATGGCTTCGTTTCACTCGAAATAATGTTGGATACAGATTCTATCGTTTTATAAATACCATACAGCTTTTGGGCAACTTCAACTTGCTCATTAGCTTGTTGATCGTAAGTGCGGTTATTTTCAGCAATTTCAGAGAGATAACGTACCCTTGACGGCGGAATGATATAAAGCTTTTCACTGTTTTCTGGTGAAATTGAAAATGAGGATTTTAAATTGGCATTCGTTTTTTCATTCAGTTTTAAAATAATAGCTTGATAAAGATGGTTCATCCCCGGATCGTTAAACTGTGAGGCAATAGTCCCAAAAACGGGCAAATCGTCTTGCGAAACGTCCCAAAGGTTATGATTTCGCATATATTGCTTTTTTACATCGCGAAGGGCATCTTGCGCCCCTCTTTTATCAAATTTATTAATGGCTACCAAATCGGCAAAATCCAGCATATCAATTTTTTCCAATTGGGTGGCTGCTCCAAATTCGGGGGTCATCACGTAAAGTGACACATTAGAGTGTTCGGTAATTTCGGTATCGGATTGCCCAATGCCCGAGGTTTCCAGAATAATTAAATCGAATGCCGCAGCCTTTAAAACCTGAATGGCCTCGCTTACATGTTTAGACAATGCCAAATTAGATTGCCTCGTGGCCAAACTGCGCATGTAAACCCGCGGGTTGTTTATGGCATTCATCCGGATGCGGTCGCCCAAAAGCGCTCCACCGGTTTTTCGTTTTGAAGGATCAACAGAAATGATTCCCACTGTTTTTTTGGGAAAATCCTTTAAAAACCGACGCACCAACTCATCAACCAAACTGGATTTCCCTGCACCACCGGTGCCGGTTATGCCTAGAACGGGAGAAGCCTCCCCTAACCCCTCCAAAGGAGGGGAACCCTTACTCAAGCTTGAAAACAACGCCTTGAAATCTTTGTGATTATTTTCAGCTAAAGAAATTAATCTAGCAATAGTATTATTGTCTTTATTTTTTAATTTATCCAGTATTTTTTCAGGAGCAAGATTCAGAAAATTAGAAGCATCATAATTGTGGGGCACTATATGCTCCCCTCCTTCGGATGGGTTGGGGGAAGCTCTTTCAACCAAATCATTGATCATGCCCTGCAAGCCCATTTCCCGACCATCATCTGGAGAATAAATGCGAGCTATACCGTACTCCATCAATTCTTTTATTTCTGAAGGCAAAATAACACCACCACCGCCACCAAAAATTTTAATGTGTCCAGCCCCTTTTTCTTTTAAAAGATCGTGCATGTATTTAAAATATTCGGTGTGCCCACCCTGATAAGAAGTTAAACAAATAGCTTGAACATCTTCCTGAATAGCCGTATTAACCACTTCTTCAACGCTTCGGTCGTGCCCCAAATGAATAACTTCCACCCCAGTAGCTTGTATAATTCGGCGCATAATATTTATAGAGGCGTCGTGCCCATCAAAAAGGGAAGCGGCTGTTACTATTCTTACATGATGTTTCGGTTTATAGGGCTCTTGTTGTTTCATTCGTAAAAAACATTAATTATTACTATTGCAATTTACGAAATATTCAAAAAAACCATCGGTATTCAAAAAATTTTCTAAAACCATGTTCTAAAACCATTCCTCACTTATTTTTGCCTTATTTTTAGCCCATAAAGTATAGGAATTTCATGAATAAAATCACCATTTTAATACACTGTAAAGACCGCCCATACATTATTGCTTCGGTCACTAACTTTATTGCTGGGAATCAAGGAAATATTGTTTATATCGATCAGCATGTAGATAGAGAACAGAACATCTTTTTTATGCGTTTGGAAAGTGAATTTGAATCAGATTCATTTAATACCGAAGTTTTTAAGGCTGAATTTAAAGCCAATATCGCCGAGCGCTTTAAAATGAAATGGCGCATCTATTCCTCTGAAAGAAAGCCCAAAATGGCGCTTTTTATTTCTAAGTACGACCATTGTTTATACGACCTTTTAGGGCGTTACAACTCTGGTGAGCTTAACCTTGAAATCCCTTTCATTATCAGTAATCACGATACTTTGAAACCCATAGCAGATAGTTTCAATATTCCGTTTCACCACATACCGGTAACCAAAGACACCAAAGAGGCTGCCGAAAATAAACAACTGGAACTATTGGAAAAACACCAAATAGATTTTATTGTTTTGGCAAGGTACATGCAGATTGTTTCCAGCAAGCTTATTGACAAATACCCAAATAAGATTATTAACATCCACCACTCGTTCCTACCCGCTTTTGTGGGCGCCAAGCCATACCATTCGGCATACAAACGCGGTGTAAAAATCATTGGTGCTACCAGCCATTATGTTACCGAAGAATTGGATGCAGGCCCCATTATTGAACAGGATGTAACACGGGTTACACATGCCCATTCCATTTCCGATTTAATAACCAAAGGCCGTGACCTCGAAAAAATCGTTTTGGCCAATGCCGTTAAACTGCATTCCAACAGAAAGGTTATGGTGTATAACAACAAAACGGTTATCTTTTCATAGTTAAAAAACACCTATTCCTAAAAATTTAAAACCTACAATCATGATTCGTAAACTTTTTGCCCTTGTACTTATTTTTAACCTTTCGGCCTGCGCCGAACTCCAACAAGTGGTAAGCCAATTACCCCAAGGCGGAACCATTGGCAACGACCAAATTGCTTCCGGACTGCGACAAGCGTTGAATTTTGGCATAGACAAACAAGTGACCAAACTGATGCAAACCGA
Source organism: Tamlana crocina (assembly GCF_012037625.1). NCBI lineage: Bacteria > Pseudomonadati > Bacteroidota > Flavobacteriia > Flavobacteriales > Flavobacteriaceae > Tamlana > Tamlana crocina. The sequence continues at coordinate 292,424 of NZ_JAAVJS010000002.1, forward strand.
TGGATTTTACAAAAACGAATTGGTTAAGATTTTACTCCCCGAAGAACTGCAAAAAGTAGATAAAACCCTTCGCGATATTGGGCTGGGCAACTTAGCCGATGAAGGCCTAAAAGTGCTAAACCGCGCTGCTGAAGATGCCGTAAAAGAGGCAGCCCCGATATTTGTTGACGCTGTAAAAGACATTACCTTCGCCGATGCCAAAAACATTCTACTAGGTAGTGACAATGCGGCAACACTCTACTTAACCAATAAAACGGAAACCGCCCTTTACAACAAGTTTAATCCTGTTATTAAAAACTCGTTTAGCAAAGTAGGTGCCGACAAAATTTGGAACAATCTTATTACCAGGTACAACAACATTCCTTTTACCAACAATGTTAATCCAGATTTAACCGATTACGTAACCGGAGAAGCGCTTGAGGGCGTTTATACCATGATTGCCATCGAAGAAAAAGAAATTAGAACCAAAGTATCTTCCAGAACTACCGATTTATTACGAAAGGTTTTTGCTTTGCAGGACTAAAAATACTAGATAAATTAAACTGAAAACCGGAGGCTTTTGCGTTCGGTTTTTTTTATGTTAATAACTTTTTTTTCAAGGAACTTTCCCAGTTTAAAGGAGGATTCCGCCTGATGGATTGAAAAAAGAAAAGGGCGGCTTTTTGGATTTCAACAAAAAAATGTATATTTAAGTTATTGTTATTCAGATAATCATGGATTATACAGACCCAATAAAAACCCGCCAAGACAAATTAAACCAACAGTACAAGAATTTAGTTGAGCAAGCCTATAATTTTAGGCAAACCGATTCGGCGCTTAGCGACATTTCTGAGTACAAGGCCATTAAGCTTCTTAATAAATTAAATAAGCTGAAATACCTCTATCGAGATCCTCAAAAAGTTACAATTTAACTTTTATCAATTCCTTAACATTCCAATCACGTCTAAATAAGACGTTTATACGTATTTTACATATAAAAAGGAACGTTATGAATACACATTTTTGCAAAGTAGGAAAGATTAAACCCAATCTCAACAAGTTGGTTAGTTTAAAAGATTTAGAACGAAGAATTGCTCATTTTGTTGACGATGTTAGCAAGGTTGAATTTAATGAAGCTGGTCAGCTTTCTTAGCTTTAGCCTATTTGTTAACCAAGCAACAATCTGTCACTAACAAAATCTATCGTCAACATCTCACATAAGAAAGAATAAGCTTTCAAAATCAATTTAATTAAAGAATTTTCTTGTTTACTCTACTATATTATCGTAATTTTTCAAGTAAATTACGATAATAAATGTTGAAAACACTTAAAAAATATATAGAGCCCAACACGCTTCTGTCTTATAAGTTTACAGTACTTATTACGGTAATAACTGCTGCAATCAACGTGTACTCATGGTTCACCCATCAAACCGAGAACTTTTTTACTGGTCACAGCATAAACCCGGACGCTACCATGAAAGTGGTTACCAGTATAAGCTTCATTATATTGGCTGCGCTATATCTAATTAACAAAGAAGGCTCCTTTAAAGTTTTATTTGTATCCGGACTATCTTTACAAGCCATCCAGCTTGGCTACACCTTTTTTGATATTTCTGAAGTTGAAATTTTGGCTCCATCGTCTCTCATAACTATTGTTATGTTTATTTTGATATATACTTCACTTTATTTAGTAAAGTTTAAAGATAGAAATAGTGTTTTTTTATCCTTAAACTCCATAACCTACATCATTTCTTCCTTCGCCATTTTTTACTATTTATTCAACAAAGGAGATATCTTTAAAAACATTTTAGGCTTTAGGACTTTAAGCTGGAACACTTCAATCTTATTCTTTATAAACTCAATTTCTATTTTTGAATTACTGCTGGTTAAAAAAATAAGCCGTTTACAACTTAAACACCTTCCATTTAACCAATCACACCCATTTTATTACTTTCCGTTATTCTTCTTGGGACCGATAATAGTGACCACAACCGTATCTGTCCTGACATTTTTAAATTTCATAGACATCACTGCTGGCGAATACTTTATATTCCTATTCTTAAACTTTTCGATATTCATTAGCATGTTTCTTTATTCGTTTAAGTTTATTGATTACTACAAAGACATTTCCCTAAAATCAAAAAAGATTGAAGAAACCAATAAAAGGCTGAGATTGCTTGTTGAAGAATTGAATGAAAAAAACCTGTATTTGGAAGATTTTGCCTCGATTACCTCACACAATTTAAGAGAGCCCATAATTGCCCTGAAAGAGCTTTATTCTTATTACAAAGATTCTGTGAGAAACAACGACTTAAATGTACCTGAATTGGAGAGTATGTATGTAACCAATGTTGAAAATCTCAATTATGGATTAAACGCATTGATTAATTACCACAAATTTATTCGGGATATTGACAACCAATTCCCGAACAAAATAACACTTTCTAAAAGTCTGGAGAATATCTACCAAGAGCTGGAATATTTAAAACCAGATAACACGATTTTCCATTCAAAAATTGAAGCCGATATAGAATTGCCCAAAAGCTATATCAACAATATTTTCAACAACCTTATTACCAATTCATTCAAATTCAAAAAAACGACCGACGAGCTAAAAATAAATATTTCGACCTATAGAGCTCGAAACAATTTTTATATTCTATATAAAGACAATGGCATTGGGTTTGACGCCTCTTTACATAAAGACGAAATTTTTAAAAAAGGAAAACGCTTCCATAAAGCCAGCAAATCGTCCAGCGGATATGGGCTTTATTATTTAAAGTTGTACGTTTCGAGGCTTAACGGACAAGTAGATTTATTCAGCAAAGTGAACAAAGGAACCATAGTTAGAATTAAACTGAAAAATGAGTAAAATAGCGATTATTGACGATAATTTATTATTTAGGAAAGTCACCAACAAACTGCTTCAAAATGTGGGTTACCATGTCAATGATATTTTAATGTTCGAAAATGGTAAACAGGCTTATGACTACATTTTTGAAAACATAAATGATTCAGAACAACTCCCTGAAACCATTTTTCTAGACCTGAACATGCCCATTGTTGATGGTTGGAGTTTTTTACAACTGCTACAAAACCTAAATAAAAACCACAATTACCATCCTCCAGTATTTATAATTACCTCTTCGGTTGATTCCAAAGACCGAAAGAAAGCCAAATCGATCGAAGATATAAAGGGATATTTAGTTAAACCCATTCGTGCTAACGATATTCAAAAAGCCCTGCGTTTAACAAAAAAAACGCCACCTTCCTGCTAACCTTGTTATTAAATTCTTCTCTAAAGATTTCTATGCAGCTTTTTAAAATAACCAAAAGCCTCTTTTAGCCTAGAGCCATACCACGAAAACATTTCGCCATCTACCAAAAGTACGTTAGCATTGGGGAAATACTTTTGCACCTCGCTTATATGCTTTTCCGAAAACGGAAAGGGCTCTGAGGACAACAAAACCAAGTCTACTTCGGTATTTGGGGTAGAGTCTATCAACGTAATTTCCGGGTGTAACCTTCCCTAAAAATAAGACAGTTTAAAATTCGAAATTATTAATTTTAAACCAATAAACTGTCAGATGAAAAAAAGTAGATTTACCGAAAGTCAGATCATCAAGATCTTAAAAGAAAACGAAC
>NZ_JAAVJS010000020.1:0-61806 GCF_012037625.1 Tamlana crocina
TTAAGGTGGTTATAGCGACGGGGCTCACCTCTTACCATTCCGAACAGAGTAGTTAAGCCCGTTAGCGCCGATGGTACTGCATTTGCGGGAGAGTAGGTCGTTGCCTTTTTCAGGACCCTTCACTTATCTAAGTGAAGGGTCTTTTTTTTTTTTTTTTTGTACTGTTTTGGTCTTTACTGCAAAATGGCTATCTTCAAGCTTTATTCTTCAAAAACTAATGTCCGCCAACAGAGAACTAGACTTAGCCTGGAATTTTGTGAATTTTACTAATCGTTCTATGTTTTTAACAGGTAAAGCTGGGACAGGCAAGACAACCTTTTTGCATCGACTAAAAAAAGATAGTTTAAAGCGCTTAGTTGTTGTTGCTCCCACGGGAGTAGCAGCTATAAATGCTAAAGGTGTTACCATTCATTCATTTTTTCAGATGCCTTTCGGGCCGATTCTACCTGATACCGATTTGAATGCGTCCAATGGATTCAATAGAAAATTCAGTAAAACAAAAATCAACATCATTAAATCAATGGATCTGTTGGTTATTGATGAAATAAGTATGGTACGTGCTGATTTGTTGGACGGGATAGATCGAACCTTGCGCCGATTCAGAAACAGAAATAAAGTTTTCGGTGGGGTGCAAGTACTCATGATTGGCGATTTGCAACAACTTTCACCGGTAATTAAGGAACAAGAATGGGAACTGTTGAAACACGTTTATAATAATGGGTTCTTTTTCAGTAGTCATGCTTTCAAGCAATGTAATGCAGTAACCATTGAGTTAAAACATATTTACAGACAGGAAAGCCCGAAGTTTATAGATATACTCAATGAGATAAGAAACAATCAACTTTCAGAGTCGTCGGCATTTGAATTAAACAAACGATTTATTAAAGATTTTGTTCCCAAACCGGATGAGGGTTATATTTCGTTAACCACACATAATAATAAGGCAGAAGCGACGAACAAATCGGAACTGGAAAAGATTCAATCGAAGTCGAAAAAGTATAAGGCTATAATCGATGGAAAGTTTCCGGAGTATTCATATCCAAACCAAGAGGTTTTAGAATTAAAAGTTGGGGCGCAAGTCATGTTTGTTAAAAATGACAGTAGCCAAGATAAGCGTTATTTTAATGGTAAGATAGGCAAGGTTATTCACTTGGATTCAGATGAAGTTGTGGTGCATTGTCCAGATGATGATTTTAATATTATAGTGACGCCTGAAATTTGGGAAAATATAATTTATAATGTTGACCCAGATACAAAGGCCATTTCTGAAGAAAAAATAGGTTCTTTTACCCAAATACCTTTGCGCTTGGCATGGGCTATAACCATTCATAAAAGTCAGGGCTTAACATTCGAGAAAGCAATCATTGACGCCGAAGGCGCCTTTGCACACGGGCAAACTTATGTGGCGTTGAGTAGGTGTAAGTCTTTAGAGGGGGTGGTTCTAAAAAGTAAAATCCATTCCAATCAGATTATAAGCGACGCACATGTTACTGCATTTAATGAAGATGCCGAAAACAATGCACCAGATGAAACTATTTTAGAGAATTCCCGCAAAGAATTTCAATTGGACCTAATTGAAGAACTCTTCGGTTTTTATGAACTAATATATCCTGTAAATCGGATTTTAGACATTTATTATAAGAATCGTACTATTGTTGAGGGACCAGTTGAAAAGGTGTTTCTTAAAATAAAGGACACATTAACGCATTTTTTAAAAATAGGAAATGGGTTTAAAAATCAACTCAAAGAATTATCAAATCAATACAACGAGTTACCAGAACAAAACGAGACCATTCAGGATAGATTTAAGAAAGCCATAACCTATTTTAAAACTGAAACAGAAACCAAAATAGCAGAACCTTCAAAAAGTTTTGGATTCACAACCGACAATCAAGCTGTAGGCAGCGAAATAACTAAACAGCTCGATAATTTTGAAGAGTTGTTGGATATAAAACAGTTGTATTTCAATAAAATTTCAAATGGTTTTAATGCTAATCTGTTTTTGGAATTGAGAGCTAAAGCCGTTTTTAATACCAAACAACAACCTAAAAAGAAAAGAACAAGCGTTGTTGAGGGGACAAGTAACGTTGAACTTTTTGAGAAGTTGCGGTTGCTCAGAAACAATATTGCACAAGAAAAGGGCTTGGTGCATTTTCAAGTGTTTACCCAAAAAGCCTTATACGACATGTGTGAAACTTTGCCAACCGATAAAGGTGAACTAATAAAGATAAATGGCATGGGTAAAACGCGGGTAGAAAAATATGGCTCGGCTATTTTGAAAGTGATTAGGACATATTGCGAGGAGCATGATATTGAAATTTCGGGTAATGCTGAAATTTTTGAAGAACCAAAGAAAACGAAGAAGAAAGTAGACACCAAACAGGAATCCTTACAATTATTTCAATCGGGAAAGTCTATTGAACAAATAGCGGAAGAACGTGAACTTACTCCTAATACAATTTTCGGTCATTTGGCCAGTTTTATTGAATCGGGAGAAGTAAAAATAACCGATTTAATGTCTGCTGAACATTATGACGAACTCAAGACTATAATTCCCAAAAAAAGCTTTGAAGGCCTATCGGATTTGAAACAGCAACTGGATGATAAGTATAGTTATGCCGAATTGCGCTTGGTTGTAAATGAATTAAACAATTAAGTCAAGCTTTAATGAGCCTAACTTAATTGTTTTTCATCTTAAATTATTCCGTTTACCTTAATACGACAAATCTTTTCGTTTCCGTTTTTCCGTTATTGCTTACCTTAACCAGATATACACCGTCTTGATATTTTTCATTCAAATAAATGGTTATTTCAGATTTATTGGTGAAAGATTCTGTGGAAATTTCCCTTCCTAAAGCATCAAAAATAGAAAGAACAGTTTTATGTTCGTCAGCATTAAAGAATTCTATTGTTAATTGTTCTTTTGCTGGGTTGGGGTAGAGCTTAAAGTTAAAGGTTTGCTGTTCATCAATGCCCAATGTGCCACAATCTTCTTCATTAGTATCGGGATTGTTTTCGGGGTCGTTATCATCACAATCGCCCGCTACAGTGGAATAACTATCGTTGGGCATTTGGCAAAGCGTTTTATTGGTCATTACATTATCTACGCCATAGCCATCGCCATCGCCATCAAAATAGTAAACCTGTAATTCGCCCTGAATATCGACCATAAATGTTTCAGAGGAACCGTTTCCTTGGCCATCATTAACTAAAATAGTTACCATTGTGTTTTCTGTTATTACAGTACTGGCAGCTGGTATTTGATTGATATTTACGTTGCCCGTGCAGTTATCGGTAACATCAACAAAAGAAGAATAATCGGGAAGGTAAACAGTACAATTTTCATTCCTATCGAGAAGTTGATTTTCAATAGGGCTAATTAAAGGTGCAACATTGTCTTCTGGGATGATTTTGAACGATATGGAAGATTTGTTGTTTGAATCATCCGTTACCGTTAAAATAACGTTTGTAGTTTGGGTAATCTCTGAACCAATTTCTGGGTACTGTTCAATGTTTAGGTTCCCTGTACAATTATCTGTTATTTCAGCTATACGACTATAATCTCTTACAATGATTTTACAATCTTCATTAAAGTTTTCAACTTGGTTTCCTATGTTGCTGATTTCAGGGGAAACGTTATCAATTATTTCCACATTAATAGTTTTTGAAGCAGTAATTCCGTTAAAATCTGTTACCAAAACATTATAAGTTCCGCTTCCAATATCTGCTAAATCTTTCGGGTCTGTTTCTAAATCGTCCGGAGCAGTTCCATCATTATCCCAATCGTATGTGTAGGGCGGAGTGCCCCCAAGAATGTCGAGTTGGATGTTTCCATCTAAAGATTCAACACAGGTAGCGTTTTCAACTTGTGCCCTAATTACCATACCTTCAATGAAAATGGCGGTTAAATTTTTGTTTGAATCCATAGTTATGTTTTCAGTGTTATTGAAACTTTCCAAATCACCTTCCCAGCGGTCGAAAATCCAACCAGAATCAGCATTAGCAGTTATCGTAATTTCAGTTCCGGATAAATAAACACTGTTTTCGGGGGTAATACTTATATTTCCATTGCCTTGGGTATTTATGGTAAGGTCGTACTCTTTTTGTTCAAAAACTGCAGTAATATTTTTGTCACTGTCCATTATAACGCTTTCTGAAATTGAAGTGCTCGATAAATCGTTTTCCCACCTATCGAATCGCCAGCCGGCACTTGCAACGGCGTTGATTGTTACATTGGCACCGTTTTCAAAATAACTGGTTCGGGGTAAAGTTTCAATAGTACCGTTTCCAGATGAAACCGTGGTTAACTTGAAATATTCGGTTGTAATATCTTCCTCCGAAGGTGTGTTGTAGCAAACGGTATTTGCTTCGGTAATGGCACTTTTGTTATTTACATTATCAATAACAACAGGCGCAATGCAATATGACGAATTTGGTTCGCCTTCAAAGGTGAATATGTCTTCAATTCCCAAAACCTCCGAAATTAAATTGAATTCACCGCCGTTTTCCGAAAGATATACTTCGTAGCCCATAATTCCGCTGCCACCACTATCATCGGAAGCATTTATTCCAAAACTTTGGATGGTTTCAAACTCTAAACTATTATCGGTAATGGCTTCGAGTACAGGCGGAGCGGCATCAATAATGTTCACAGCTTCGTTGGTAGCAATGGGTTCGTTAATATCAAAAAAGATATTTGCAGAGGCTTTTAGCTCATCTCCAGTTTGTGTGGTGCTTTTTGCTTTTATGGAATAGGTTACAAAACCTTCGCCAGCCCCATTATCATCATTAACAGGTAAAAAGCCTTTCAATGCTTCGTACGGAGGAAGCCCTGTTTCGGAATCTATGGATTGGAAACTCCAGAACAATTCAGAATTAACAAGATCCAAACCGACAGAAACATTCACGTCCATACCAATTTCTTCGGAAAGGTTTAACCGTGTACTATAACTTGATAAACCTTCCGGTACATCAAAAACATATTTACCAAATCCAAAACCAAGAAGCCTAAAGCTAGCAGGATTAAAGTTATCATCCAGTTGTTGCCTGATGACCACTCTTTGAGCAGGAGCAGTGGCATTATCGGGATCGTTTTCAAAATTGATGGTATAATTTAATGTTTCTGTATTAGAAACAAACTTCTCGGGGCCAAAACCTTCTGGGCCAATAATTTCGTTGGGGTCGCAGGAGCCCACTACGGGTTTGCAAAGTGTGTTTTGTAAACCACAGAGGGCTATTCCCGTTAACCCCACACGAACACTTCCTGTAGCTATATCAAATGCCCCAGCCCCGATGCAAGCGCCCGTTGATGCATTAGAATAATTGTCATTATTAAGAGATTCAAGAGAAAGCCCGCAGCTTATAGCGCCTGCACCACATGAAATCACTGCAATGGGGCAAGCGAGTCCGCCTGTTAAAGGGCATAACCCTAAACTGTAAAAACAGCTTCCAGCAGATACGCCACACCCAAGAGCCGCAAAAGAGACATTACACCAACTAGGTGTGCCATCACCGCCACCGCCAGTAGCCGAACAGTCACCCTCTGGCCCAGGTGGGCTATCTGGATTATTCGGAGGGTTGTTGGGGTCATCCGGATTATTTGGGTTGTTGGGATTATTCGGATTGTCCGGGTCGTCGTCGTCATCAAAATCAGGGTCTCTTTCTGGTTCTGGTTTTGGGCAAGGCGTTCCTGGGGGAGCGCCTAAAATGCTGCCGCTTGAACAATCAACGGGTTTAGGGTCGCAATTTTCACCAAAAGCACAATCTGGGAATGGATCGGGATATGGATCGTCGTCCTCACAACCTTCATCTATAAGTCCGTTACAGTTATTGTCTATGCCATCATCACAAATTTCCTCACCGGGGTGGATCAGGCTATTATTATCGTTACAGTCGCCGTCACATTCGGTATAGCCGTCTCCATCATTATCTACTTCGTTACAAGCGTCGCAGTCTTCATCAATTTGTCCATCGCAATCGTTATCTTTTCCGTCAAAACATATTTCTTCAATAGAAGGATTAATGGCTCTGTCGGCATCATTGCAATCGCCTTCAAGTTCGGTATAGCCGTCGTTATCGTTATCTATTTCATTTGAAGGAATTACACCATCACAATTGTTATCCTTGCCGTCTTCTATTTCTGGTGCGCCAGGGTAAATGGTACTATCATAATCATTGCAATCGCCTTGGCATTTTGAATATCCGTCGCCATCCAAATCCTGTTCAACCAAGGGAATAATACCATCGCCATCATCATCAAGTCCATTGCATATTTCGTTGCAATTTCCATTTTCTGGGCATGCGCAATCCACGCCATAAGTACAGCCATCAGGACCATCTGGCCCTTTGTTACCAGGGAGTATATTTCCATAGCCAGGTCCGCCAGGCCCACCAATACCTCCTTTTCCGGGGCTTATGTATTGGTTTCCGGGGCCACCACTACCACCGGGAGAGCCATCTTCACCAATACCACCGGGTGCTCCGGGCACGCCGTCTTCTCCCAAACCGGGTTTATAGGCCGTAAAGCAAATGGCTAGTTCGTTATCGTTGATTTTTTCAATTGAGAATGTGCCGTTGTAAGTATAATTATAAGAGGTAAATCCGTCTGTGTTTATTACAAAGTTTGAAGCATTAAACCCAACTATACCTTCTGATGCTTTTAGGATTGTCCAGCATTTATCAACGGCTGGGTACCATCCGGCCAAATAGGTTGGGGAGTTACTATAATCAAGACTTTTAATGTTGATTGTAAATGGGTTTTCGGGCGTAGATTCAATATTGAGCTTCCCTGATAAGCTGATAATATCATGGCCTAAATTGGCGCCTGCTACACCATTATATTTGTTGATTTCCCAATTATAATGACCGCCCGGACTAAAAGTAGCATTTGATGCCCGTAATATATCGGGACCTTGAACACCCGGAGCGTATGTGCTTTGGTTTAATGACACAGCTTCTGGGCAATCATCACATTCCAAATCTACGAGTAAAGTATCGCTGGCTTTCAAGAAGCCATACTCTACATAGTTGTTCAGCATTATTTTTGCAAATTCAGTTCTGTTTTCAACCAAGTTTCTGTTTTCGTTAAATTGGCTGGGGTTTTCTAAGGCGAGTTGCCTGGTGGTTTCTATGTTGTCGAGTGCGTTATAAAGTATTGCTTCTTCATTTCCACCAATAACCCTGGCCCGTAACGGGAAGGTGTTCCCCGAAAAATTAGCGATATAAACGCTTGCGGTCATAACCTCACCGGGTTTGAAATCTCTAGCCGTAAACGGTATAATGTGATAGCCACCATCAGATTGATAATCTGGCATGTCTTCCAGTCTGCCGTAAGGGTCGGTTACTGAATTTTTTTTCAGTTTTCCACTTACATTTATTTCTAAAATCTCAACATTATCGAGCATTGCCAATTCTGCCAATACCGCTGGAACATTAATATTATTGTCGTTTCTAATAATGAATTCGAAAAATGCGCTTCTGCCTCTCCGTAGCACGTCAGGGGAGAGGATGTCATAAATCAAATTAGTGTAATCAGTACTTTGTTCAACCGTTATGGCTTGGTTTAGTATAACTGTGGAATTATCTGGATTTTGAATTTCGAGGTCGTAGGTGTCGAGGGGAACTTCAGATAAATCCCATAAAAGTTCAGCTTCCATGCTACTTTTTAAATCGACGGACAAAGCACTATTTACAACCGAACCATTTTTTATAAGCCTTGCCACCATGCCTGCTCTAAATCCTGCACCGGTAATATCGGTACTTACCTTACCATTACCCACCGTATTCGGTAAAACGGAGAGTAAACTAAAATCCAGTAGATTGGCGTTTATGGTTAGCGTTTGCAGCGCAGATAAATCGGTGCTGATCAATAGATAATATTCTCCCGCTTTGGTATTGGGCACTAAAACACGTTGGTCTGTAGAATTGTTATAAATGCCTTGGAACTCAAAGTTGTTTGGAGTTGGAATGTTTTCGTGCGATACAAAAACATTATTGCTTCCGGTATCTCGGGTTGATTCTACATCAATAATTAAATCTTTACCTGCTTCCACTAAAATTTTATAATACAGCCAGTTTTTATGATCTAGGTTTTTAATGGTAGGAGTACTTAAAGGCAAATCCCTCACATTGAGTGCTATGGTATTCTCAGTGGCCAAACCATTGTTTTCAAAATTGCTTTCGCTTATTGAAGATTGAATATTGGTGCGGCCAATACCATAATAATCGCCGGGGAATAAATCCCTGATATTTCCTGTAAGATCGAAAACTCTAGTTTCGCCGGGATTTAAAGTGATTGAAAAATTGTTCGAGCCAATTAATGAAGCTAAAGCACCGTTGTATTCTGCGTTTTCTGATAAGTAAAAGGCATTGGCCAAGTTGCCTACAGCAGTGTTTTCTCCAATATTGTTCACTGTGATTTGAGAATCGAATGTATCGCCTAAAAAGGCTTGAGAGTCAGTATTTATGGCATCAATTTTTAAATCGGAAGGATCTTGTGCTTCTATTGAAACCAGTTGATAGGTTTCGTTATTGGTTTCGCCATTTTCAAAGCCTTCGTAAATTTTGTTTGTAGAATCGGTCTTTCCAATTAAATAGTAGTTGCCCAAAATGCGGTTAGGAACTTCTAAAGTAATTTCTAAAGTTGAAGATTCGCCAGGCGCCAAAACAATTTCCCTTGGCGGACCGCCCATACGTTCACTTTTGGAAGTTACATTAGGAAGCGAACCCAAATAAAAAGTATCGTGCCAATACTGTTTTGTTACGCCCAAACCTTGATTTTTCACCGTATAGTTTACAGTGAAACTTTGCCCGTTTACTAAGTTTTCGGGAGCACTTATATCGGTTATAACCAAGTCGGCATGTGGCGGTAGCGTAATTTGAATGGGGCTATATAATTGATTGTTTAATTTGTTTTTATCCTCATCGAACCGATTATCAAAGTCTGCCCATAAAATAATGTTAAAGTTGCCTTCAATGCCATCGGGTATTTTGAAGGTTTCGCTATGGGTAATATTTGCCCCACCTAGTAATTTAGATGTTGACCGTTGCCCGAGATAAAAATCGTCTGCACTAAGTTGGGTGTCAAAACTTAAATAAATTCTGGTTACAAAAGATGTATTGACGTTTGATGTTCCAAGGTTTTCAATGGTCCAACCAATAGAGGTGTTATCTCCAGAATTTACCAAACCTTGAGCATCGATATTGGTTAAGGCAATATCAATATCAATAGGGGCTGGTTCAGGCGGGTTAACAATCGTTGGAGAGTTTAATCCAATGGATGCATTATTAATTTTATTATTGAGTTCATCGATTTCAAATACTTTATCGTAAGCATCAACATAAATGAAAAAATAAATGTTGTTGGGAACCGATAAAGGGAGTGTGCAAGTTCTTGTATATTCTAAGGTTTCACCAACGTTTATTGCCCCGAAGATATTTTTGGTATTGAGTTCTTTGACCGTTTTCGGGTTCCACTCGGGACTTTCAGACCAAAACACTCTATCACTTCGAGGATCAGACGCGTTATCACCAATATTTTTAACCCTATATTTTAAATTGAAAGGTAAACTTCGGGTAATGGTTTCAGGGTACGACATGGAAACGGGTATTAAATCGGCTCGATTATCCAAACTCACATTTATAATGCCGCTTCTAATAGTATCATTTTCACTTGTTTGAAATTCAAAAATTTTGTCGTTCACATCAGTTATCACATAAACATAGTGGTCACCTTCTAACTTTTCGGGAAGTTTAAAATCTTTAGTAACGGTATAGTCCATGCCATTTTCAAAATCTCCGGTAATACTCTTTCCGGCAATGGAAACTTCCGCCTTTTGTAGAAAAATATTTTTTCCCAATGAAATGGCTTCATTGGCATTGAAAGACGACTCTTTAGAAATGAATACTTCGTCTGTCCATGAGTTTTTTAATGGCGGATTTATACCTTGGTTTTCAACGGTCCATGACACCGTTAAATCTTGATTTGCCGTAGCCTCGTTGGGGGTGTTTATGGATGTTAAAGCTAAATCGGCCGGAGGTCTCAAAACAATATTTATGGGGTCGCTTCTCAAAATATTGTTCGAGTAAGTGGGCTCGTACATGCCCATAAAATTGCTGATTACGTAAATGTAATATTCACCAAAAATATTATCCGGAATTTCAATTTCTTTGGAATAATTGTAACTGCTGTTTATTTCAACATAATCGTTTATAACGCACATACCCCCTGGGCTGTTGCCCAATGAAACTAAATAGTCTTTTAGCTTTATGGCTGTAGCGAACGAAAACGTAGGGGATTCCGATATATAAATAGCGTCGTTCCAATGGCGTTCAAATACGCACGGGTTGTAATCAGTATTTTGCGGAATGGGTGAAAACGAAATGGCAGATGAGCCACCATAACCGCCCGAGTTTCCTCCCGATTTAGGGGCAAAACCAACATTTAAGGCGATGTAAGGTGGTTTCCACCAAAACCCTCCAATGGCCGTTCGTTCACCAATATTTTCAGCGGAATATTGAATGGTTATCTCATCGCCAGAAAAAGCATCGGTAGGTGCACCTATACTAAGCATACTCAAATCTGGAGCAGGCGGAATAGCTATAAAAAGCTTTTGGTAAAAGAGGTTGTTTTGTTCGTCTATCTCACTTAAATCTGCTCCGTGCGATTTTCTGTCGTTTACGCAAACACCGTTTTCTGTTCGGCAGTATCCATCAACATTATCGGTTATGATAAATAAATAATACGAACCAACATGGTTTAATGGTATGTTTACTTGTTGTGTATTCGTGTACGACTCACCTGGGTTTAGAGAGGAAACGCTTGTAAATTCACCCAACAACGTATCGTCTCCTTGGCGAAGGTCTAAATCTGGGGAAAGGTAAATTCTGTCTTTCCAAATGGTATTCTTGGTGCTGCCATTACCCATGTTGGTGACTTCCCACGATACCGTTATAGAGCCACCACCAACAGCATCTGTGGGCATGGATACGTTAACCAAAGTTAAATCGGGAGTGCCAGAAGGTGTAAAGTTTAAAACAGGGCCAGGAGTTTCGAAGCAAGAATTTTTTGCGACTACCTGCCAAGAATATTCAGTAGCAGGGGTTAAATTTCTAACGGAATATGAAATGGCCTGTAAATTAGAAACTATTGGTGTTTCGCTTTTGGCTTCATTGCTTGGCCATACATAAACGTCGTAATACACGCTATTGGCACTCGGCGACCACGATAAATTTATGGGCTGCACCAAGTTTACCGAACCGTTGCTCGGAATCATGTTTGAAACGGGAGCAGGTGGCGAGGCTGGAATAACATTAATAGTAACGGTATCTGAAAACGTACAGCCATTGTTATAGATACCCTCAACCGTGTACTCCATATTGGTGCTTGGCGCAACGGTAATGCTATTGGAATTCGAACCAGTGGACCACGTTTGCGCATCGGAATTGTTTACCGAAAGTTGAATGGACTCACCAAGGCAAATGGTGGTTACCGTTGAAGTTTCAATGGTTGGTTTTTGAACAATGTTTAGTTCAAACCATTCCGAAACGGCTTCGCAGCCCAAATTGTTTTCTATTTTTGCTTCATAAAATCCGGGCAGGGAGGTGGTAATTTCGGCTGAAACGCCCATATCGTAAAACTCATCTTCGTATATTCTTTTCCACTTAACGGGAATGTTCAGTTGTGTACTGAGTACGGTTTCGGTTTTCTCACAAAGCAGATTTCCAGAATTTGATTGAATAATAGGAGTTTCTCCCGGATTGGAAATAACTAAAGAAATGGTACGTTGAATGGGGCATCCGTTTGGCGATGTACCCTCTTCAATGGTGTAAGTGCCGGCAGTATTGAGTACTTGCCCGGCGACTTCGTAGGTGTCGCCCTCACAGATAGTCACTTCTTTATATGTTTTTTGGGTTTCCAAAACCGTAATGGTTGTAGTGTCAGATTCACCAAAAACAGTATAGGTTAAGGTATATTCGCCCGGGGGCGCACTGGTAGAGAATATATTTCCGTTTACAAAATCGCCCGACCAAGTTCCGCCCGATGGCGTTCCATCAGGTAATGAAAGGTCCGATTCATTTTCACATATATTATCTAATTCGGGAGCTGTTACCGGCTCAGCATCCTCAACAACCGTAAAGCTATCTTCAGCGGTATTGGTACAGTTGTTTTCTTGATATTCGTAGGTTATCGTGTATATGCCAGGTGATAGCATCGACGGGTCTATGGATGTGATTGGTGTTTCGGGTGCGGTATTGAAATAATAAATTCCACCGGAAGGTTGCCCCATATCCAGTTGAACTACGGCATCGGTAGTGTTTATATTTTCAAAAGGTAAATTAAGCGATACTGTTGGGAGCGGGGTAACGGTAACAGTTACTTCCTTAGTATTGGTACAACCATCGGTGTTGGATATATCTACAGAATAGATTGTGGTTTCGGAGGGGGTAACCGATATTTCTGAAGTAGTTTCTCCTGTGCTCCAAAGATATGTGTTTCCTCCCGAAGCCGTTAGCATAGTTGTTTCTTCAGCACAAATGGTAACATCTGCTGATATTGAAGTAATTGGTTGCGAAAAATGGGTTATGCTTTTTGAATTGTCATCGTTTGTATTATCAATATCGTTGGGAATTATGGTATAGGTGTTTATGTTATAGGTTTCTTCAGAAGAAAAATCGACTGTTTGCGTAAACGTATAAGTAGTGCTATTGCCCGATAAAAGGTTCAGGTTATTTACCGTTTCAATTATTGTAGTACCACCATTGATGCTGTAAGCCACGTCGAGACTGGTTATGGTTGGGTCTCCATAATTGGTGATTTCAACTGTAATGCTTTCATTTGAATTTAAATCGCAACCCGAATCCGGTGAGGTGATTGCCGAAACCCCAACATCGTAGTTAAAAATAGTATTTTGAAATGAAGTATAAGCAGGAAGCAAGTATAATTCGCCGTTTTCGTTAACGGCGTATTCAAAGAATGAAAAATAATAAATGGTTGAAGGGTCTAAGCCCGATAGGCTGAAACTATTCCCAAAGTCGTTGAAAACAACAAAATTGCCATTGCCTAAATCGTCTCCGTTTCCAAACGTTGAACTGGCATTGTATGTGGTAAAATCGGCTGGGGCTGCGTTAACGGCACTGCCCTCTCGTGCTATTACAAGCCTACGTGTTCCATCTCCTGGGGAAAAACTTACATCAAATGAGCTTAAATCTATATTTGTGAACTGGGCATTTGAAACTTGTACGGTTGGTCGCTCGCCAAAGGTTTCTAGGGCAAATTTATACCCAGGTCTTAGGTATGATTTAGCATTGCTTCCATTAAATTCGAACAAAGCAAAGTGATAGTTTTGGGATGATTGTAAATTGGTAATATTTACATTAGTTCCCGTACCTGCATACAGAACGTAATTGCCAGAACTACCAATTTCATAAGTACCATTGTAGAATCCTCCTGGGTTTGCATTGTAATTGGTAAAATCTTCAGGTTCTACGGAAACAGGCCCGTCTTGTCGGCCAATTAAAAGTCTGTTGGCTCCATCACCTTTGGTCCAAGAAATGTTGATGCTTGAAGTGCTTCTACTACTAATAAAAGCGTTGCTGGATTGAACCGTTGGGGTGCCAAGCGTTGCCTGGCTCGCCTCATAAGGCGGGTTTCCATTGGTGTCGTTACCAGTGAGGTAGAAGGTCTCGGTGCCGTTTCCGTTGTACTCGAACACTTTGAAGTGGTAGGTGGTCTCCGGTTGAAGCCCATATACCCAGTTGCCGCCGTTGGTGCCGCTGTGCATAACGAACTCGCCAGGTGCGATTTCGTCTCCGCTGCCAAAGGTTGTGCTTGCCGCGTATGAGGTGCCATCAACGGGCACGGCCGTTACGGGGCTTCCGGCCTTTGCGATGACGATTCTTTTTTCACCGTTTCCGAACCATGATGATGAAATATTCCTGTAGAACCTATCGCCATCCACGTTGCTGAAGTTCATGTTTGTGGTGTTCAGCGTGGGGTGTGCGGTGGTAGCTTGGCTGGCCGTAGCACCCGGAGTGGATATGGTTGACGTGGAGTTGAGGTACAATCTGGAATTACCGCCATTGTACTCGAACAGGGCAAAATGGTAGGTGGTGTTCGGCTTTAGGTTATATACGAAATCGCTGGTGCCGTTGCCCTCGTAGAGGGCGAAGTTTCCCGTTCCAATTTCAGTGGAAGCCGTCCCAAAGCTGCTGCTGCTCGCATAGTTTATTGGAGCTTGGGGCTCGGCATCAACGGGGCTGCCTTCGCGCCCCACTAAAATGCGCCCCTGTCCGTCACCGGGTGTCCAGCTAACGGTCATGCTGCTACCGATGACGTTGCTGAACTGGATATTACTGGCCTGAACGGTGGGTGCGCTCAGGGTAGATTGGTTGGCCTCGAACGGTGGATTTCCTTCGGTGTCGTTTTCGGTAAGGTAGAACGTCTCGCTGCCCTCGCCGTTAAATTCAAACACCTTGAAATAATAGGTGGTATTTGGCTGAAGGCCGTACACCCAATCTCCGCCACCCGTGCCGCTGTACATCACGAACTCGCCCGGCGCTATTTCCTGTCCGTTGCCAAAGGTGGAACTGGCGCTGTATGAGGTGCCATCAACGGGCACGGCCGTTACGGGGCTTCCGGCCTTGGCGATGACGATTCTTTTTTCACCGTTTCCGAACCAGTTAGAGGAAATGTTTCGGTAGAACCTGTCGCCATCCACGTTGCTGAAGTTCATGTTTGTGGTGTTCAGCGTGGGGTGTGCGGTGGTAGCTTGGCTGGCCGTAGCACCCGGAGTGGATATGGTTGACGTGGAGTTGAGGTACAATCTGGAATTACCGCCATTGTACTCGAACAGGGCAAAATGGTAGGTGGTGTTCGGCTTTAGGTTATATACGAAATCGCTGGTGCCGTTGCCCTCGTAGAGGGCGAAGTTTCCCGTTCCAATTTCAGTGGAAGCCGTCCCAAAGCTGCTGCTGCTCGCATAGTTTATTGGAGCTTGGGGCTCGGCATCAACGGGGCTGCCTTCGCGCCCCACCAAAATGCGCCCCTGTCCGTCACCGGGTGTCCAGCTAACGGTCATGCTGCTACCGATGACGTTGCTGAACTGGATATTACTGGCCTGAACGGTGGGTGCGCTCAGGGTAGATTGGTTGGCCTCGAACGGTGGATTTCCTTCGGTGTCGTTTTCGGTAAGGTAGAACGTCTCGCTGCCCTCGCCGTTAAATTCAAACACCTTGAAATAATAGGTGGTATTTGGCTGAAGGCCGTACACCCAATCTCCGCCACCTGTGCCGCTGTACATCACGAACTCGCCCGGCGCTATTTCCTGTCCGTTGCCAAAGGTGGAACTGGCGCTGTATGAGGTGCCATCAACGGGCACGGCCGTTACGGGGCTTCCGGCCTTGGCGATGACGATTCTTTTTTCACCGTTTCCGAACCAGTTAGAGGAAATGTTTCGGTAGAACCTATCGCCATCCACGTTGCTGAAGTTCATGTTTGTGGTGTTCAGCGTGGGGTGTGCGGTGGTAGCTTGGCTGGCCGTAGCACCCGGAGTGGATATGGTTGAAGTGGAGTTGAGGTAAACCCTTCCGGAGCTTCCGTTGTATTCAAATAGTGCAAAATGGTAGGTGGTGTTCGGCTTTAGGTTATAGACAAAATCGCTGGTGCCGTTGCCCTCGTATATCGCAAAGTTCCCCGTTCCAATTTCTGTTGAAGCTGTCCCGAAACTGCTGCTGCTCGCATAGTTTATTGGAGCTTGGGGCTCGGCATCAACCGGGCTGCCTTCGCGGCCTACCAAAATGCGCCCTTGTCCGTCTCCGGGCGTCCAGCTAACGGTCATGCTGCTACCGATAACGTTGCTGAACTGGATGTTACTGGCCTGAACCGTGGGATATGTTAAAGTGGAGTGATTAGCCTCTAAAAAACTAGAAGTTAAGTATTCCGTTGAAAAATCTTGTCCGTTGTATTCAAAAACTCTAAAATAGTAAGTCGTGCTGTGGGTTAAGCCTTCAATATAAAGAAATGATGAACCCGTACCATCGTAAACTACAAATTCACCGTTAGCAATTTCATTTCCTAAGCCAAAAGCTCCAGCATTATAATCGGCACCATTTGTTGGAATTGCGGTAACAGGCGATTGAGCTTTTGCAATTATAATGCGTTTAGCGCCATCACCTGGTGTAAAACTTACCCGAATTCTGTTGCCATCGGTTTCAACAACAGAGAAGTTTGTTGCAGCCATTGTTGGTGCTTGAGCCGTTCCGTAAAAGGGTAGCAACAATAAAAAAAGAAACGTATAAAATATTTTGTGGTGGTTGATTACTTTCATGACGATGCATAGCTTTATAATTTGATTATCATATCATGGTAGAAAAGGGAAAATTATTTTATTTGTAGTAGGTTTAGGTTAATTACCCAACATACCGGCCCCCGAAAACAAATCCATGGTTTGGTATTGGTTGGGTTTTATTGAGGTGGCTGTTTTGTTCAATGATTTTGCAATGATGTTGACGTTGTTTTTAGACTTCTTTTTATCAATCATATCCATTTCCATTATCAGACCGTTTGAAAATTGTTTAACAATTCTGGGGTCTATATCTGGAAAATCCATCTTTTTTTGATTGCCAAAATTTAAAAAGTTTGAGAGTGTAATGGGGGCCTCGGTGGTATGGTATATTTTCATGATGTACCTGTCGTCTTCAAATTGTAGCCCTTTGCAGGTGTATCCAATAATGGTTTTAGAAGGCAAATCAGAAATTTTGTAATTGTCTATTTTTTCGGAACTATTACCGGGGTCTGGAACAGGAAACATTTGCAGGAATTTTGAACCTTGGGCATCCATAAACATAACCATAGTATTTAGGTTCGAATCGAACACCATGGTGGTATTGCCTGCATTTTTGTTTTCACGACTGCTTATGTTTGTGCCTTGGTAGGCAGCTCCCTTTTTTATTAAAAAGGTCATATCCATAGTTTCTTTTTTCTTAGTGTTTAAAACCATTTCGGTTTGCAGTTGCCAATCGAAGTCGTAAGAATCGGGTAAATCACTTGCTTTAACTTTATGGTTTTTTAAGGCTGTTCTAACAGATTTAACTTGACCTTTAGAATTACTGGTATCATAATCATCTTCATCTATATCATCTTTGGGTTGATTTCCTCCTTTTACAATATTATTCATAACGCCCTCCATTAAGCCTTGGCCTTGTGCTCTAACTTCTCTGGCTTGGGGCAATTGTACCGTTACAGGTTGGTAGTTATAAACCAAAAGGCTTTCGCCCGGAGGTGCCATATTCATATCGAAAGCACTGGCAGATTGCCCTGTATCCGACTTTTTTGTGAATATTTCCACCAAACGGTCTTGGTCATCAAAAAGCACATAACTGCCTTCGTAACCGGGTTCGTTAAGGAAATCGAATTTGGTATAGGTTTTTCCTCGTAAGGTTTGTTTGCTTTCTTTAAAATCTTCATACCTAAAATGTTCGGGTTCATATATAAAAGCAAATTCTACAATACCGTTAAAAGGATTTGCCGTCATACCCAAATCGGTTTGTTTTTGCAGACTGGCCATTACGGGCTCGGGTGGCAGCTTATAGGCTTCAACCATCATGGTTGGCATCATCATGCCTTGGCTTTGCAGTGCTACGATGGATGATTTGGTATATTCACCATTCTGAAAACCGTAAATAAAGCCTTCACTATCAATATAGCTGGGTTGGGGCATATTGTCTTGTGTTGAGCGCACCGCCACTTGTTCGGCATCAAAAAATTGGGTTTGATTGAGGTTGCCGTTTTCGTGGAGTTTAATAACTACATCTTCTTTGTAAAAGTCTTTTTTAGCTTGGGTGTTTTTGTTTAATGCAGCGTTGGCAGGTTCTAAAACAGCCGTTGTTTGTTCGGTGTCTTGCGAATTATCATTTTCCGATTGGTCTTTTCTGGTAGTAGCATCGTCAATAGTTTTTTCTGTTTTTTGACTCACAACTTCGTCGGTTTTTCTTAAAATGGTGCGTTCGGCTGCTTGTTCGGCTTTTTTCTTCAGTTTTTTTAAAAACTGAGCTTGTGTTGGCATTGTAAAGCAAAGTGCCAATAGTACTGTGATTAATATTTTAGCTTTCATAATTTTTATTTTAGTATTTGTTGATGCCTAATCTTTTAGCGGAATGCTAATTTTAATGAATGCGCTTTTTTACTTGTACACGACCTTTTATCCTAGCTTCTGCATACTGTGTTAGTGTAGTATAGTCTGTGGCATAGCAGGTATAATCAAACTCCACTATAAAATCTTCTTCGGCGCTACTGTAATTAATTATTTCAATGCGACCTTCACCCTTTAATGATGTATCTAACCAAATAGCATTTTCATAATCTTCATTGATGATAACCTGTGCGTTTCCGCCAACAATAGGAGTGTCATCTACAATAGGGAAGTATGTAGATACATTATAACTCTTTCTGGGTTCGTAGTTAGTACTGTTAACGGCCTTAACAAAGCCAATAGAGAAGGTTTGCGGGCTATAGTCGTGAATACCAATATCAAAATTAATTATTCCCGCACCAGAATACCCGTAATCGGCCTGGATATTGTCGTCGCCATCGTATTCCATAAGTACATCCCCATAGATGCTTTTATAGTCTATGCTTACATAATAACCGTTGGAATCTGATTCGCCATTTTCCTTTTTGTCGTTTGACGGGTCTTTAGAGCAGCCAACCGTGCCCAAGAAAAAGAGAAAAAGAATAATGTGAAATTTAGAGGTGTAAATGTTTTTCATATTTCAACTGAGCTTTAAGAGAAGTAAAGCTATGTTGAAAAATGAAAAGCGAATAAAACAAATGTTTCAATCTATGCCAGATATGTAACATGGCGGATGTATTTAATTGAAAAACAATGTTTTGTGTTTATGTGTGAATAATAAATGAAGTTTTGTGAAGAGTAGGTAAGATAGTTTCGGCAGCCTTTTGCGTTACAAATATTTTAGCTATTTTTAGTGTCTATGGATATCATCATTCAATCGACTTTAAAAACGCTCCAAAAATCTCAAGTGTTATTGAATAGTATATCGAACGCCCAATTATGTGATGCTTCCATTCCTCCTTACCATTCCAGCATTGGCACCCATATCCGACATATTTTAGATTTTTACGATTGTATTTTTAAGCGTAATTCTGAAGGTAAAATTGATTTAACAGCTAGAAGTAGAAATAAGGATGTGGAGTCCAATTGCAATTGTGCACTAAATTATTTGAACGCTATCGAACAAAAACTGAAGGAGAAACCCCTAAACACAACTGAAACGGTCTGGGCAATTGACGATTTGGGCATGGGAAAAACAGAGATCCCATACACACTCGGGGCTTTGTTGGCCCAAGCCAATAGCCATACCATTCATCATTATGCCATTATAAATTATATTTTGGAAGGTTTGCAAATTGAAACGACCGATTCCAATTTTGGCTACAACCCATCTACGCCAAAGCAGACCCCCGTAGGTTAAAAACTATTTGTTTTTAAACATACTGCTCATAATGATTTTGATGCCCTTAAAAATTAAGAATACGGCCATAGCACATATTAAACAGCCCACAATTAAAAGGGGGATATAAAGGGAATTTTCGGGTTGACTAAAAGCAAAGGTTAATAAAATAGGGCCTATAAACAGGCTCATTACTGCGAATATTAAAATTTTTATGCCTTTAAAAAGAACGACTTTGTCTGTTTTATTGTCCATGGTTATTATAATTTTGAATGGCTAATCGCACACTTTTGTGTTTTTTGAGTAGGGCTTCGGCTTCGCTTTGATTGATTTTGAGTTCAGCCATAATCATTCTTGTGCCTCTGTCCACCAATTTGTTGTTGCTCAATTGCATGTCTACCATTTTATTGCCCTTAATGTGCCCCAGTTGGATCATAGTGGAAGTGGTAATCATATTCAATACCAGTTTTTGGGCGGTTCCGGCTTTCATTCGGGAGCTTCCGGTAACAAATTCCGGCCCCACGATAACTTCAATAGGAAACTGTGCCGTTTGCGATAACGGACTGCCCTGATTACAAGTAATACAACCAGTAATGATGTTGTTTTCGTAACAGGCTTTTAATGCTGAAATCACGTAAGGTGTGGTACCCGAAGCTGCAATGCCAACTACCACATCTTTGCTATTGATTTGGTGTTTTTGTAAATCTTCCCAACCCAAGGTTAATGAATCTTCAGCAAATTCAACGGCTTTTCTAATGGCTTGGTCGCCACCGGCAATAAGCCCGACTACCAATTCGTGGGGTACGCCAAAGGTGGGCGGACATTCCGAAGCATCCAAAATGCCCAATCGGCCACTGGTGCCCGCACCGATATAAAACAGCCGGCCTCCCGTTTTTAATTTTGAAACAATTTTTCCCACCAATTTTTCTATCTGCGGAAGCGACTTTTCAACGGCATAAGGCACGGTTTTGTCTTCATTATTGATGTTGGTCAATAATTCTAAAACCGACATGTTTTCCAAGTGGTTGTAGTTTGAATCCTGCTCGGTAGTTTTTGTAAAACCCATGTGCCAAAAATAGTAATTAATGATTAGATTTAATCATAAAGCACATCTTCAACTTCTATTTTTTTGTCGTTTATAAAATCGTAAAGGGTAAGTTGCCTTAAAATGTAATAATCGCGCCAAAAACTTTCCAACGAGTTTAAATATTTTAGTACCGCATCATCACGTTCACGAAGGGCAATGTTTAATTCGGTGATGGTAATTTTGCCCAAAATGTAACGTTTTTGCGAAATATCGTATCGTTTCATGGCGACTTTCTTTGCTTTTTCAGAAGTGAATAAAAAATCGCGTTGGTTACTCCAATTGAGTACATGCAGATAGATTTCCTGTTCGAATTCCTGCTGGTCTTGTTTTATGTTGTTGTTGGTTAAATCTAGGTTGGCCTCGGCCATTTTCCGACGGGATTTTGAAACGCCCCAATCGAAAATGGGAATACCTAAAGACACACGAACATTTTGTTGTTTGTTGTAATTATTAAACATATTATTGAAATCATCACCGTTTTGCGAAATACCAAAATTAGCAGAAACACCCAGTCTCAATCGGTTATTGCCTTTTTGGAAAGCCACTTCCTTTTCGGCTTCCAAGCGTTTTCTTCTAAATTCAATAACGGCCTTTCGGTTATTTTGGGCTTCGCTCAGTGCTTTTTCAATATCCACGTTAAACAGCGGTAATTCTTCTGGAACGGCCAACTCGATATTTTCGGTGCCCAATTCCAAATATCTGGCCAAATTTTGCGACGTCCGTTTTACTTCAACGGTATTGGTGGTCACGTTGTTTTTGGAATTCAAAAGGGTAAGTTCCATTTGCAACAATTCATTTTCGGCAATTTTACCCATTTTGAATCGGCCTTCGGCAATTTGGTAAAGGGTGTCTTGATTTTTAAGATTGGTCTTGGCGATTTCCAACTGCATTTGCGACTTTAGCAACGCAAAATATCTGTTGGCGGTGCTCACCGAAATCTGCTCCATATTTTCAATAAAGTCCCTTTTTGATTCTTCATAAACCAAGGGCTCTATTTTTTTGTCCCACTTAAACTCGTTGAATAATACCGAATTCTGAAAATAATTCACACTAAAGGGGATAACCGAATAGCCAATATTATCATCCAGCCCAAAGAGTTCCACCCGTTCTAAATTCGAGTTTACCGAAAGCGTTCCGCCGGTGTAGGGTACGCTTTGCGAAATGGACAAGCCGCCCTCAATTAACAACTGATTTTGGTTTACAAAAATATCCTGCCCCGCATCGTTGGTAATCCTTCGCACGGCATTTTGGTACTCGGGCAAAGTAGCATTAAGCCTTAATTCGGGTAAAAAACTGGCTTTATAATTTCTAAACCGCCAATAACTGGCTTGGTTCCTATTGAGGTTTATTTTATAATCGGGCGATTTTTTCTTGGCCATGCTTATGGCTTCCGAAAGGGTGATTTTTTGGGTTTGCGAAAACGTAATTAAAGGAAAAATAACGAGTGCGACTAATAGTTTTAGTTTCATCTAATTAGTGTTATAGAGCATTACAGCGAACATGCGTTCATACAAGTTATTGGCTTTTTAGTTTTATTCGGTTCTTAGGGCTTCAATGGGACGTTTTTTTGCGGCTGCCTTTGCGGGGAAAATTCCAAATGTTAGGCCCACCAAAACGGCAATAAAAAAGGAGACCATTATGGATGTGATTGACAGAACCGTTTCAATACCGGAGACAAGTTCGATAATGTAAGCGCTGATGATGCCGAGTAAAATGCCGACTATTCCACCACCAACACTGATTAAAACTGACTCGGATAGGAACTGTAAAATCACATCTTCTTCGGTAGCACCAATCGCTCGAATAATGCCAATTTCCTTGGTGCGTTCCAATACCGATGCCAACATAATATTCATAATGCCAATACCGCCAATAAGCAGCGAAATACCCGCGATAATACTGAGTACAATATTGAAAATCTGTTTTGTTTTTTGCTGCTGCTTGAGCAGTTGAATGGGGATGGTGATTTCAAAATCCAACACATCGTTATGTCGGCGTTTTAACATTTTGCTTAATACTTCGGCGGTGGCCTTTAATTGGTTGGAATTCGCAACCTGTACGGTGAGTTTATCAATTTGGTGATAATTGCCACGAGGTGTTTTTGTGGCTGGGCCGTTTTGGTTTCGGTTTTGTGCCGCAGGATTATCACTGATTATTTTTCGGTCTTTGTACCTTACCAAAAACGTATTGATGGGAATGTAAACATCTTCGTTTAAATCTCTAATGCCTAAATTTTCCTGGGCTTTGTCCGAAATTAATTTTTCTTCAATAACGCCGATAACTTGCAGCCAAACATCTTTAACTTTTATTTGCTTCCCCAAGGCACTCTCTCCGGTAAATAGTTTCTTTTCTACTTTTTTGCCGACAATGCAAACGGGAAGTGCATTTTTAATCTGAAATTCAGAAAATGATTTTCCTTTGTCTAATGAAATATTCAAAGTTTCGAAAAAACTGGGTTCAATACCAATCAGTTTTACGGGGTTTTGTTTACCGTTATTGATCATGTAAGTGTTCATGATAATTTCGGGGCTCACCATTTTAACGCTGGGAATATGCTTTTTTACGTTAACCGCATCCAGAACATCCAATCCTTTTGAAAACCGTTTGGATTCGCTGTTTTCGGTTTCTTTCTCGGTTTCACCGGTGTCTTCCTTTTCTTCATCGGGAATGGGAGTTACCACAATATTGTTAACCCCAACGAGTTCCAATTGCGCTAAGATTTCTTTTTCGGCACCGTTACCAATCGCCAACATGGCAATAACTGAGGCCACACCGAAAATAATGCCCAAAGCCGTTAAAAAGGTACGGACCTTGTTAGTTTTTATAAACCAAAACGCTTCGGTGAAGTTAGATTTTAGCTTTTCTAAAAGTATTTTATCTATCATCTTACTTCAATAGGGTTATACTTTTGTCATCCAAATCTTCAGGTTGATTTAGGTAAACCACATCACCTTCTTTTAATCCTTTGTTTACTATTATTACTTCGTTGTTGGAAAGCCCCAATTCCAATTGTTTTTTCTCGATAGATAAGCCCGACTTTACATAGGCATAGCTGATGGAATCTTTTGAAAAAATCGCCTCTAACGGAATCATTAAAACATTTTCCTCTTGTTTGGTGAGTATTCGGTTGGAGGTGGTCATACCGGGGCGGATATTTTTGCTGGTGCCATTGAGTTTTATCAATACCTGAAACAATTTGATGTCCGACCCTGCTTTGGTTTCACCTACATTGGCCACTTCGGTTACTACACCATCCAACTCAATATCCGGAAAGGCATCGAAGCCTACTTTTGCGGTGAGCCCTTTTTTTATTTTTCGAATATCTACCTCATTACTATAGGTTTTCGATTCCATTTTGGTAAGGTCTGGAAGGCTGGCAATTGCAGGTTGCCATGGTGAAATGGTAGAGCCAACTTTCTTTTTGGTGCCGTTCCATTCCTTTACGTAAGTTACCATGCCTTCGTCATCAGAAAAAATAGTAAACTCCTTTTGAAGCTCCATCAATTCATCAATTTGCTTTTTATATTTTGAAACTTCAGTGCCTACTTCAATCATTTTAGCATTGGCTTGACTTTTTTTAATGGAATAATCGGCTTTCTTTTCCTTTAAATCACGTTCTGTTTTTTCGATATTAATTTCCAAAGACCTGATGGTGGCGGGTGGTTCGTAAGTAGAGCGCGATAATTCCAATTTGTCTTCCTCAATTTTAAACAATAAATCTTTTATGGCTGTGCGCTCTTGTTTTAATGTAAGCGTGGTGTCGAGCTGTTGCTGAATGTATCTGGATTCCGCTTTTTCCAAGTTCAATTGGGCATCCAGAATTTTTCCGTTAAGTTCTGAAACATCCAGTTTTCCGATATAATCGCCCTTTTTTACAACCGTGCCTTCGGGAACCAAATCTTGAATTTTGATATTGTACAAACCAAAACGCCGGGCGTTACTTGGGCCGTTAATTTCTTTTGAGCTTGTAGATTGGGCTTCGCCAGAAATAAATACTTCGTTTAAAAAAGTACCCCTTACAACTTTGCTGGTAATTGAAACGTTTTCATCGCTTGAAGAGTGGAAAAAGAAATAGGTGAGAACGGGAACGATGATTAAGCCAGCAATTATGGCTATTCTTTTTTTGGTCATGTTGTTTTTAATTGATGAAGCTTTAAAATTACGAAAAAATCACAGCTGTAAGATTTTATTTCGTTAAATAAAACTTAATGTTTTAATCACAATGTCCATGCCTTTATTGTATTGTGTAAGTGAAAGCATCAACTTCTGAGGCTTTAAAATAGCCTAGCGGAAAATTATTAGAGTTGGATAGGTTTACACAGTTACCTCTTAAAGTAGCTGGTTGTGTTTGGAAAGGGTCGCCAGCTTCATCATCGGTTTGTTGCAGAAGAAGGCTAAAATATTGGAATGTACGTTGTGTAATCCCGTAGTTTCTAATGGTGATTTTGTCTCCGGAATTTAGGGAGTCGTCAGAGAAAAAGGCAAAAATTTCGTTGCCGTTGGTAAACTCGTCGTCGTAAACCTCGAGACTAATTTTGTTGTTCTTAAAAAAGACAAACTCAAATAAATAATAATCTTCGGTTTCAATGGGGTCGTGGTAAAAGGCTTTAATTTCAATTTCATCACCAGAAAAACCACCATCATTTTTTTGCTCAACGTAGTCTATTGGCACTACCGGTTTTAAAACGGTTGTAGCGGTATAGATTTCGTTATTGTACTCAATATTTAGCTTGTAAATACCGTTCAATTCCGGCTGAAACCTTTCGGTTTTATAAAAACCTGTATCGCCATCTTCTACAAAACGGTAGGTTCTGTTGTTGTCGCTAACACTAACCAGTGCACCGGTTGCGGGCATAATTTCATTACTAAAATAAGGAGCGGTTAAGCTAAGCTGTATGCTTTGTGCGTTGCCCGATGTGCCTTTTATCCAGTTTAACGACGCATCGATAACCAATCGGGGGGCGGAATTTTCTAGTTCAACGTCAATCACATCTTCACAAGACCAAATTAAAAACGGAAGACACCAAAGAATATGTTTTATTGCTTTCATTTTTTTAAAATTTGAAATTATACGATACCGACGGTACAATGCCAAAAATGGACAGCCTTGTGGCTTCATTCCTTCCGGTGTCCGTGTTTCGGTTAAAATTGATAGAAGCGGCGTTTCTTCTATTGTACACATTGTAAACACCGAATACCCATTGCGATTGCAAGCCCGATTTCTTGTTGGGTTTTGGGGTATAATTTAAGGCGAAATCCAACCGATGGTAGCTGGGCAGCCTGTTTTCATTTCTTCCAGAATAGTTAGGAATGTTGAGCCCGTTGTAGGTATATTGCGCATCGGGAAAGGTGGTGGGCTGCCCCGTTTGGAACAAAAAATTGGTGTTCAGTTTCCATTTGTCATTAAAATCATAACTGCTGGTTATGGAAATATCGTGGGTTTTATCATAAGGCGTGTTGTACCAATTGCCGTTGTTAATACCCAATTCGTCAGGCGTTCTTCCGGGAGTTTGCTGTTCGGATTTTGAAAGGGTATAGGCCAGCCAACCTTTAAATTTTCCTTCGTTTTTTCTTAATAAAAACTCCATGCCGTAGGCGCGGGCCTTTCCGTTAAGGATAACTTGCTCTATGGCATTGTTGGCGATTAAATCGGCGCCATCAATATAGTCAATACGGTTTTTAACCGTTTTATAAAAACTTTCAATTTCTAGGGAATAGCGATTTTCATTAAAATTTTTAAAATAGCCCATAGCCACTTGGTCCAATAGCTGGGGTTTTATATACTTTCCACTGGGCGTCCAAATATCCAAAGGGGTGGGCGAGCTGGTGTTCGATAGTAAATGCAAATATTGGGTCATGCGGTTATAGCTCCATTTAATGGAACTCTCATCATTTAATTGATAGGCCAACGACGCTCGGGGTTCGAGGTTGTAAAAACTTTCAATAACATGTTTTCTTTTGAAAGACTCTGTACCAATGGGATTGGCTTTTTCATAGATTTGAAAATCTTCGTTGAACGTTACCGCTTGATTATTGGCATAAATATTAAGTTCATCCTGCCCTAAACGATAAAAACTGCTCAGTCTTAAACCGAAGGAAGCGGTCAATCTTTCCGATAGCTTTCGTTCGGCATCCAAATAGAGGGCATTTTCAAAAGCATACTTATCGGTGAGTTTAAAAGGATTGATACCCGAAGTAGGGGTGGTTGGATTAATTTCTCCAGGATTAAACCTGTAGTACACACTGTTTAATCCATATTGAAGCTTTAATTTATTGCTTATGTAGTGTTTGAAGTCATACTTTAAATTGAAATTTTGAATGCCCGAAACCCAATCGAATTCCACAAAATTCAGTTTGAGGTTGTAATAGTAATCGGAATAAATAAAGGAGAGGTTTGAAAATAACTTGTCGGAAAACAAATGGTTCCATCTAAAATTTAAGACCGAATTACCATAAACGTTTTCAAAAGTGTCCTCAATTCTAAACACATCGCGTCCAAAATATCCAGACAAGTAAATGCTATTACGATCGTTTAATTTATAATTTAATTTGGTGTTGAGGTCGTAAAAATAGGCTTCGTTGTCAATATCGAACAGCGGAAGAAATAAATGCGCATAACTGGATCGGCCACCCAACAGGAACGCGCCTTCGTCTTTTTTTAAAGGGCCTTCAACCAACAACCGACTCGATACCAAACCAACGCCGCCGTTGGCATGAAACGATTTGCTGTTGCCCTCTTTTTGGTAAATGTCCAACACCGAAGACACACGCCCGCCATAACGCGCTGGAATGCCGCCTTTAAACAAACGCAAATCCTTTATGGCATCGGGATTAAAAACCGAAAAGAAACCAAATAAATGGGAGGAATTGTAAATGGTAGCCTCGTCCAAAAGGATTAAGTTTTGATCAGCAGCTCCTCCGCGCACGTTAAAACCTGAAGCCCCTTCCCCAGCGGTGGTTACGCCCGGAAGCAGGGTAATCGCTTTAATAATATCGGCCTCGCCAAGCACCACAGGAATGTCTTTTATGGTGCCCGAAGTGAGTTTGTTAACACTCATTTGCGGCGCTTTAATATTCAGTTTTTCTATGTTTTGGGTAATGACTACTTCGTCCAAACTTTCAAGGGCATCGGTAAGGCTGAAATTTTTAGTGGTGTTTTGTGATAAATTGATGGTTTCCGTATGCGTATTGAAGCCTAAATGACTCACAATAATTTGGTACTCGCCTTTTGGAAGTGTGATGGAATAAAAACC
The DNA here is from genome assembly GCF_012037625.1 of Tamlana crocina. Lineage (NCBI taxonomy): Bacteria > Pseudomonadati > Bacteroidota > Flavobacteriia > Flavobacteriales > Flavobacteriaceae > Tamlana > Tamlana crocina. Next base: position 27,808 of record NZ_JAAVJS010000020.1, read on the forward strand.
ATATTCATTGGTGATGGTGCCCGATTTTAGCTTTGGGAAAATGATATTTACCCCAATTAGTGTCTCGTTGCTCTTTATATCTGAAACCGTACCGCTTATTGTGAATCTTTCCTGTGCGTTTATTCCATTGAAGTAAAAACAGATAAGTAAAAGACAAAGAAGGCTTTTTTTCATATAAGGTCTGTTTCTTTTTCTTGATTGAATAGTTTTGAGGAATGGTATTTTAAAATTTACATAAAAATAAAAAAAAGCCCCTTAAAAAGGGGCTTTTGGAATACTTTAACAAAAAAGTAATATTAGGCTATAATGGCATTGAAGGTTTTGCTTGGGCGCATTACTTCGTTTACCAAAGTTTCACTTGGTTCGTAATACCCACCAATATCTGCAGGTTTGCCTTGTATGTCATTCAATTCTTTTACAATAATATCTTCGTTTTTGGCCAATTGCTCCGCTATTGGTGCAAATTCGGCTTTTAACGCCTCATCTTTATTTTGGTTGGCCAACTCTTGTGCCCAATATAAAGCTAGGTAGAAATGGCTACCACGGTTATCCAGTTCACCAGCTTTTCTAGATGGTCCTTTTCTGTTTTCCAACAATTTACTTGTGGCATCATCTAAAGTTTCACCTAAAATTTTAGCCTTGGCATTGTTGTTTACTTCACTGAAATGCTCCAATGAAACGGCAAGTGCTAAAAATTCACCTAAAGAATCCCAGCGTAAGTGGTTTTCTTCCACCAATTGTTGAACGTGCTTTGGAGCAGAACCACCAGCACCAGTTTCAAACAACCCACCGCCATTCATTAAAGGAACGATTGATAACATTTTTGCACTGGTTCCTACTTCTAAAATAGGGAAGAGGTCTGTTAAGTAATCACGCAATACGTTTCCAGTTACCGAAATAGTATCTTTCCCAGCTTTTAATCTTTCACAAGTAAAAATAGTAGCATCAATAGGAGAAAGGATTCTTAAATCTAAACCAGTAGTATCGTGATCTTTTAAGTATGTGTTTACTTTTTTGATTAACTCGGCATCGTGTGCGCGGTCTTCATTCAACCAAAATATAGCAGGCGTTTCTGAAGCTCTTGCTCTTGTAACGGCCAATTTTACCCAGTCTTGGATAGGGGCATCTTTAGTTTGGCACATTCTCCAAATATCGCCAGCTTCAACGCTGTGTTCCATTAAAGTGTTGCCTAAGTCGTCAATCACTTTTACGGTGCCGTTAGCTTCAATTTCGAATGTTTTGTCGTGCGAACCATATTCTTCCGCTTTTTGAGCCATTAGTCCAACGTTAGGAACCGTACCCATGGTAGTCGGGTCGAAAGCACCATTGGCTTTACAGAAATCTATCGTAGCGGTGTAAACACCGGCGTAGCTGCTATCTGGAATTACAGCCTTGGTATCTTGCGATTTACCTTCGGCATTCCACATTTGCCCCGAGTTACGGATCATGGCTGGCATAGAAGCATCAATAATTACATCACTAGGTACGTGAAGGTTGGTAATGCCTTTATCTGAATTTACCATGGCTAAATCCGGACCGTTTTCTATGGCCGATTCAATAGCTTTTAAAATCTCGTCTTTTTTGTTGGCAGGAAGTTCATTCACTTTAGCCAAAACGTTTCCTAAACCATTGTTTTCCTCAACACCAATTTGTTCAAAGACATCAGCGTATTTATCAAAAATATCAGCAAAAAATACTTTTACGGCATGTCCGAAAATAATAGGGTCTGATACCTTCATCATGGTAGCTTTCATATGAAGCGAAAACAAGGTGCCATTAGCTTTGGCATCTTTTACTTGATCCTGTAAAAAGCTAACCAAAGCTTTTTTGCTCATTACCGAGCCATCTATAATTTCGCCTTCTTGAATAGGGAAGGCAGGTTTTAGTACGTTTTCATTCCCTTGGCCATCAACATGAACTATTTTTATGTTTGTTGCGGCAGCTAAGGTCAACGATTTTTCGTTGTGTGCGAAATCGCCAGATTCCATTGTGGCTACGTGCGACTTAGAATCTGAACTCCATTCACCCATACTGTGCGGGTTGTTTTTAGCAAAGTTTTTTACCGCTTTCGGAGCACGACGATCTGAGTTTCCTTCACGCAACACCGGGTTTACGGCACTACCTTTTATTTTATCGTAACGCGATTTAATATCTTTTTCAGCATCTGTTTTTGGCTCGTCTGGGTAGTTTGGTAATTTGTATCCCAAAGCCTGTAATTCTGAAATAGCAGCCATGAGCTGAGGTACCGATGCACTAATATTTGGTAATTTTACAATATTGGCTTCTGGTTGTTTTGCCAATTCGCCAAGTATAGCTAAATCGTCCGGAACCTGTTGGTCTGCAGTTAAAAAATCTGGAAAGGTTGCTAAAATTCTTGCCGCCAAAGAAATGTCTTTGGTTTCGATATCAATACCAGAAGATTTAACAAATGCTTTTACGATAGGGAGTAACGATTTTGTAGCTAAAGCTGGAGCTTCGTCGGTTTTTGTATAAATAATTTTAGACATTCCTGTGATTTATAGTTTTAGAATTATTAAAAGGCCAAAAACACAAAATAAAAAGGCGTTTCGTTTTTAGCGTTGCGAATATACAAAAAAATGAGTGTTAAACCTGTTTAAACGATTAACTAAAATATTGGAGTTTACAGATTTGCGATAATGCCAAAAAAGAGCGGGCAGAGTAAGAATTTTTTAAAGAATAAAGGAAATGTATAAAAAAACAAAAGCCATATCACGATAGATTTAAATCTATTCTGACATGGCTTTCTTGAAATAACTTAACGTGACCTTTTAGTATTTCTACTATCAAACTCAAAATTTTCATTCAAATCTTTCGGTTCAAGTGTTGTTATTTCAAAGAAACATTTAGTAATTTTCAAAATGTATTGACCTATTACTTGATGTTTCCGTAAATTGTTTTTCTTGATACTATTAATTGTTTTTTTCGCTTTCGCGTTAAAAAAATCAATAGCATTGCTTGCATTACAATAAAAACTTTCGCTTTGTATTGCTTTTTAAGCTTTCAATCTTATTAGTTGCAGTCTGCCTGCACATACTGTTCTATTTAAGATATCATGGTGTTTAAATGTTCCTACGCATACACGTAGTTTTTAAATCACCTCAAAAAACAATTTTTATAAGAACGTTACCTTATTTAGAATATCATGCAAATTCGCTGTTGAGACGAAACCAAACTTTTTGCAAAGATTGTCATTATTTCTTCTACTAAGATACGGATTAAGTACTTAAAAACCAAACATTTATACCTTATAGTTTTCAACCAACTATAAACACAGGTTATTAACATTTGTTAATAAAAAAAGCCTTGGAACATCCAAGGCTTTTAAATACCAGTAGTCTCGGTATTATTTTATTAGCGTCTAGCTTCTTTAATTCTGGCTTTTTTACCAGTAAGACCTCTAAAGTAGAAGATTCTAGCTCTACGTACTTTACCACGTTTGTTAACTTCAATTTTTTGCAATGCGGGTAAGTTTACTGGGAAGATACGCTCTACACCAATAGATCCAGACATTTTTCTAATTGTAAAAGTTTCTGAAGTTCCAGAACCTCTTCTTTGTATTACGGTACCTCTAAAAAACTGGGTACGTGTCTTGTTACCTTCCTTAATTTCGTAATACACCGTTATAGTGTCTCCTGCCGAAAACTCAGGCAATTCCTTTTTTGTTACAAATTCGTCTTGTACAAACTTTACTAAAGATTCCATATCTTTAAAATTATAAGTGGTTAATTCAGAACAACATTCACGATTCTCGCCAGAGGTTAACCCGAAATTGGCTGCAAAGATAATTAAAAAGTTAATAGTTTAAAGTAAAAAGTAAAAAGTTTTTTCTCTTTTTGGATGTTCCTTTTTGCATGATGTTTTGCCGCTAAACTTATAGGTTTTAAGGGTGCAAAAAGTCAGGCTTTCACTACTCGCTGCCTCCTTCGTCGGCGAGCTCAAACAATTAGCCTGCGTTGAGCGCAGTCGAATCGTTCAATCCTTAACATGGTTAAAATTAATCCTCCAACAAATCCGGCCGACGTTCCTTGGTTCTTAAATAGGCCTGCTCTTCGCGCCACTTTTCAATTTCGGGTAAATTGCCGCTAAACAACAGCTCGGGTACTTTCCAACCTTTGTATTCCCGGGGTTTCGTGTAAATGGGCGGAGCCAATAAATTATCCTGAAACGAATCCGTTAGGGCGGAAGTCTCGTTGCCCAAAACACCAGGAATCAAACGGATTACCGCGTCGCACAACACGGCCGCGCCCAATTCGCCGCCCGATAGCACATAATCGCCAATGGAAATTTCGCGGGTTATAAAATGGTCGCGCACCCGTTGGTCCACGCCTTTGTAATGTCCGCATAAAATAATAATGTTTTCCTTTAGTGATATCTGGTTGGCAATGCCCTGTTTTAGGGTTTCGCCATCGGGAGTCATGTAAATCACCTCGTCGTAATCCCGTTCCGCTTTAAGCGCGGTTATGCATTTGTCAATCGGCTCTACCATCATTACCATGCCGGCACCACCGCCAAATTGGGTGTCGTCAATAGATTTGTAATTATCGGTCGTGTAATCCCGTAAATTATGGAAATGCACTTCCACCAAACCAGCTTCAATGGCACGTTTTAAAATGGAAGCCTCAAACGGACTCTTTAGTAACTCGGGTAATACCGTAATAATATCAATGCGCATACAAATTCTTTAAGCGCTGCAAAGATAATTTAAATCGTAGACATTTTAATAAATTCAATTTATGGCTGTATTGGAAATAAAATGGATTTTACAATTTAGAAATTCAATACTAATCGTAAATTTGAAATTAGTTAAACGAGTCGAAACGAAAAAGAGAACAATACCACTATGAAACTAGTATTATCGCCAGCCAAGTCGTTGGATTTTGAAAGTAAATTGCCCACCGAAAAACATACAGAAGCCCAGTTTTTAAAGCAATCGGAACGCTTGAATAAACTGCTTAAAAAGAAATCGGCCAAAAGCTTGTCGAAACTCATGAGCATATCCGATGCTTTGGGCCAACTCAATTACGAGCGCAACCAATCGTGGGAATTGCCGTTTACTACCGATAATGCCCGTCCGGCCGTTTATGCCTTTAGCGGCGATGTTTACAAAGGTTTGGATGCCTACACTATTCCGGAAGAAAAAACAGACAAGCTTCAAAACACCGTGCGTATCCTGTCTGGGCTATACGGTTTGTTAAAGCCTACCGATTTAATCCAGCCGTACCGTTTGGAAATGGGCACAAAAATGCCGGTTGGGGCGAAAAAAAATCTTTATGAATTCTGGAAAAAAGACATCACCAAAGCGCTTAACGAGGAGTTGGAAGACGACGAATTGTTCTTAAACCTGGCCAGTAACGAATATTTTAAGGCTGTCGATAAAAAAGCATTAAAAGTTCCTGTGGTAACGGCCAACTTTAAAGATTTAAAAAATGGCGAGTATAAGGTGATTTCATTTTTTGCCAAAGAAGCACGAGGCTTAATGGCCAGATATATTGTAGATACCAATGCCCAAACCGTCGACGATTTAAAAGGCTTCAATTACCAAGGCTATAGTTTTAGCGAGCCCATGTCTAAAGATAACGATTTGGTTTTTATTAGATGAACCCAATAAATCTGTGTTAAAAGCCGGAGCGGAGCGTCATTGCGAGAAATTTTTATTTCGAAGCAATCTCATAAATAAGAGTTCATTTTTTAAAGTTTCCTTCACTCGTCCCGATAGCTATCGGGATTGTTTCAGAATCACATTTTTTGAGTTGTAAATTAGTATGAGAACCAGAACCCTTCGACTGCGCTCAGGGTGACAGTTCAGGTCTATGGCAAATGACTATTAAAATGGTTTAATTATTTAGGCGTCGCCTTGTTGCCCACATTAATTTGGCTTTCCACCGAAGGTTTCTTTTTAATTCTCGGTCTTCTTTTTCCAAACGTGCCGCGGTATATTTTGCCGCGTTTTGTTTTTTTGTCTCCTTTTCCCATTGTTTGTTGTTTTTAAGGTATTGCGTATATTGATAAAATTCGTCAGTTCGAGTGAATTTCACGACAGAATGAGTGAAATTTGCACTTCGGCTCCGCTCAGTGGAGCTATCGAGAAAAGAATTTTATCTTTAAATGGTTCTCGATACGATTTTTCGGATCTCAAAATCACTCGAACTGACGAACAATTAATAAATGTCGTGTCGTCAAAATATAACAAATTCAAAACTAAAATTCAAATTTCTGTTTTTACATAAGCATCCATATCCACCGTTTATAAAAGAAGATACCACGAAGCTCATTGTGGGCACTTTGCCGCCACCACGTTTCTCCACGGGCGATTTGCTGGAAAAGGATGTCGATTTTTGTTACGGCAGCTATTACAATTCGCTTTGGCTGTTTATAGATAAAATCCATAACCTCAATTTACGTTTTGATAATTCCGAAGAAGCCGTACAGCAGCGTAAAGCCTTTTTAATAAAACACCAAATTGGCGTGTGCGATATCGTGGCAAGCTGCGAACGCGAAAAAATCGATGCCTCCGATTTGGGCATGAAAAACATTAAACTGCGAAATGTGCTAGGCTATTTGCAACAATACCCCAACATCGATACCATTTTATTTACTGGCGGAAACAGCAAAAACGGTCCCGAATATTTTTTTAGAAAGCATTTAAAAGCATACGGATTAAAACTGAAATTGGTCTGTAACGAAGTACCTCGAATACATAGTTTCGTCATTCCGAGCGGAGCGCGGGAATCTGTTGAAACCAACCGAATAATAAAAACCGTATCCCTAACCTCGGGCTCCGGTGCCGCCAATATTTCCATTAGCCGATTGCCGCTTTACAAACAATTAAAAGCCAAAAACCCCGATTTTAATACCTTCGATTTTCGGGTGATGCAGTATCGGGAGTTTTTTTGAAGTGGTTCGCTTAACGGCTCGGCTATGAATAGTGCGGGGATTGAAATGCGATAGTTTTCAATCTGCGCACGATGTGAGCCAAACCAAGTTTTGTGGCTTAAATTACCAAAAAAGAAGACGTCAAAACTTGTTTTGGCGGATGGACAGGGTAGAAGCTTTCCTTAACCACAAAAGCCCGCATTATTTATAGCCATTGTTGGGCGTTCGTGCTTTTTATTTTTCTGGCGGCAAAGCACACTTTTTTGCAAGCTTTGGTTTCAGCCTTGCCAGTGCGGCTTGCAAATAGGTGTGCTTTATGCCTTTGCCATATTCATTGTCTTTTTTAGTCGTCTATGTCTTTCGGTGTCTATTTTTCCCAACTCTCCCAAAGCATTGTTCAGAAGGGGTTGTTTAGTCATTTGAGCTTTTTCAAGTAAATAATCGTCAGCACACTCTGCTAAGAGGTCACGTGCTTTTTCCTTAGATACATTGCCTAAGTCACTGAGTCCTGTTGTCAATTCATGAAACTTTAAGCCCTTAAGCTGTCCCTTAAGATTATTGTAGAATTTGTCCAAGAGTTGATTGGCAAGTTTTGGATGAACCTTGTTTAGTTTATTCAAGGCATGACAGAACTTGAGGAAACTAATTTTTTGTTGTGTAACTGAATTTCCATGTTTCTGTATATACGATTCAAATACCTCCTTAGCAGAAGGGTCATGGATTCTTTGAATGCTGATAACTGAATTAATGAGAACATCCATTGTCAGCCTGTATACTTTTGACATGAAGCTTTTTTCCTTACATAACAGGCTTAAAATTTCCGTTGTCTGGTCTCTGTCTACGTTTTTCAGTTCTTCAAGCGTTTTAACTACCTGAGCGAAGTTTAGATTATTAGTTGTCGCTTTTCGGATGAGTTTCTTTCTATCTGCTTTCTTCAAAAGCTGCTGCGTATGAGGATGGTCAATCTTGCGCAACTTTAACAGTATCGGACCAAGTGCCGTGAAGGTCATTGAGTTTTGTTCAATGTCAATAGATGTTTCATGGAATAATCTTTTTGCTAATTCACTATCATAAAGTTTTATTGCATTGAGACCAGAGGCGTAATTGTGGGGAGTAGCCTGATTCAGAAGCATGGTTAGCTGTTTGATTCCAAAACTCTGTAAATATTCAGCTCTGTTTTGATATTCAAGATTTTCAAGGGTATGCACAATATTGAAAAAGTCGACAACATCTCTTACATCTCTTGATTCGGGAATTTCTAAATAGTTTTGAAGTAGGTCAATTGTCTTATCTTTTGATACGTTATATAACTCAGCAATTATCCTAAAAGCGTTTTTTACAGATTCCTTTTTTAGTTTTTCGAGTAAGTGCTCATTTTTCAATTGTTCAAAAACAGCCTGAACTTTTTCTGGGTCGATTTTATTTAGGCTGGTTAATCCTTTTCCAATTTGGGAGGCTGGACATTTTTTAAGTGCAGATAGGAACCGATTGTTATTATAAGCTATAAAGATTTCCTTGGTCTTAGTGTCGTTAATCTCTTTGAATTCACTGAGCATTTTTTCAATTCGAAAGAACTGTATGGAATTCATTTCATTGACAAGCTGTTCAGTATCCATGAGCATGAAAATGTCATAAGCCAGTTTTGAATTGAGCCGCTTTATTTCCGTCAAGGCATTGGATGCAATAAATATTGGACATTCGTATAGTTTATATGCCCATTCTTCTGCCGTAAGTGAAGACAATATTCTTTGTGATAAAGGCTCATAATAATTTTTCAGTAGTCGTACTGATAAAGAGATGGAATTGACCTTTGACTTTAATGCCATTTCTTTAATCGAATCAGTAAACGCATTGGAAATACGCCCGGCTTGCTTGGATAAACCAAGTTTGTAACAGGAGATTAGCAAGTATGTAAAAACTTCAAAACCGTCATTGCTTTCAAGCATTTTACTCTTAAATGAACTTGAAACCTGCAAGTGTTTTTGAGCGAATAGCTCAAAGTGATGCTTTGAATTAAATCTAAGATGCTTGTAAAACTCCTTTATGATTCCAGATTCGACAGGCTCGTTCTCAAGGAACATAAATGTGGACCTTTGAATGAACTCGTCCTCAAGCAAACTGATAATCGGTTGTTTCTGTTTCTGTTGGGCAAGCGATGCATAAATATCGAGTAGGTTTTTCGGATATCTGAGGCTGAATTCATCTGCGCTTTGAAACTTGTGCAGATATTGAAACAACTCTTTCAGCTTAAAACTGTCTTTGTTTTTGTAAAACCTATCTGCGTCCAAGGAGGACTTGTTTTCAATGATGGAACACAAAATGAGGTCAGCAAATTGTGAGTGACCAAATCGGAATAAGTTATTTTCTAATTTAGAATTGAAAATAAGACCGGCTTCTTCAATTCTGTCTCGAAAAGCGTTATCAAATAGCACATGAAATTCAATGCCTAATGAGTAAACACTGCTGATTTCAGTTAATCCTTCAAGCGCAATACTTGATAAACCACTCAAATAATGCCTGAACAGCCGTTTATTGAATTCTCGCTCGTTAATATCAGCAAGAGAACAGTTTGGTTCCTCCTTCCATAATCTTAGCATTAAGTGCAGCTTCAATAAATTACGGTTGCAATTTTTCAGTACAGTATCTAGGTCGCCAACAGGCTTGGTTATTGAGTGCTTTTGAGTAAAGGCATTTACAATTCCCTGAAACTTGGCAGTAATGTTTTGATTCTTCAGCAGCTCTTTTAAACCAATTACCTTGTAGAGGTTAAAACCATTTTCATCTTCCTGAATTTCTTTACTGATTACTCTTGATAAGAACAGGAAACTTAGGTTTTCCCATTCTTCTGAATTTGAATAGATTTCAGTGGCAAGAGGAAGGTTTTTATGAATGTCATCCAGTACAACAAATGTTTTGAACCTGTTCAGGATAGACAGCTCAATGTGGATTTCCTTTGTTGGCAAATCCGGTGACATCTCAAGATAATATGATTCGAATTTTTCATTTTTGGATAGTTCTTCGGATAGATTTAAAGCAAAGGTTGTTTTGCCGTTGGTGGGGAAAGCAGTCAATAAGCCGATATTGGACTTGTTTGATTTAAAGAATTCGTAAAACGTTTTGGTAAGTTTGAAATCCTCTGCTGTTTGATAAAAAAGCCTATCCTGAAAAAGGCTTAATGAGGGTAGAAATTTATTGTCGTCTTTTTCAAAGAACTTGCCGACAGGTTTCAAATAATGAACCCTTGTCAATAATCTTTCTATTTCTAATAATTTATCTTGTATCTGCCCTTTAAGAACCTGAACAATGCTTTGGTAATTCTCCTCTGTCAATTTTTGAGGCTTCCCTGAAAATCTCTCTTCGTGTTTTCTTTTTATTTCCAGAAGCCGTTTTACCGGATATTCGTCTACATCATCTGTTTCTTTATGATGATTGCGGCATAGGAGAATTAAATTCTTGGGCTTGCGTCTGTCTTCGTTGGTTTGTTTCTTGTCAAACCTTTGTCCGCCAGGCATTGCTGCCTTAATATGGCAAACTTCTGCAACGAAACGCTCTTTAATAAACAGTCTTTCTTTACAGCCTTCAAAAGCACATTCATTTCCTGATTTTGCAAAAAGCAAATTCATGGTCTCCTTATTCGGTGTCAGTCGCTTTACTATTTCGTCCATTTTAAAAGTGTGTCCGTGCGTTGGCAAAATTTAAGCTCTTTTGGCTGCCAAAGCGGTCGCCCGTGCGTTGGAGCAGCCAAATGTGCTTAAATGTGTGTCGGCCTTTTTGCATGACGCCCAACTTTAAGGATATGCGTCGTTTCCTAAATGACTTATATCCGTAGCCAAGCGAATGTAGTTGAAATTTTCTACAAAATCAAGAGGTTTAAAATAAATCCCAGTGCTGTATAAATTAACCGTACATTTGCCGCTTAACAAAAAAGGGGGTGATATTTAATTTGTAAGTCATCATCTCAAAACGCCCACCAAGGGCTTTCAAACAAATTATATGTCATTCAAATCATTAGGCTTATCTGAAGCCTTATTAAAAGCGGTGGACCAAAAAGGATACACCACCCCAAGTCCCATTCAACAAAAAGCCATTCCGCCCGTATTACAGGGTAAGGATGTATTGGCATCGGCACAGACCGGCACCGGAAAAACCGCTGGTTTTACCTTGCCTTTGCTACATATTTTATCGGAAAACCCAAAAGAAAAATATCGACCCATTCGCGCTTTAATTTTAACGCCCACCCGCGAACTGGCGGCACAGGTGTACGCCAATGTTAAGGAGTACAGTGCGTTTTTAAACCTGCGCAGCGTGGTTATTTTTGGCGGTGTAAATCAAAAGCCGCAGGTGGCACAAATACGCAAAGGTGTTGATATCTTGGTGGCCACACCGGGCCGCTTGCTCGATTTGCAAAGTCAGGGGCTGCTATCTTTAAAACGTGTTGAGATTTTTGTTTTGGACGAAGCCGACCGCATGCTCGATATGGGCTTTTTGCGCGATATTGAACGCACCATTAACCTGATGCCCGAAAAACGACAGAATTTAATGTTTTCGGCCACCTTTTCAAAAGAGATTAAAAAACTGGCGCACGGTATATTAAACCAGCCTGTGCAAGTGGAAGCCACGCCCGAAAACACCACCGTCGAACTGATTAGCCAAAAAGTATATCGCGTGGCCAAAGGCTTAAAAACAGGATTGATTATTAAATTGATTTCCGATGGCAATTGGAAACAGGTGCTCGTATTTACCCGCACCAAACACGGCGCCAATAAACTGAGCAAAAAAATGATGGCTGCCGGCATAAGCGCTGCGGCCATTCACGGGAATAAAAGTCAGGGCGCACGCACCAAAGCGCTTTCCAATTTTAAAAACGGCAGTGTGCGGGTATTAGTCGCTACTGATATAGCGGCCCGCGGATTGGATATTCCGTTGTTGCCGCACGTTATTAATTTTGAGTTGCCCAATGTGCCCGAAGATTACGTGCACCGTATTGGAAGAACGGGTAGGGCAGGTGCCGACGGGCAAGCGATTTCGTTGGTGAGTGCTGATGAAACTACCTTTTTGCGTGATATTGAAAAACTGATTGGTGAAAAAATTGAAGTTGAAATTCTGGAAGGTTTTGAGCCCGACCCCAATGCCTCTACCGAACCGATTAAACCTGGACAAAATCGGAACAGGAATAACAGAAACCCACGTAATTCGAACCGAAATTCGGGAAGAAGCAAAAACTCCAGACGCCCAAAACGTACTAACGATAAGCGAAATTAGAACATGCGACAGGTTTTAAAAGATAAGATAATTGAGGTTTGCGATAAAAAGATTGCTGCCAAAGGCGAACAAGTGGGCATTTCATTTTACGCATTTTTTAAAAACAAAAACGATAATCCTGACTTACTGATGGAGGCCGCTACGTGGTGGATTAAAACACATAAATTAGACCATTTTGAAAAAGCCGTAAAAATCAAAAATCTGGTAAATGGAATCGCAACCCAATAATCCGTTGCACGGTGTAAAACTGGAACAAATCATCAACGAATTGGTGACGCATTACGGTTGGGAATATATGGGCTATACCATAAACATTAGGTGTTTTAACGATAATCCTTCGGTGAAATCGAGCTTGAAATTTTTACGCCGAACGCCTTGGGCACGTACTAAAGTGGAAGCCATGTATTTAAATATGCTGAAAAACAAGAAGAAAAATTGACACAAAAAAAGACCCGATTTTCAGTTGGGTCTTAAATACTTTAAAGTAGAAACTACTCTCTTTTCTTGCCTTTTCCTTTACCACGGCCTTTACCCCAGTTGGCTTTAAGTTCTTCTAGAGTCACTTCGCCGTTAGAGTCGCCATCAAGCGATGCGAACATTTTTTCCAAGCGTTCTGCAGGTACTTCGCGTTTTCTTTTGGCAGACTTAAACTCGTCTAAAGAAATGGAGTCGCTTTTGTCGGCATCAAAACGGGTTAACATTTTTTCAAAGTTTGGAGCTTTTTTTTTCCTTTTCCTGTGCTTCAGAAGTAGCTAAACCAGACATAAATACCAAAGCCCAAACGCCTAATTTTAAAGTTGCTTTTTTCATGTGTAAAACAATTTAAGTTATTTGGGTTTTAGACTGTTTTTTTGTGAAATAGTTTAACGGGAATGAGAAATATTTTTCAACCCTTCATAAACCACAATACCCACGGCATTGGCCAAATTCAGGCTTCTAATATGCGGACTGTAAAGTGGGATTTTAAATAATTTATCAGCGTTTTTTTCCGTGATGGATTTTGGAAGCCCAACAGATTCCTTTCCGAAGATTAAAAATAGATCGTCTTCAAAAGGGATGTTCCAATGGTCTTTTGTGCCATGGCTGGAGAGAAACGCCATCTTTTTGTCGGAATTGATTTCAAAAAAATCGGCGATACTATCGTAATACGTAATGTTTACATGCGGCCAATAATCTAATCCGGCACGTTTCAACCGGGTGTCGTTTATTTCAAAACCAAAAGGTTTTACAAGGTGCAAGTTTGAACCGGAAGCCAATGCTAACCGACCAATGTTTCCAGTATTATTGGGTATTTCGGGTTCAATTAAAACAATGTTTAAGGGCATTACTCTTTTTTAGGTTTAACCTTTACAGCTGCGGGTTTCATTATAATCCTTAAAGTACTGTCGTTATTAAAATAACTGATCATCCAATTCATGAAAATAAGCAGTTTATTTTTAATGCTTAAAATAAGCATAAGGTGAATAAACATCCAGGTAAACCAGGCCAATCGGCCTTGAAAACTTAATTTAGGTAAATCGACTACGGCCTTTCGTTTTCCAATGGTAGCCATAGAGCCTTTATCAATATATTCAAAGTTTTTTAGAGTTTTGCCCTTTTTTAGGTTTTTGAAATTTTTTGCTAAAACCGAAGCTTGTTGAAGGGCCACACCTGCCACCTGCGGATGTCCGGTAGGGTAGTTGGGCGTTTCCATAAAAGCAATGTCGCCAAGAGCATAAACTTGGTTCAGCCCACTTACGTGACTGTGCCGGTTTACAATGAGTCTGTTACCTCTGGTAATGCAACTTTCTGGAAAACCTTCAATGATGTTTCCGGTAACACCAGCAGCCCAAATCACGTTTTTTGAATTTATGGTCTCGCCAGAATTTAGGGTTACCGTGAAGCCATCATAATCGCTCACTAAAGTGCTGGTTTTTACCACTACGCCCAACTCTTCTAAATATTTTTGTGACATTTTTTGAGAGCCATCACTCATGGGGCTTAGGGTGTTTGGCGTACCTTCCAGAAGATATATGGTTAGTTTTGAAAAATCCTTATCGGGGTAATCCTTTGGTAAAATATTGCGTTTCATTTCGGCCAAGGCTCCGGCTAGTTCAACACCGGTTGGGCCGCCACCAACAATAACGAAATTCAATAAGGTTTGAAGTTTTTCGGGGTCGGTGGTGTTTAAGGCGTCTTCAAAGGTTTGTAAAATCCTGTTGCGCAATTGAATGGCTTCAGGAATGGTTTTCATCGGGTAGGCAAATTTTTTTAGATTTTTATTTCCGAAGTAATTGGTGGTGCAACCTATGGAAATCACTAAATGGTCATAAGTAAAATCGCCGATAGGTGTACTGATAAATTTTTCTTCCAAATTTATTTTGGAAACTTTTGTAATCCGAATCCGGACGTTTTTTGCCTTTTGAAAAACTTTACGAAGCGGAAAAGAAATACTGGCGGGTTCCAATCTTGCCGAAGCCACTTGGTACATTAACGGTTGAAATTGATGGTAGTTTTGTTTATCTAAAAGATAGACTTCGTAGTTGGGGTGGTTTATCAATTCCTGTGCAAGTCTTAAACCGGCAAAACCAGCACCAATGATTATAATTCTTTCTGGAGGTGTCATTCTATTTTAAATTTAGCCCAATATCGATTTTACAAATTGGTCTATTTGCTTGTTACCGTTAGTGGTTAAATGCTTAACAAAAGCACTGCCAATAATGGCGCCTTTAGCATATTTGGTTGCGGCGGTAAACGTCTCGTTATTACTAATGCCAAACCCAATAACTTGCGGATTTTTTAAATCCATTTTTGCGATGCGCTCAAAATATTGGGTTTGTTCGTCACCAAATCCAGATTTTGCTCCCGTAGTACTGGCGCTGCTCACCATATAAATGAATCCGTTGGAAATCGAATCGATGTAACGGATGCGTTCTTCGGAAGTTTGTGGCGTTATCAAAAACACATTGATCAAGCCGTATTTTTCAAAAATAGCTTGGTACTCTTCGTGGTACACATCAACAGGTAAATCGGGAATAATCAATCCGTCAATGCCCAGCTCCTGGCATTTCTTGCAAAATGCCTCCACACCATATTGCAGCATTGGGTTGAAATACCCCATGATGATTAACGGAATTTCAACCGTTTTTCGGATGTCTTTTAACTGATTGAAAAGTGTTTCGGTGGTCATGCCATTTTTTAAGGCAGCCGTAGAACTCTCTTGGATTGTTGGGCCATCGGCTAGTGGGTCGCTAAATGGTAAGCCGATTTCAATCATGTCCACCCCATTTTTTTCTAAATCCTGAATGATAGAAACGGTATCGTTTAAATTAGGGTAACCTGCTGTGAAATATATAGAAAGTAACTTTTTGTTTTCTTCTAATTTGCTTTGAATTCGATTCATTTTTGTTTGGTTATCGTCATTGCGAGGAACGGAGTGACGAAGCAATCTTTTGAAGAGATTCCTTCACTTCGTTCGGAATGACGTTAAATTTTAAAATACTCAATATAATTCTGTAAATCTTTATCGCCACGGCCCGATAAACTCACTACAACCACGTCGTCTGGCTTAAAGGTTTTCTGTTCGAAAATAGCCAAGGCATGCGAGCTTTCAATAGCCGGAATGATTCCTTCCAGTTTGCAAAGTTCCAACCCGGCATTCATGGCCTCGTCATCGGTAATCGACATAAATTCTGCACGGCCTGTTTTTGCCAAATGGGCATGCATGGGACCCACACCGGGATAATCCAATCCGGCAGAAATGGAGTAAGGCTCAGTGATTTGTCCGTCGTTGGTTTGCATCAACAGCGTTTTACACCCGTGGATGATGCCTTCTTTTCCTAAAACAGAAGTGGCGGCACTCTCGCCAGAATCCACACCATGACCAGCGGCTTCCACTGCGATAATATTAACATCGGGTTCGTGTAAATAATGGTAATAGGTGCCCGCAGCGTTACTTCCACCACCAATACAAGCCACAACGTAATCGGGGTTTTCGCGACCTTCGTGCTCTTTAAGTTGCCATTTTATTTCTTCGGAAATAATGGCTTGAAAACGCGTTACCATATCAGGATATGGGTGTGGGCCAATGGCCGAACCAATAATATAATGCGTGTTTACGGGGTTGTTAATCCAATCGCGGATGGCTTCGTTGGTAGCATCCTTTAAAGTACGGCTTCCCGATTTGGCGGGCATTACTGTGGCGCCGAGCATTTTCATTCTGGCAACGTTTGGTGCTTGTCGGGCAATGTCGATTTCGCCCATGTATACAATACATTCCAATCCCATGAGAGCGCAAACTGTTGCAGTGGCCACACCGTGTTGACCGGCACCGGTTTCGGCAATAATTCTAGTTTTGCCCAAACGTTTGGCCATTAAAATTTGGCCAATGGTATTGTTTATTTTGTGCGCTCCGGTGTGGTTCAAGTCTTCGCGCTTCAAATAAATTTTGGTGTTGTGTTTTTCTGAAAGTCGTTTTGCAAAATACAATGGCGATGGGCGCCCTACATAATCTTTTAAAAGCTGGTTGAACTCATCCTTGAAAGACGGTTCGTTCATCACTTCTAAGTACTTTTGGCGTAATTCTTCTACATTGGGGTACAGCATTTCTGGGATAAATGCCCCTCCAAATTCGCCGTAATAGCCTTTTTCGTTTACGTTGTAATTTTTCATTTTTTTATTTGTCATTCCCGCGCAGACGGGAATCTTTTTATTTTTAGTTTCGGTTTATAATGGATTCCGCATCAAGTGCGGAATGACAAACTAGCTTTAAATTGTTTTAATAATTCAATATGCTTCAATCCGGGTTCTATTTCGAATTGACTATTTATATCTAAAGCATAGCAATATTTTGATGCTTCACTTTGATTAAATTTTTTAATTTTTTCTATTTCATCAACTCCAATACCGCCGCTTAAAAAAAACGGTTTGGTAGAGGGGTAGTTTTTTAAAACGTCCCAATTGAAGGTGTAGCCATTGCCACCCGGAAGCTTGCCTTTGGTGTCGAAAAGGAAATAGTCAACAACGTTTTCGTATGGTTTTAAAACCTCAAAATTGAACTCGTCCTTAATGGAAAATACTTTGATGATTTCAAGTTTTTTATGTGATGCTGAAACAAGTTCAGCATGACGTAAGGCGTCACAATATTCAGGAGATTCTTCGCCATGTAATTGAACAGCTTGTAAATCGAGCTCATTTATTTTTCCAACCACAAACTCTAAAGGGGCATTTACAAAAACGCCTGTCTTTTTTATAGAATTCGGAAGATTTGGAATGGATTCAGCGTCAAAGCATCTAGCGGATTTTTCGAAAAATATAAAACCAAGATAATCGGGTTGCAAAGCCGCAACTTGTTCGATGTTATCTTGATATTTCATTCCGCAGATTTTAAGTCGAAGCCCCGCCCTGGAACTCCCCGAAGGAGAGGGAATAGATTGTGGAATATGTTGCTTCTTTTTGTTCATCTGAGTACTGGTTCTCCTCCTTTGGAGGCGTTAGAGGAGGCTTTTTATAAATACTGTGGCACTTGCCCCGGGATTATCCGTTTTCATAAAATTTTCTCCAATCAAGAATCCTTTGTAACCAAAAGGTTGCAACTCTTTAATGGCTTCAATATTGCTGATGCCGCTTTCTGATACTTTAACAAAATCGTCTGGAATGAGTTCGCTCAAGACTTTACTAGTTTCTAAGCTAACATCAAACGTTTTTAAGTTTCGGTTGTTAACGCCCAACATATCGAGGCTTGGCATGATGGATTTATGTAATTCTTCTTCGTTGTGCACTTCCAACAGCACGTCTAAATTTAAACGTTTTGCAAACTCGGAAAATTGCTTGATTTCATCGCGGGTTAAAATAGCGGCAATCAACAGAATAACATCGGCACCGTAGGCTTTGGCCTCAAGAATTTGATATTCGTCAATAATGAATTCCTTTCTCAATAACGGTAAATTGCAACTGGCTCGGGCGGTTAATAAGTCGTCTAACGAACCGCCGAAATATTTTCCATCGGTTAAAACCGACATGCCACAAACACCAGCATTCTCGTAACCTGTGGCAACGTCTTGAACGTTTAAGGTGTGGTTGATGACTGATTTTGATGGCGAGCGCCGTTTGTGTTCGGCAATAATGCCCGATTTGCTATTTCGTAATGTATTTGACAAAGAAACGGTTTCTCTATTGAAAAGCACCGATTGCTCTAATTGCGAAACGGGAATTAAACCTTTTCTGAGGTTTACCTCGTTGCGTTTGTCGATTACTATTTTGTCTAAAATATTCATTTTTGTTTTCGAATCGTCATTGCGAAACTTTTGAAAAAAGTTGTGGCAATCTGTATATTTTAACGAGATTACCGCGTCGTTTTTCTCCTCGTAATGACGTTATTTACTCAATTCAATCAATTTATCTAAACTCGTTTTGGCTTTACCAGAAAATAAGGATGCTTTGGCTAATTCAAATCCCTCTTTGTGCGAAATTTGTTTGGCCGTAGCGATGGCTAATCCGGCATTGGCGCACACCACGTTGTTTTGTGCTTCGGTGCCGTTTCCGCTTATAATATCTACAAATATTTTTGCGGCCTCTTCAATACTGTTGCCTCCATAAATAGCATCTTGTTTTACTGGTTTTACTCCTAAATCTTCCGGTGAAAACAGTTTCTCGGAATGATTGGATACTATTTTAGCTTTTCCGGTTAATGAAATTTCGTCGTAGCCATCTAAAGCATAAACAATGTTGTAATTTTTATCGGTGTTTTGATAAATGAAACTGTACAAGCGTAAAAGTTCCAAATTATAAACGCCCAATAATTGGTTTTTGGGAAACGATGGATTTACCATGGGGCCCAACATATTGAAAAAGGTTTTTACGCCCAATTCTTTTCGGATGGGGGCCACATTTTTCATGGCCGGATGGAATAGCGGCGCGTGCAAAATACAAATGCCCGCTTGGTCCACACAGCGTTTTAAAAAATCTTCGTTGTTGGAAAACTTAACTCCCAATGTTTCCATAACGTTTGATGATCCCGAAGTGGACGATACGCCGTAATTGCCATGTTTAGATACATTAACGCCGGCACCTGCCGTTATAAACGAGGATAGGGTGGAAATATTAAACGTATTCTTGCCGTCTCCGCCCGTGCCTACTATATCGATAGCATTGAAGTCGCTAAGATCAATGGGAACACAAAGCTCCAACAAAGCATTTCTAAACCCTGTAAGTTCTTCAATGGTAATGCTACGCATCATAAACACCGAAAGAAAACAAGCAATTTGACTCGGGTTGTACATATCGTTGGATATGTTAACGATAACTTGTTTCGCTTCTTCGGTGGTTAGCGTGTCGTGGTTTATCAGTCTGTTTAATATATCTTTCATTTTACTATTCCTGTGAAAGGAGAAATCTATTTTTTGATCAAACTTATTTTAACTTTAAATACTGCTATTGGTTCACCCAATTTTCCAATATTTTTTTGCCGTCTGGTGTTAATACCGATTCGGGGTGATATTGAACACCTTTTACGTCGTATTCTCTGTGGCGTAATGACATCACTTGTCCGTTTTCGTCAAACGAAGTGGCTTCCAAACTCTCGGGCAAATCGGGATGCACTACCCACGAGTGGTAACGGCCTACTTCAATGTTTTTGTTCAGGCCGTTAAAAATAGGTTCGTCATCCACACAAATTTCCACTTGGGTGGCCACGCCGTGGTAAACATCATCTAGATTCACCAATGAACCACCAAACACTTCGCCTATGGCTTGCTGGCCTAAACATACACCTAAAATGCTTTTGGTTGGGGCATATTTTTCAATAATGGCTTTTAACAGTCCTGCTTCGTCGGGAATGCCTGGGCCAGGAGATAATACAATTTTGCTGAATGGCTCAACATCTTCCAAAGCCAGTTTGTCGTTTCTTACTACGGTAACATCGCAGTTTAAATCTTCCAAATAATGAACGAGATTATAGGTGAAACTGTCGTAGTTATCTATTACTAGTATTTTTTTCATTTTAAATATCTTCTGCTATTTTAATAGCTTTGGTTAAAGCCCCCAGTTTATTGTAAACTTCCTGTAATTCACTTTCTTGGTTTGATTTTGAAACCATTCCGGCACCGGCTTGCCAATTCAATTTATAGTCTTTACTTAAAAAGGTTCGAATCATGATGGCGTGATTAAAATTGCCATCAAAATCCATAAACCCAATGGCTCCGCCGTAATAGCCTCGGCTTGTTTTTTCATACTTTTCAATGAGCTGCATGGCCATATGTTTGGGCGCTCCGCTTAGCGTACCTGCGGGGAAGGTATCGGCCACCACTTGCATGGTTGAGGTGGTGTCGTGCTTATGCCCGGTAACTTTACTCACTAAATGGATAACGTGCGAGAAAAACTGAACCTCGCGATAAGTTTCCACATTCACTTGACTACCGTGTCGGCTTAAATCGTTTCTGGCCAAATCGACCAACATCACGTGCTCGGCATTCTCTTTGTCGTCGTTTTTTAATTGTTCGGCCAAAACGGCATCTTGGGCATCGTCGCCTGTGCGTTTAAACGTTCCTGCTATCGGGTGGATTTCTGCCAAACCATCAGAAACAATAAGTTGGGCTTCGGGCGAACTACCAAATATTTTAAAATCGCCGTAATCGAAATAAAATAAATACGGCGAAGGGTTGATGCTTCTTAAGGCACGGTAAACGTTGAAATCGTCACCCGTGAACTCTTGCGAAAAACGTCGAGAAAGCACTAATTGAAATACATCGCCACGTTGGCAATGTTTTCTGGCCAACTCTACGTTTTGTTTAAACTCTTCATCAGTTAAGTTCGAATTGATGTCGCCCTTTGTGTTAAAGTTGTACGAAGCGAAATTTTGTACGTTGATGAGTTTGTCTATCTCATGGATGTTGTTTTCGTTATCTTCGTAACAGTGCGCAAAAATATAAGCCTCATTTTTAAAGTGATTGATGGCTATGATGTTTTTATAAACTGCATAATACACATCGGGGATAATCACCGAATTGTCTTTTTTGCCGATTTCAATATCTTCAAAATACCTAACGGCATCGTAAGCGGTATAGCCAAAAATGCCGTTGTTAATGAATTTGAAATTCTCTTCGGTTTTAACATCAAATCGTTTGGTGAAATTGTAGATTTCGTCTACCACATTCACTTTATCTGTTATGTTTAAAGTGGTGGTACTGCCATCTGGGAAGGTTTGCGAAATCACTTCGTTTTCTACTTTAATCGATGCAATGGGGTTAAAGCAGATATATGAAAAGTTTTTGTGGTTGCGGTGGTAGTCGCCACTTTCCAAAAGAATACTATTCGGGTATTTGTCGCGTATTTTATAGTACACCGTTACGGGCGTAATGGTATCGGTTAAAATGCGTTTGTGGTGGGTATAAAGACTGTATTTTTCCATTTATTTTTAGTTTCTCTGAAATGATTTCAGAATAATAAAAAAAAGGCTTGTCGTGAATTGACAAGCCTTTTTTATATTTTGAGTTTTAAATATACTAGGTTTTTACTTCACGAATCGTTAGTTTCTAAAGCACCACCACCAAGCTGTATTTAAAATTATGTTCATGTTTTATTTTTTATGCCTCAAATATAAAAACGAAAAAATTATTACCCAAAATATTAAGGAGTTTTTTCGAATAAAAGAAATTGGTTTTTATGCGAAATTCCACCTTTAGGAAGCAGATGGGATTTGAGTTACACTATCTTAGTTTGCCCAATAACCTAATGAGTTCAAGTTGTTCATTAGTATCAAGGGAGGAGGTCGATTCCTTTTCGATAGTTTCAACAAAATCATCAATTTTGTTTAAGAAATCAAGCCCTTGTTGGGTGATGATAATGTCTATTTTTCGTTTGTTTAGCTCGTTTTTGCTTTTGGTAACATATTGCTTTTTAACCAGTTTGTCAACCAAACGAGTGGTGTTACTCATTTTATTGACCATGCGCTCCTGGATGGCAGCCAAAGTTACGGGGCGGCCTTTTTGCCCACGTAAAATACGAAGCACATTAAACTGCTGTATGGAAATATCGTGGGGCTTGAGTGCTTCGTTTAGTTTCCCGATTATCAATCCGTAAGTGAACAACAGGTTAATCACCACCTTTTTGTGCAAAGGCAAGTCGGAGTTTATTTTAAGGATTTGTTCTATGTTCATGTGTTGGTTGTTGCACCTAAAAATACTGAAATAATTTAGAAGTTTTTTGCGATGGATTGGCGTCAGAATTATTTTTAACATAAAATACTGTTAAAAAGCAGTATAGAGTTTAAGTATTATTTAATTTTATAAAGCTCAAATAAAGGAAACTAATTGCTTGGGTAATTGTAAAAATGAGTTCAAAAACATTACGAACGAATAAATATGAAATTAAAACTAGTATCCATAGCCATTTTATTCTTGCTGTTCAGCTGTAAAAATGAAAAAAAAGCTGAAACGCTGGCTGTCGATTCAACACAGCAGATTGAGGCCAAGCAGGAGAACGCTTCGCTGGATTTGGAAGTTTACGATTTTGCTGGTTTTGAAAAGTTTTTGAAAAAGAAAGATGGTAAAATTCATGTGATAAATTTTTGGGCCACTTGGTGCGCACCGTGCGTTAAGGAATTGCCTTATTTTGAAAAATTGTATGCCGATTATAAAGACAGGAGCGTAGAGGTGCTATTGGTAAGCTTGGATTTTCCGCATTTATACGATAAAAAGCTTAAGCCCTTCATAAAAAAACATCAACTGCAGAGTAAGGTTGTGGCGCTGGATGACCCTGATATGAATTCGTGGATTCCTAAAATAAGCGAAGCTTGGTCGGGCTCTATTCCTGCGACATTAATATATAAAAATGATACTCGTGAATTTTATGAGCAATCGTTTGACTATGATGAGTTAAAAGCAAAAATAAATCCATTTTTAAACCACTAATAATTACTAAAATGAAAAAGTTTACCCGATTACTTTCAGCAGCACTTGTTCTGGTGCTTGTTAGTGCATTTACCATTATCGATGGTTATAAGATAGGCGATATCGCCGAAGATTTCTCCCTAAAAAATATTGATGGTAATATGGTGTCGCTTTCAGATTATGAAGATGCCAAAGGCTATATTGTTACTTTTACCTGTAATACTTGCCCTTATGCAGTGATGTATGAAGACCGAATAATTGCGCTTAATAATAAATATGAAGAAAAAGGCTATCCGGTGATTGCTATTATGCCCAATAATGTGGCTGTAAAGCCTGGTGATAATTTAGATGCTATGAAAAAGCGAGCAGAGAGCAAAGGCTTTACCTTTCCTTATTTA
Source organism: Tamlana crocina (assembly GCF_012037625.1). Taxonomy (NCBI): domain Bacteria; kingdom Pseudomonadati; phylum Bacteroidota; class Flavobacteriia; order Flavobacteriales; family Flavobacteriaceae; genus Tamlana; species Tamlana crocina. The sequence goes on from NZ_JAAVJS010000020.1 coordinate 51,227, forward strand.
ATCGATGCCGAGCAAAGTGTGTACCCAAAATTTGGAGCCACAAAAACACCGCATATTTTTGTATTGCAAAAAACCGATGCCGGTAATGTGGTTAAATACATTGGAGCCATTGACGATAATTACAAAGACGAAACGGCGGTAACAACCAAATACGTTGAAGACGCTGTTGATGCTTTGTTAACGGGTGAAGATGTGCCGCAAAAAGAAACAAAAGCAATTGGTTGCACGATTAAGGTTTAGGATACGATTTTTAACTTTCAAAAAAAACAAAAAGCTCCGAAAATGACTTCGGAGCTTTTTTATGTAAATGTCCGTCTTGAAATAAATTGACCAAAAGGCGATTTCTTATGAAAGCTTTGAGTATGTCTCTAAACTTGTTTTACTGCTATGTTAGATGGAGCGCTTAACGATACATTGAAAGATTGTATGTTTTTACAAACACCATCTTTTATATTGAAAGGAAAAAAGTATTCAATTTTGGCCATATTTTATTTTTACTTATTAAATTGTCAAGGAACCCTTTTGATTGTGATGATTAAAGTGAATCTTTAATCGAATACGGCCAAAATACTTGCAAATCCAATATTAAGCCTTTTCAGTAAACTAATAATGATGTCATAGCAGAACATTTACAAACGAGTTTGATCAGAATTAAAATTAAGCAATAACTTGATTCACTTCATCCAAGCTATTTTCGTTGTCCATTAACACCACCAAGGTATCGTTGGCCTCAATCACTGTCGATCCTCCTGGCCTAACAAACTTATTGTTTCGTTTTATCATCACTATAAATGCCGATTTCGGAAAATGTATATCGATAATGCGCTTATTTACAGCTCTGCTTGTGGGCGATATGGTAATTTCCTCCATGGCTGTTTTGGGCAAATCCAGAATATAGCGATCGCTTTCAGAAAAGGGTTTTACCGCTTCGGGAAGGCCTACATTGAGCCATTTGGCGAAAATGGAAAGGGTGGTGCCTTGAATTAAAACCGAAGTCACCGAAATAAAAAATACAATATTAAAAATCATATCGGCCTTTTCAATCCCGGCCAAAAGAGGGTAAGTGGCAAACACGATGGGAACGGCGCCACGAAGCCCAACCCATGAAATATAAAGTCGACGTCTATTTTTCATTTTAAAAAACGCCATGCCCAAAAACACACTTACTGGGCGCGCCACAACGATTAAAAACAGGGATATGAGTAAACCAATGCCCATATATGGGATGATTCGCGTGGGGAATACCAATAAGCCTAAAGTAAGGAACAATACAATTTGCATGAGCCAAGCCAAGCCATCGAACATTTTTAAAATGGTCGATTTATGGATTAAATCTTGGTTGCCCAAATAAACGGCGCAAATGTAAATGGCAAGGAAACCGTTGCCACCGACAGAATCGGTTGCCGAAAATGTGATGAACATGAGCGCAATTACCAAAACGGGATACAACCCCTGAAAACCAAGTTTGATTTTATTGATGATTACCTTGCTTACTTTACCAAAAATAAATCCTGAAATACCGCCCAATATCATTTGTTGTAAAAACAGCGGGATTATCGATAGAAAACTTTGGTCTTGATTGACTACTAGGCTTAAAAAAGCAATGGTCAGTACATAAGCCATCGGGTCGTTACTACCGCTTTCTAATTCTAATGTGGGGCGCAAGTTGGTGCGTAAAGCTAAATTTTTGGAGCGTAAAATAGAGAATACGGCTGCAGCATCGGTAGATGACACAATTGAACCTAATAACATACTTTCGTAAATGGTGAAATCGGTAATCGACCAAACGAAAACGCCTAAACATGTGGCTGTGAGCAATACCCCAACCGTAGATAGCATGATACCCTCTTTTATAATGGGTTTTACCGAATTCCAATTAGTGTCCAATCCTCCCGAGAATAAAATAAAATTAAGGGAAACGATACCAATAAATTGTGCCAGTTTAGGATCGTCAAAACGAATGCCCACAATGCCTTCTGACCCTGCCAGCATGCCAATAGCTAAAAATAAAAGTAAGGTGGGGACGCCAAATTTATAGGATGTTTTGCCCACTATAATGCTCACAAAGAGTAATAGGGAACCAACAAGCAAAATGTTTTCAATTTCTAAGTTCATTTGTCATTTGTAAAAATCACTAGATAACAAATAAAATTATTTTATCCGTTTGGCTTGTGTGGTAAACGATAGACCCTGTTGACCCATAGTTGAATTCATAACGCCTTCAAACAAGGGCTCGGGGCAATTTTTCGGAATTTTCCATTCAAAAATAAAGTTGGAGCCCGTGCCACCGGCCACGTCCTTTTCATCAATAATAATATCGGTGGTTTCCATGGGAGCCAAAAAAATAGGGTGGTTAAAATAGTTTCTTACTGAAACACCGTGAGTGTCAAAGTATTCTGCTTTAAGTAAGTAAATAGTATCGGTGTCGCTGGTGTTGCGCAAGCTAACCATAGCGGTTAAATTATGGGTTTTGTGTTGCGATATACTGTAAATCTGCGAATAAATCGATAGGTACGATTTTCCGTATTCCAGAGAATCCTTTTCCTTAATTTCAATTTTCCGGTTGGCCCAATTTTCTGCGTGTATGGGGGCCGATGTCTTGGGTTGCTCGTTACAACTTAAAATAGAGTATATTATGAAGCTATAAATTAGTAGCGTTTGTTTCATGGCTGCGATGGTTTTTGGAATGCCGATTTACGTTTTAAAGGTAAAAAAACATTTTGGTTCAAACAGAGCAATGCCAGAAAGAAATATTACTCGATTAAAGCCGCTTCACAGTCTGTGAGGATATAATTGAAATGCTCCACGTCGTCCTTGTTGAGTTTTAATTTTCCTGTCACCGCGACGATGTCATCCGTGTTGAAATTTTGCTTTGATTTAAACTGAAGCTCAACAGCCGTTTCCGGTCCGCCAACGCCACAAAAAAAGCAGGAGGCCATGGGGCCTTTAGATAGTATGTATAATTTGTCTTCTGGAGATATGTTTAGAAAATAGCCCTTGATGGTTACCGTTTTGCCTTCCAGTGCTTTTACGTCTCCGGAGAACTCGGGATATAAAAATGTATCATCAAATTTTGGAAAATATTTTTCACCAAATTTTACCTTGGCTAAATCTTCCCAAGTGATGTTTTGTTGGCCAAAACAAACCGCGGTACATATAAAAAACAAAGTGATTAAAATGTTATGTTTCATGTGTTTCTTTTTTGACGTGTGGTTTAGTTTGGTTGGTTTTGCCCAAGGGTAATGCTATCGACTTTCTTGGCTTAATATGGTTGAAATATTCATTTTTAAAATGGGGTAAACGGCTAAAATAATAGAAAATGCTACCATGGCAAAAACTAATCCGGCAGTTTGTGTTATTTCGGTTAACCCCAAGGGTTGAATCATGTTTTGTTTATAACTAAAATTAGCAAACTTTAGTATAACATACAATGCTGTTTTTGTGAGGAATGCACCAAGTACAAATGCGGAAAAGGCAATAATGATGCCTTCATAAGCCACAATTTTTATAATTTGAAATGTACTGGCGCCATAGGTGCGTAGCAATGCCAAATCGAACGCCCGTTCTTTTACCATTTTATAAAGGTTAATGAAAATGGTTAGGGCAGAAATGAATAAAATAAGATAGGCTATCCAGTTAATGGTTTCAAAACCAATGCTTGTATATTGGAATAGCCTATCGAGTTCAAATTTTGGTAAAGCCGCTTGCAGGTTGCTTTGTTCGTTTATTTTTTTTGGAAAGGTTAAAAGTGCCATAGGGCTTCTAAACGATATTAATAGAGCCGTAACCTCTTTTTCTGCTTCATGCGCATGTTGTTCATGGTGATCGTGCTCGTGGTCGTGAATTTCATCGTTATGATTGTGTTCCTCTTCTCTATCATTTTTGTTTTGTTCATCTGAATGCTCATCCGGGCCATGGTCGTGAACATCCCAAACGGTTTCTAAATTACAGACAATTAATCGGTCTATAACCTTTGTCGTGGGTTTTAAAATGCCTACAACGGTCAGTTTTTCGTCGTGTACTTCCACGGTGTTTTCAATTAACCCGTGCGAGCTCGAAAATGTATCCCCTAAATTTAGGTTTAATTGGTTGGCTACGTCGCTGCCAAGCACCACTTCCATAGCGTTTTTGGGTTTTTGCCCTTGTGCGATTTCAGCTTTGTAAATGGCGTAAAACGCTGGGTTGGTGCCTACAATTCTAAAGCCTTTGTAGTTATCGCCATACGAAATGGGAACCACCGATTTAACCATCGGATTTTTTGCAATTTTTTTGGCCTCCTTAAACGGAATATTCCCAGTGGGATTGTCTAAATGTAATACGGAGGACAAAATGAGCTGCAACGGACTGCCTTTTGCGCCAACAACCACATCGATATTGCTCAGGTTGTTGTGCATTTGATGTTGAAACGAACTTTTTAATTGCTGAATGCCTAAAAGCAAAGTAATGCTCAAGGCCAGCGTGATGATGCTTAAAAACGTATAAAACGGTTTTGACTTAATGTTTTTTATGCTGATTTTCCAAATGTTCATAGGGTAATGGTGTTTTGGAATACGTGTTTGATTCTATGATCGTGGGTAATGACGATTAAATTGGCATTGTTTTTTTCGGCTTGTTCCTTTAAAAGGTTGATAACCATGTTGCAATTTTTGTCGTCTAAACTCGAAGTAGGCTCGTCGGCCAAAATAACTTTAGGTTGGTGTATTACTGCCATGGCTATACCCAAGCGTTGTAACTGGCCTTCGCTAATTTCATTTATGTTTTTGTGTTTGCAAGCCTTTAAGTTGAGTTGTTCCAATACCGTATCGACAGCTAACTCATCAATATGTTTATCACTGAAAAACAATCGGGTTTTTAGGTTTTCGTAAACACTTAACGAAGGAATGGCGTGTTTCTTTTGAAACACCAAACCGATGTGCTCACCACGAAATTTATCCATTTGGCTTCGCGTTAAGCTGTTCAAATCGGTATCGTGTATCGTGATTTTTCCACTATCGGGTTTTAAAATACCAGCCAAAAGATGTAGCAAGGTGGTTTTTCCAATTCCAGATTCACCGAGTATTAGGAGGCTGTCTTGTGCATCTAAATCAATTTCGGGAAAACGGAACAGGGTGTCACTGTTTTTATATTTGAATGAAAGCTCACTCGTGTGTATCATTTTGAGTGTAATTTGTTGATTCAATATTCGATTTTATAGCATGTTCTAAAATAAGAGGTTCGCTGCCCAGCCCAATGGTCAGCAATTTGCACCCGGTTATAGGAACACCATTAAAAGGTCTTATATGTATTTCCCCATCGGGTGTACGTTCAAAAAAAGTATAATTATTTGCTTTACCTATTTTAGTGCAGCCTTTTATCCTTAGAATGGTTTTGGGGAGTGCATTGCAAATTTTTACGATATGGTCCCGGCTAGGTAGGTTGGGCAAATCTATCGAGCAGGATGCCCAATGTGCTTTTTGGTGATTAAGCTGCTGCGGTGTGTTTTGTGAGGGGACGAGCTCGGGGAGCAGTTCAATATCCATATCTGCCATAGCCATTACCTTGGCTGTTGGATTTATTTTTCCAAGGGAGGCGATGACTTCTTTTTTACGGTTTAAATCTGTTTGTTCTAAGTGTGTTAAAACAATAAGCGACGATACTTGAATTTGGTTAGCTTCCAGTTCATTATGTTCGCCACGTTTTTGCCAATTTTGGGCATCGACTACAGAAACCTGGATAGGAGGTGAAAATCTATCGTTCAGTCCAACCCCAAGAAACTCCATTAGCGAACAGGCATCAGAGGTGCCGTTGGCTTCAATAAGTGTAATGCCGTTTTCCCGTTTCGGGATTCTATTAACCGTTTCCCGAAGTTCAACAATACCACTGCAACAAATACAACTTCCGCTTAAAGGTTTTATGGTATTGGTGTTAAGTTGCTCCCTAAAATGCTGTACGTCCATGTTAGCGTTCTCATAATCGTTCAGAATCACGTAAGGTTTCCAGCCTTTGTTGTTAAAGTGCTTGATCAAATACTTTAAAAGCGTCGTTTTTCCAGCGCCCAAAAAGCCTACTATGGTAATCAAAGCTTCCATTTTTTTGCGGAGTATTACAGTGTTTTATGCAAATTTACTATTTATTGGGTCTAAACGGTTTTATTATTGATTCATTGCATTTTAAAAAAGGGCCTTCCATGAGATCGATACAATACGGTATGGCAGGAAAAACGGCATCCAAACATTCTCTTATAGATTTGGGTTTTCCGGGAAGGTTTACAATTAAGCTCTTACCCCTAAGTCCTGCTGTTTGTCTTGATAAAATCGCTGTTGGAACGTATTTTAAAGATTCGGTTCTCATAAGCTCCCCGAAACCTGGCATCATTCGGTCGCAAACCGCCTCGGTGGCTTCTGGGGTAACATCGCGTTTTGCAGGGCCAGTTCCACCTGTGGTGATAACTAAGCAACAGTTTTCATTATCGACGAAATCGATAAGTGTGTTTTCTATAATTTTTTGCTCATCGGGAACTATTCTATAGACTTCATTCCATGAGGAAATTAAATATTCATTAAGCGTATTTATGATGGCTTTACCACTAATGTCTTCATAAATTCCCGCATTAGCTCTATCACTCACCGTTATAATGCCTATTTTGATAATATCCACTTTCTTTAATTTAAACGGGCCACTTGTCTTCCTGGGGAAGTAATTGGGCTTTCCATAATTTTACCTCGGTATCAGTAAGAAGACAATCATTTAATTGGCTAATCATTTTCTCTTTTTTCAAATGTATTCCAATAAAAACAAGTTCTATTTTTCGATCACCAAACATAGAATCCCAATTGGTTTCTATTTCGGATTGGTTTTCAATAAAAGCAGCATAATTGATACGTTCTGAAAACGGCATGGAAGCCCACCAAACCCCAGCATTATCGGCTTTGCAAGAACCGCCCGCCGAACTCCATAGAAGTGCTTGGTTCGGTCTGGACGATAGCCAAAACAAACCTTTGCTCCTAATGATGTTTTGCGGAAATTCTTGATTGAGATAGTCTAAAAAACGTTCTGAATGGAATGGTCTTTTGCTTCTAAAAACAAATGAGCTTATACCGTACTCTTCTGTTTCAGGCACGTGTTCGTTTTCTAATTCTTTTAACCATCCTGCCGAAGCTTCTGCTTTTGCATAATCGAACAGTCCAGTATTGATGACTTGTTTCAGATCTACTTTTGATTGATGGGCAGAAATTATTTTTGCTTCTGGATTTAACGAAGCGATAATAGCCTTGAGCTCTTCTAATTGATTTTGTGTAACTAAATCTTCTTTGTTAAGAATAATAACATTAGCAAATTCAATTTGGTCGGTAAGCAGGTTGACAATGGTTCTGTTGTCGCCTTCAATATCTGTAAGTTCTCTAGTGACAAGGTAGTCAGAACTAGAAAAATCTTTTAAAAAGTTAAAGGCATCAACAACGGTTACCATAGTGTCTATGTAACTAAAGCGGCTTAAGTCTATTGAGCCATCTTCACTTTCAAAAGTAAAGGTTTGGGCAACGGGAATGGGTTCGCTAATACCGGTACTTTCAATTAAAAGGTAATCGAATTTGTTTTGCATTGCCAGTTTTTCAACCTCTTCCATGAGGTCTTCCCTGAGCGTGCAGCAAATACACCCGTTAGACATTTCTACCAGTTTTTCTTCGGTCCTGGACAGGGTGTTTTCATTTTGTATAAACTGCGCATCAATATTAACCTCGCTCATATCGTTAACGATAACAGCAACTTTTAGGCCTTGTTTGTTGTGCAAAATATGGTTGAGTAAGGTGGTTTTTCCTGCTCCTAGAAACCCACTTAATACAGTAACGGGTAGTTTTTTCATTTTAGAAAGAAATATTTTTGAGAATAAAGACTGGAAATATGCTTTTAATTTAAGTGATGTTTTTCAATGCTTATCAAATCGGAATATATTGCCGTGAAGACATGATCTTGTTTGTCGTAAATTTTTCCGCGTATCTTAATTTGATAATCGAAATTTTTATCTATTTCGGATTGCAGTAGTTTGATTTTTCTATTCAGGTAATATGAAATAATTGAAAATTTAAGACTACTGCTATGCCATATAGTGTCTAAATGTGCTGTGTGTTTGTTAATATCGTTGTAAAAGCGGTTTAAAGCTTTAAAGTTTGAGAAATCTTGATTGCCCAATGCATCTAGAATAATTTGGTTATCGCTGGAGAGTACGAAATATATTTCTTCGATTTGATGCTTTTTTATCAATTTATGAATGTGCTTAATGGTTTTTCTATTATAAATAAAAGAGTTTCCTAGAGAGGTGTAGAAATAATTTTCTTTATGGAACCTGCTATTTATAATAGGCTCCAAGCAATCTGTAGGGCACAAAAGGAATAAACTTTTAGGCATTAATTTAAGATGTTATTTAGAGTAAGTAGAAAAGAGGCATATTGCTGTTCAGCTTTAATATGTTTTAGCACAAGGCATGTTTTTCCTTTACCTCGTTACCGTTTAAACCAGATTATTAGCATCAAAATTAAGCTGTGACCGCAAACTATAGGGGTGTTAATGTATTTGTTTATAGGTTTTTAAAGGCTTCCGTTTCTAAAATTGAAACCGATTTAAAATCATTTGTATTCTTGGTGTTAATAACATCAAAGTTTCTCACATCTACATAATCGTTAAATTCCTCACTAGTATTAATAATTACACCTCCAAGTAAAAATATTCTATCGCAAGTAAATTCGTTGATGCTCATTTTTACCAGTTGCTTTATTTGCTTATCGATTGCAACATAGGTAAAATCGGTAATAGCCTTTTTGGGGTTATCTGAATGAAGGATTTCGTGTTTAAAGGGCATAAGAGATTGTTCCAATTGTATTTGTTGGTAATCATAGTATACGCTTTGAGGAACATAAGTAGGTTCTTCGTTACTTTGTTTAAACCTTTCTAAGGCAAGCATTAATGCCCCACAGCTGTTGGTTAAACGAGATTGTCCAATTCTGCGCATCTTCCCTAATTCACCATTGTCAGTAATACCAATGTGCGGTCCATAAAATATGAAAGCATCTCCACCGTCTGGTATATGGTGCGAAAACGCTACCATGCCTGTAAAGCCAGAATAAGGCAGTCCTCCCAATCCTCCCATAGTAAATGGACGACTCAAAACCCTACGGAAATCGGTAGAAACATTCACGTCGTCTGAACAAACTGAGGTAGCAAACAACATTTTCTTTAAATCTGATTTATACTCCTTTTCAAGAAGGGATAAATAGCTTTCGGTTATTTCCGCTCCGGTTTTTGCGTTGGGATAGTGTTTTTTTACAGTGGCTTTTATTTTCATAATAAAAAGTTTTATGATTTTAACTATTAAATGTTTGGTGCTTTTAATTAAACGTTGACAAATTCGATGGTTGATTTTATCTAGGGAAGGAACAGCATAAACCTTTCTTACATTGACAATATTTTAAATTGTACAGGTGAAGCACCACAAGAGAAATAGCAGTTGCATACAGATAAAGTTTAGATAGATGAAGCCATTCTAGCCTCTCGTTAACAATCAAAACGAAAAGGAAGCTCCAACAAACCCACAAGCCTTTTTTTATAAATGGGCTTGTACTGTTTTTGGCAGAACGATAAATAGCAAAAAAAGAAATAATCAAGAAAACAAAATCGATGCCATACCACCATGTAGGAGCATTACTATGGCAACAAATGGCCGATGCCTGTGCTGTAAATAAAAAGGGAGTGGCCAAACAATGTACTAAACAAAGCGAACTGGCCAATGCTCCCCAAGTGTCAGATTTTTTTATTGAGATGCTCATTTACGACTTATTAATGCAACTTAGTTGCAAATATAATGATATTGCTTGTTATTACAATTGTGTTGTGTTAAATTTGTACTTATGGGAGTAATTAGAAAAACACAATCTATAGACTTGTTGCTTTCTGAGTTTAGCAGGAATTCTGCGGCTATTTCGGTAACAGATCTAACAAAGCGACTAGAGCCAAAAATTAATAAATCGACTATTTATCGCACTTTAGAAAGGCTTGAGGATGATGGGGTGCTGCATTCCTTTTTGGGAAAAAGTGGTATTAAATGGTATGCTCAATGCCATAGTTGCACAAAGGAAACACATGTAGATTCGCACCCGCACTTTCAATGCCTGGACTGTGGAAAGGTAGATTGTTTAAATATCAACGTGCAAATACCCAACATTGCAAACCGCGAGGTAGTGGCTTCTCAAGTTTTAATTCAGGGAAAGTGTGAGGATTGTACTAATTAACATTTAAATAGGATTAAGACAACATATACAAAGCAAAAGGTCGCCGGTAGTATCTCACCAAGTTTGTAAAGTTTAAATATCGAGGGTTATATCTCTCGATATTTTTTTGTTTAATTTTAAAATTTACACACTTATGAAGAAAGAAGATTTTCTAAACGACGATTTTTTAAAACAGTTCAAAACTGGACTTGCAATAAAAAGACACTATCCCGAGAAGTGTGTAAGTTATAAATCGAGGGTTTGGCTTGATTAAAGCCGGACCCTTTTTTCAAATATAGTCAAAAACTGGTTTAAAATAATGCCCCAGTTCCTAATGGGCAT
>NZ_JAAVJS010000198.1:0-478 GCF_012037625.1 Tamlana crocina
TTTTGAGGCTGTTGCTTTCTCAGTTTTTCGCGAAACCGTTCCTCATGCTCTGCTGAAGGTTCTGCGATATCAAAATCCAGCCTGTCAAAAAGGTCTTTTAGATCGTTATCAGTTTTCATAGCTCAGTAATTTGGTGCGCAGGCTTTCTTTAGCCCTTGAAATTGTTGTTCTGCAGTTTGCGTAGGTAATATTCAGGATCTCACATATTTCTTCATAATCATAACCCTCAATTAAATGATGGATCAAAGCCACGCGATAATTTTCTTTTAAGGTTTCCATGGTCTTTAAGATCATTCTTACTTTCGGATTTTGCTCTTCTTCTTCGGAAGCTATTCCGCCGTCTTCCTCAACTGCATGTTTAAACTCGTCGTCGTACTGTACTTCGTGGTATTTGGTATTCCTGTTGTATACGCTTACACTTTGGTTTACCACGATCTTTTTAATCCATGCCCCGAAGGTGGAGGTGCCTTTAAAAGAA
>NZ_JAAVJS010000199.1:0-478 GCF_012037625.1 Tamlana crocina
TAATAAAAGTAAATTGTATGGAGCACCGTGAGGTTATTTTTTCATTTAGTATTCCGCTTTAATTTTGGTTAAAAATGAAATTAGGAATAGCAAGATGGTAACACGCTATGCGATGTTACATATTCTTAATTAATTGATTTTTAGTTATTTATAATATTTTAATTTGTGCTTTTTCACCAAATTTGCGACAAATGCCTTGAGAAACCCAGTAAATACGTTGATTTTTGCGACAAATTTTATTCAAAACATTTTTTAGCGGTAAATCTCCGGCTATATTCCAGCCTACTCGCTGTTAACCAAAAGCCACATGTCGTAGTTATTGATTTACACTAAATATGAGCAAAGCAAGATGTGTCATTCTCATGACAATCTTGCTTTGCGCCCGGGGGTTGCAAAGGGAAAAAGAAAAGTAATCCGTTTGATAAATTTATTTTAAATTGTTCTGTGGAATGCTTAAATGCAGTAATACAGCACAAAC
>NZ_JAAVJS010000200.1:0-478 GCF_012037625.1 Tamlana crocina
CGGGCCTTTTCAGCTACGGAAGCATCGATACGCGCCGGACAGATCACATATTCCACCTGATTGGCTTCAGGGTGAAACTCCATTTCCACCACCGGATAGGTTTTCACTTCTCCTGAAGGATTTCGTGTGACGATCACCGCCAGTTCATTTTTAAAACGGATAAGAGCTTCAGCAATACATGGTGTTTCAGGTAAATTTTCCGCCGTATTAGTGTCCCGAATCACTGCAACACCTTTACCATCGTACCCGCCTGTTGTACTTTTCCAGACCAAAGGCAGCGAAATTTCTCCTTTTTGAAGGCCTTCCAAAAATGCCTTTTTTGCCTTGTTTACAACGTCTCGTATAAAAACAGTGCGAGCTGGCGAGCTTGATTGTCCGCAGGACAATCAGGCATTGCAAGCGAGCAAGGACTTTCGGATTGAGACAGATTTTAGCAGTGTTTTTATATATTGTTGTGTGGCGTGTTCCTGCTATTCAT
>NZ_JAAVJS010000201.1:0-476 GCF_012037625.1 Tamlana crocina
GCACTTACTCCTCCCACGTAGCGGTAAAGTGGCATATTCAATTCATTCGCTGCTGCTTTTGCCACAGCAAGGGAAACTCCCAGAATAGCATTAGCTCCAAGCTTGGACTTATTTGGCGTTCCGTCCAGTTCGATCATCGCCTGATCCACTATATTCTGATCAAAAACTGAATATCCCAACAATTCTTCAGCAATTACTTCATTTACATTTTTTATTGCTTTAGAAACTCCTTTCCCCATATAATCCTTGCCGCCGTCACGAAGCTCTACAGCTTCATGTTCTCCGGTAGAAGCTCCTGAAGGAACAGCAGCTCTTCCAATAACTCCATTTTCAGTCTCTACATCAACTTCTACCGTTGGATTTCCGCGGGAATCAAAGATCTGGCGGGCGTGTATATTTATTATAATGCTCATATTTATAAATTTTAATTAATTATCTTTTTTAGCCCCTGCAAGATACGAATACTTCAAAAGAAT
>NZ_JAAVJS010000202.1:0-476 GCF_012037625.1 Tamlana crocina
TATATCGCTTAAAAATTGCACAGCATAACTGCCGGCATTTTTAGCCACATCAGAAAGGTCTGTAAGCACTAGTACATTCATAGCTTCATTTGAACGCACAATACTAAAGCCATTATAATTACCGAAAAATGATTAAGATCACTTTATCCAATTTATTTCTCCGGCTAGGTTACGGCCGACTAATAAGAATTGGATAACAAGATCTCTATTTGTGAAGTCGCAAAAAGTGCTTTAGCCGCTCTTCTTTGCCTGGAAAGGAGCCTGAAAGAATACTTTAAATAAGGTTCCTTCTCCCGGAGTGCTTTCCATCTTAATTCTCCCCTCCTGGCTCTCTATCATTCGTTTTACTATGTACAGCCCCATGCCTGTTCCTGCTATTTCCTGGTTAAGCCTGGAAGATTTTTTAAAGATGTCCCGCTGTTTTTCAGCAGGAATACCAATACCATTGTCTTCCACACAAAGAAACACGCGCCCCT
>NZ_JAAVJS010000203.1:0-476 GCF_012037625.1 Tamlana crocina
CTTTAGCTTCTCCTCCTTTCACCGGAATCACAAAAGTCTTTGAAGTACCGGAGTTGGAGTCCAAATCGTAGGACCGGGTAGTAAAGATCACTTCTCCCCCATCATTGGAAAGTCCTACTGCAGAAACTCTTTTAAGCTCCCAAAGCTTTTCGGGCGTTAGCGTTTGTGCGGAAACAGTATGGTATAAACCTGCAAAAAGCAGAAAAAGGAGTAATTTTTTCATGGTAAGATAATTTATTCCGGAAGTGTTCTATGAAAAAAAATTTTCCGGTGTTTTCACCTGTTAAAGATAACATAAAGAGTTTATTCAGTTAACCGAAATTTTCAGCTTATAAAAATGACAGCTACTTCTTCTCTTTCCTTTTCATTCTCCTCATTTTCAGCAGAAAGAATAGCGGAGTTCCCAACATTAGCACAGAAAAAATAATAAGGAATTCCCCACTAAAACCTTTCGATCTTCCCAGGGAACTAAAGAT
>NZ_JAAVJS010000204.1:0-474 GCF_012037625.1 Tamlana crocina
TTTGACATCACCTCCAAAGATGCCAATACACAAGAATTTGCAGGAGAAGTTTCTGTGGGTCCGGTCACGGGCAATGTAGCTCTTGAAATACCTGTGGTAAAGGAAAAATCGGGATTGATCTTAGGTGCACGCAGCACCTATTCCGATTGGATCTTAAAATCCCTGGAAGAAGAATCGTTGAAGAACAGTGAAGCTTCGTTCCATGATGTACTTTTAAAGTATAACCATAAATTTAGTGACCAGACTTCATTAAAAACTACGGGCTACTATAGTTACGACAGGTTCAGTATCACTTCAGATTCTCTTTACAACTACCGGAACCTAATCTTTACTTTACAGGCAGATCACCGGCTCAATGAAAAAAATCAGGGGAGCTTAATTTTGGCTAATAGCAATTATAATTTCAACATTGAATACGACAGTCAGTTCAACAATAATTTTACATCGGGATATACCATTAACGAAACGGAAGCC
>NZ_JAAVJS010000205.1:0-473 GCF_012037625.1 Tamlana crocina
CACATTATCTTCATGTTCCTGCTCTTCCAGGGGATCATCCAATTGCACTTCTGCCGCTAGAACAGGATCTGTAGGGGCGAGTACAGCGGCAAGTAGCAGACTCGATGGAACACTCAGCAGCAGAAAGTACTGCCCAAGCAAATAAGCCGAAATCATACAAATAGGCATGGTCACGAAGACCAGCAGGAGTGGTTTTCTCCAGGATTTAAGGTCGTAATTGGCCCCGATCTTGAGGCCTGCTCCCATCAGGGAAATGATCACAACTGCTTCGGAATAATACATAAGGCCCAGATCATTCCATAGAGGATCGGGCCAGCCTAAGGGAACTCCTATCAGGAATAATCCAAACCCTATCAGCAGTAAAAGGATAGGAGAGCTAATTTTTAGCTTTTTAGAAAATGATGGAAGCCAGGCCATTATTATTGTCGCAAACCCCAGCCCGGCCATGATTAGATAATGTTCCTCCATACAGT
>NZ_JAAVJS010000206.1:0-473 GCF_012037625.1 Tamlana crocina
ATGGACCTGGTTGATTTCTCTGAAGAAGTATATAATAATATAATAGCACAGTTTGAAGAGTTTTCTTCCAAACTGTTGATGAAGGATGTACGGTTCATTCCTATTAGCGCCTTAAAAGGAGATAATGTGGTAAACAGATCAGAGAACATGACCTGGTACCAAAATGGTACGCTTTTAAGTACCCTTGAAAATTTACATATTAGCAGTGATATCAATAAGATCGACGCGCGTTTTCCTGTACAAACAGTAATAAGACCGCAAAATGAAAAATACAGAGATTACAGGGGGTATGCGGGAAGGATCGCCAGTGGGATCTATAGAGTAGGAGATGAAGTAGCAGTACTACCATCAGGATTCTCTTCTAAAATAAGATCGATAAATGCCGGAAAGCAGGAAGTTGAAGAACCCTATGCACCAATGTCGGTTGCAATAACTCTTGAGGATGACATCGATGTAAGCAGGGGAGCTATGAT